>NZ_CP033877.1:0-300000 GCF_006970445.1 Stenotrophomonas maltophilia | reverse complement strand
CTCGACCTTGTCCTGCCAGCTCGAACGCGCAGTCAGGATCAGCACCGGGAACTTCTTGCCTTCGTCACGCAGGGCCTTGATCAGCTCCATGCCCGACATCTTGGGCAGGCCGAGGTCGATGATGCCGACATCGAACGGAACTTCGCGCCCCATATAGAGGCCTTCCTCGCCGTCCTGCGCAGCATCGACGGCAAAGCCTTCGCGCTTGAGCCGGGCTGCCAGGGTCTCACGCAGCGGGGCTTCGTCTTCGACCAGAAGGATACGCATGAACTCTCCCTAGTGTCCTGGGTGTGGCCCGGAGGCCTGTGGGGTACGGGTTGATAGCGACAACTATCCCTGTTCAGGGGTTATCGCCGCGTAGTGATGACATATCCGACCGCGGCGTGCGCGGCTGTGAACGCGACGGGGCGGGGTCATCCATGTAGCGGACCCGGCCCCGGTCGTCCATGTACTTCACCCGGTTGATATCACGACCATCGAACGGCACGCGCTCGGCGCCGAGGATGTGGCCGCCGGTGGTGCGCTGCACGCGGCGCACGGCATCGGACAGCGAACGCTCGTCGCCACGGTTGCCGCGCTCGCCCCGCTCCATCATCTCCGCCCGCGCCTGCTCGCCACGCGGCGGCTGCTGTGCCAGCGCCGACGACAGCGGCACAGCCGACAGGACCACGCAGGTGGCCAGAGCAATGCGGCGATGGAAGGGAGCGGAAGACATCGATGCGATCCTAGCCGAGCACGGCGATTCGTTCAAAAGTCGTAAATCGGGCGCCGGGTTCGAAACCCAGCGTTTTACAAATCTTTTGCAAATTCTTGGTTTACAGCGGTGAATCCGGTCTGAACTTTTCCGGCCCTGCGCCCGCGTCGTTCAGCTAAGTGAACATTCGGGACGAATCGCCGTCCCTTGTCAAGTCAGGAATGTGACGGGCGTCACGCTGCGACGCGATCGGCGTCGCGTTCGGTCATCGCCAGCGCCTGCTCGACCAGGCTCCAATCGGCACCCGGGCGGTGTGCGCCCTCGCTCAGTACCTGGCGGAATGCGCGACCACCGGGCTGGCCGTGGAACAGGCCGAGCAGGTGGCGGGTGATGTGCTTCAGCGCCAGGCCTTCGCCCAGGCGCGCTTCCACGTAGGGGCGCAGCGCGCGCAGCAGGTCACCGCGGGCCTGCAGCGGGGCGCCGGTGTGCAGCGCCTCCAGCTGATGCAGCAGGTAGGGGTCGTGGTAGGCCGCGCGGCCCAGCATCACGCCATCGACGTGCGCGGCCTGCGCCTGCACCGCCTCGATGCTGGCCAGGCCCCCGTTGAGCACCACCGGCAGCGCCGGGCGCTCCTGCTTCAGGCGGTAAGCCCAGTCGTACTTCAGCGGCGGAACCTCGCGGTTCTCCTTCGGCGACAGGCCCTTCAGCCACGCGTTGCGCGCGTGCACCACCACCATCGCGGCACCGGCGGCAACCTGGCGGTCGACGAAGGCGGCAAACACGTCGTAGTCGTTGTCCTCGTCCACGCCCAGGCGGCACTTCACCGTCACCGGGATCTCGACCGCGTCGACCATTGCCGCCACGCACTCGGCCACCAGTACCGGCTCGCGCATCAGGCAGGCGCCGAAGCGCCCGGCCTGCACGCGGTCGGACGGGCAGCCGCAGTTGAGGTTGACCTCGTCGTAGCCCCACTCGGCGGCGATGCGCGCAGCCTGCGCCAGCAGCGCGGGATCGCTGCCCCCCAGCTGCAGCGCAAGCGGCTGCTCGCTGCGGTCGAAGCCGAGCAGGCGCTCGCGGTCACCGTGGATGACCGCGTTGGCATGCACCATTTCCGTGTACAGGCGCACACCCGGTGCCAGCACGCGATGGAACACGCGGCAATGGCGATCGGTCCAGTCCATCATCGGGGCAACGGACAGGCGCAGGGAATCGGCGTAACGGGCGGTGGCGGACGTCATCGGGGTGTTGATCGTGGAGACTGGCATTGCCAGTGAGATCAATAGTTTACACCGGACGGCTGAATGGCGGCGGGTGGATCCGGGGCCGCTCGACCGGCCCCGGGATGCCGCGTGGCTTACAACCCGCGGTTGCGCACCTGTTCCTGCTGCTGTTCCTGCGCACGCTGGTTGAACTGACTGTCCAGCGCTTCACTCTGCCGGCTGCTGGCCTCGACCGAGTGCGACACCGCCTGCTGGCGGTCGACGAAGGTCCGCTGCGCCGCCGGATCCCCCAGCTCGCCCTGCACCGCGAACAGGCCGGTGCCGTCGGGGCGGGCCACCACGTGGTCGATCTGGCGCATGCCCGACACCTTGCTTTCGTAGGCCAGCTGGCCGGCTGCCCGCTCGGCCTCCTGCGGGTTGTCGAACAGCGGCTTCAGCCCGGCCTGGGCACGCTGCTGCTCCAGCGCCTGCAGCTTGCCCAGCGCCTGATCGAAGCGCGCGTTGTCGGCATGCCCGGCGTCGCGCATGCTGGCCGGCGCTGCAGGTTCGACCCGGGCCGGTGCCGCCGGCGCGGTACCGGCCTTCACCGCGTTGGGGGCATCGACCTGCGCCAGGGTCTTGCGGCCCGCCTTGCCATCGTCGTCCAGGCCGTTGTTGGCCTGGAACTGCTTGACCGCTGCGAGCGTGTCCTTGCCATACACACCATCGGCGTGCAGCGGCTTGCCATCGGCCCCGGCATAGCCCAGCGCCGCCAGCTTGCCCTGCAAGGCCTTGACCTCATCGCCGCGCTCGCCCTGCTTCAGCACGCCATCGGCCATCGGCGCCTGCTGTGCACTGCGTGCCGCCTGCGCGGCCTCCGGGCCCTGTGCCTGCACCTTGCCGCCCAGGGTGATGCGGTCGTTGAGCATGTCGCCCAGGAACCTGCGGTACTGATCGGGCTCGAGCTCGATATGCGCGTGCACGGCACCCGGGGTACCGGCATCGGACTGGCGGATCAACGGAGCACCGTACTCGACGAAATCACCAGTCTTGTAGGGGGTGGTTCCACGCGCACCGTGCAGCACCTGCCCGACCAGTTCACGCTGCGGATGCCCGGCCGGATGGCTCCAGATGCTGACGGAGTTCCACTTGTCGTTGTTGACCTGCACGTACCCTGCGACGGGATTGGGAATCATCACTTCACGGTCGCCGCGCGGATTGCTCAGGATCAGATCCTTGTGCACCAGCGGAATGCCGTTGCGATCGCCGCGGGTCCGTACCGTTTCCAGCTCGCCCTCGACCATTGCCGACGGGCGGTCAGCCTTGGCGGCATTGCCGGTGCGCACGGCCTCGGCGTTGGTGTTCGGGTGATGGATCTTCAGTTCGCGGTAGGCATCCTCGCCACTGGTGCCATGACGCAGTGTGCGGTTGCTGCTGCCGTTGCCGAAGGGTTCGACCACGACGATGCGCTGGCCACCGGGCGCGGCGGCGGCATCGGGTTCGCGCGCAGTCGCGGGTGCGGGTGCGGGTGCCGCAGCAGGCGTGGCCGGTGCCACAGGCTGCGCCGGCGTGTGCTCGCGTACCGCCGTATCCAGGGCCTGCAGGGTCAGCCGACCGGCCTTGCCATCAACGGTCAGCCCATGCGCCTGCTGGAACTCGCGCACTGCATGCTCGGTATTGGCACCGTAGTGGCTATCGGCGGTCAGAGGTTGCCCGTTGCGGCCGGTATGGCCGGCCTGGATCAGCTTGGCCTGCAGGGCCTGGACCTCGGTACCGCGCTCGCCGGGTGCCAGCACGCCGTCGGCCATCGCCGATGCGGCCGCACGCTGGCCACGCTGGCTGGGCTCAGGTTCACCGAACGCCTGCTGGTAATCCTTGCCCCGGTAAGCCTCGGGGTTGTGGTTGACCTGGTCGTAGCGCGCCAGCCCGACCAGTGCGGTCTTCTCGGTGAGCGCACGATCACGCAACGAATCCCACAGGGTGGGTGAGCTCTGGAAGTGCACCTGCACATTGGCGTGCTTGTAGTCCTGCACCGCGCGGACGATCTGCTCGTCACTCAGCTCAGTCAGCTTGAAGTCTTCGCCATAGGCCTGCTGCAGGCCCTTCTGGAACACCGACCGGGTCATGCCGCGGTACTGCACCGAGGTACTCCACAGCGCATCCTGCACGGCCGCACCACGGCCGGAGAGATCGATGCCCACATCCTTCAGGCGGCCCATCTGCACGTCGTAGTACTTGTGCTGGATGAAGTCGTGCTGGTCCCTGGCAAACCCTGCCGGGTCGGCGGCCGCCACTTCCTTCCAGCGTTCGGTGAAGGCCGGGGTTCCTGCCTGCAGGCCGTTGAAGCGGCTGCCATAGCGCGAGGCGGCGACGTATTCGTCCACGCCGCCAACGTTGGTGGCGTACTGGTAACTGCCATACGACACGCCGCCATGGTCGCCCCTGCCAGTGGAAACGTGGCCGGGGCCGCGACCTCCGGTTTCGAAATGCGCCGACGTCTGGCCGCGATGCCAGCTGTCCATTGCCTGCTTTGCCTGGGTCACAACATCCATTTTCCTGCACTCCTTTGCGGGGGAATTACTTCGAGGTCAGTGCCTGCAGCACATCGGCACGGTTGGCCGTGCGATTGATCCGGCAGGACTGCGCGTCCAGCATCTGCCCCTGCCCGTCTTCGGCAGGGTTCCAGCTGCAGTAGCGATTGGTATCGGACATGTAGGCGGCCTGCTCGTCCATCAGCCTGTCCTTGTCCTTGCCGTCGGGACCGTCGACGATCCGGGTGAACGCCTGCTCGAGCCGCTGCTCCTGCCAGGCAAGCTCGTCATCACCACACGCCTGCAGTGCCGGTGTCTCGCCGCCGCTGGATTTCACGCACGCGGCGTACTGCGGCCGCAACGTCGCCTTGTTGTAGGAATCATCCGGGCGCTGCGGCGGCATGTCCTGGTCATCAGCATCGGCCGCCGTCGTGGCAGGTGCGGCGCGTGCAGGCTCTGCAGTGGCGGGCGGCGATGCAGTGGCCGGCGCGGCGGCCGCGGGGGCAGCTGCCGTATCCGCCTCCGGGCTCTTGGCCTGGCATGCCGCCAGGCTGAGGCCAAAGGCCAGCGCAAGCGCGATGGCCCCGGCCTTGCCGAACGTTTCACGGGGGGCCGCTGGAAGGTGGTTCGTTCCCTGCATTGCTTGCATCTCCTTGGCATCCAGGCGCGTGGCCCGTCAACGCGGGGCCGTCCATCGGCCCCATCACGAAACGCATGCTACGCGAGCGTGGATTTCAGATGCCTGACTGGATTCAGAATGCGTGCACGTCGTCGCAGAAGCAGGACGCGTAAACCTCAATGCCCACCCGCGCGCCCGCCCACCTGTTCGATCAACGTCTGGCTGGCCACATTCAGGCCCACCACCGTCACCTCGGCACCATGCGCGGCCAGCTTTCCCTGCGCGCGTTCCAGCGCGGCCACCGCCGTCAGGTCCCACAGATGGGCGTCACGCAGGTCAATCTGCACCTTCGGCGCCACGTGCTGGTAGTCGAACGCGGCGCCCAGCTGGCCGGCGGACGCGAAGAACACCTGCCCGCGTACGCGGTAGACCTGCGTGTCTCCGGCGTCCTCGCGCTGCACATCCAGCATGCGGCCAACCTTGCGAGCGAAGAACAGCGCCGACAGCAGCACGCCACTGAGCACGCCCTTGGCCAGGTCGTGGGTGGCCACGGTGACCACCACGGTCAGCAGCATCACGGTCGAGGAACTGCGCGGATGCGTGCGCAGGTCGCGCAGCGAGCGCCAGCTGAAGGTGCCGATGCTGACCATGATCATCACCGCCACCAGCGCGGCCATCGGGATCTGCCGCACCAGGTCACTGCCGTACACCACAAGCACCAGCAGCAGCACGCCGGCCACCAGGCAGGACAGGCGGCCACGGCCACCGGACGTCACGTTGATGACCGACTGGCCGATCATCGCGCAGCCCGCCATGCCGCCGAGGAAACCGGTGACCGTGTTGGCCACGCCCTGGCCGATGCATTCGCGGTTGCGCTCGCTGGGCGTCTCAGTGATGTCCTCGACGATCTGCAGGGTCATCATCGATTCGAGCAGGCCAACCACGGCCAGCGTGGCCGACACCGGCAGCAGGATGCGCAAGGTCTCCCAGGTGAGCGGCACATCGGGGATGAGGAACTGCGGCAGGCTGTCGGGCAGCTGGCCCATGTCGCCGACGCTGCGCACGTCCACACCAAACCCGATCACCACGGCAGTAAGCACGACGATCGCCACCAGCGGCGAAGGCACCGCGCGGGTGAGGCGCGGCAGCAGGTAGATGATCGCCAGGGCGGCGGCACACAGCACGTAGACCGTGGGACCACGGCCGATCAGCTCGGGCATCTGCGCCAGGAAGATCAGGATCGCCAACGCGTTGACGAAGCCGGTGATGACCGAGCGCGAGACGAATCGCATCAGCGAGCCAAGCTTGAACACGCCGGCCAGCACCTGCAGCAGGCCAGCCAGGATGCTGGCGGCGAACAGGTACTGCAGGCCGTGGTCCTTGACCAGGTCGACCATCACCAGCGCCATCGCGCCGGTGGCGGCGGAGATCATGCCCGGGCGGCCACCGGCAATGGCGGTGACGACCGCGATGGAGAACGCGGCGTACAGGCCGACCTTCGGGTCGACGCCGGCGATGAGCGAGAAGGCGATGGCCTCGGGAATCAGGGCCAGGGCGACGACCATGCCGGACAGCAGATCACCACGGATGTTGCCAAGCCATTGCTGGCGCAGGGGGTAGGACGTTTGCATGGGAAAACTCCGCGCACACGCGGGCGTGGCCGCATGGCGCTGCAGTGGAAAGACACGGGTTCCTGAGCCGGGCGGGCCGGCTGCCGATGTGCGGCAAAGGTCAGGGTGGCGTGATCACTGCAGTGCGTCGTCGGGGAGCGTGGGAGGGGCGAAGTCTACGGGAAGGGCCCGGGCGGCTCAAATGGCCGCCCGGGCCGTTGTTTCCAGACCGACACCTGGTCTGCGCTAGTAGCCGGTTACATCCAGCACCGCGAGGGCTGCATTGTTCCCGGTATAGGTGAACCGGGTGGGTAGAGGCAGTCCGTAGTAGGGGCCGTAGGTACGCCGCGCCGTCTGCGTCATCCCGAAGGTGATGGTTCCACCGTTGACCGCCCCTCCGGAAACACTTACGTCCTCGTGCTGCAGGTACTCCTGTGGATCGCCCCATCGCTGGAATGTGTTCGCCGAGTCGTACGCGTAGACCAGGGGCATCACTGCCCATGCACGTCCCGGATCAAACTGGGCGCTCCCCTGCCAGCCAGGCCGTGTCGACGCAGAACGAAGGCCAGCCACCCGCGCGGCTTTCCTGCCCGCATCGAACATCAGCCGGCCGGCACCGTCACGGATGATCAGGCCAAAATTGCTCGGTGGTTCCTGTGGCGGTGCGTACACATACCACTGCACCACTGCGCCTGGAGGACCGAACAGGTACAACCCAGCCGAGTATCCGTCGATCTGATTGTAGTACTGGCTTCCAACCACCGAGGTCGAACGCACGGCAACCATGCCGGCATGGTTGCCGATGTACCTGCTTCCTTCCCCATCCAGCGTGGTCGTGCCTTGAGCCAGCATCGCGAGTGTCGGGAAGGCATCGTCGATCAGTACGGTGCCCCAGTCATTGATGATCTTGATTCCTGCAGTCATGTCAGCGGGCCCATATTTCGACGATGCCGGGATAGCGGTCCTTGGCGGGAACATTGACATGACGCCAGCTGACGATGCCGGAGGCCACATCAATGGAGAAGTCCGGGGCATACCTGCCGCGGGCAACCGCCGTCAGATCGGTATCTTCCGGTTGCCGGGAGAAGGCTGCGCTGCCGTCGACCGTGCTGTACTGGATGCTTGCAAGCACGCGGAACAACCTGCCTTGCGGGTCATAGCCCAGACTGCCATCCGCGTTGAAGACCTGAATTCCTGCTGGCATCACCACACCCCCATCTGCACACGCAGCGTTCCGGCTGCATCAAATACCTGGATCACATTGTTGACGATGGTCAGATAGCCGCCGTTGTCGGGGCCGGTCATGGTCATCGCGCCGCTCTTGTCCAGCCGCCAACGTGGCTGCCCTCTCGCACCCACCGCATTGGACTGGATGAAATCGCCGATCATCGCGTTCTGGATCCTGCCGTTTCCGATCAGTGCCTGACTGATGAAGGTCTGGCCATTCTCGACCACGAAAGGCGTGGTGATCTGTCCATTTCTCTCGTTGATCAGCGCGAAGCGATCAGCCTGCATCAGGATCTGGCTCTGGTAGCTGCCATCTGGCTGCTGCTCGACGCCCAGCCCCATGCCAGCCATGTAGATCTGTCCGGCGCTGGTGATCTGCGCCTTGACCGTATAGGTCGCGCTGACCTTGCCATCCAGGTTGACCACGGCCTGCGAGACCTGCTGGACCGCAGCACTGACACCTTCGATCTTGCCGGGTACACCGTCGATGGACGCTTCGACCGTGTCCACACGCTTGGCCAATGCCGCGTCCTTCTCGGCCATCACGCTGTAGACGGTGATGGCGCCGGCACTGACATCGTTCTCGCCGACGTTGTAGTCCTCCTCACCGGCACTGTGGTCGCTGACCTGGGCGAACAGGCCATCGACCTTCTGCCCCTGCGCGGCCACCTTGCCATCGACGTCGGTAACGTCCATTTCCAGCTGGTCGACCCGGCCGACGATGGCGCCCGCCTCGGCGATCGCGTCGCCGATGTTCTTCCAATGGCTGCCCGGCGGCGTCTCGTTGCCTGCAGCGGCGCCCTGCCAACTCCAGATCCTGCCGTCGTGGATGACGGATTGCCCTGGGCTGTAGATTGCCTCGGCATCCCAGACCAGCGGCAGCACCTGGGTGACGCGCTCGATCTTGCCCCTCAGCTGTTGGCCCAACGCGCTTTCGTTGATGCGGCCGGCAAAGTAGGCGTCGTAGTCATCCGGGTTGCTGCTCGACTCACCCATCACCCCTGCTTGCGCCGGATACCACGGGCCGATGTTGCCACTTCGATCCACCAGCCGTCCCCAGAACCAGAAGCGCGCGCCAGCTGCCAGGCCGTTCATCTGGTGCTGGGCCTGCGGGTAGGCGAAGTCGCCCAGCTTGATCGCACTCTCGCGATTGGGGCCGGTGCCGTACCAGAGTTCGGTCCGTTCGGTATCGGTTGCACCTGCGGGGAAGCCCCAGGACAGTGCGATGCCGAAGGGGCGGGCAGCGCTGGTCAACGATGCCAGCGAGGGAGGCGGCGTCGTCTTGCCTTCAATGGTGGTGAGCGCGCTGAGCGTCGGCTGCGACACCGCGCCCAGCGCATTGACCGCGCGTACGCGGGCCAGATACTGGCCGGCGTAGACGCCACGCACTTCCAGGCTCTGCGTCCCGACGCGACCGGCGCGGACCCAGTTGAGATCACCACGACGCCATTCCACGTCATAGCCGATCGCCTTGTCCGCCGCATCCCACTCGATGGAGAGCACGGACGTGGCGATGCCCTGGTCCACCACCACATGCGAGGCCATCCGCACGTTGGCCGGAGGCGGCTGCACGCTGGGCGGAATGATGCTGATCGGCGGCTGCTCCAGGCGCGTGCCATCGTCGATGGCGGCGTACTTGCCCGGCACGTGCTTGAGCGCGGTGATCTGGTAGGTCAGCTCTTCGCCTTCGCTGATCGACAGCACGCGATAGTGCTGCAGGGCCAGCTCCGGTGATTCCAGCGCCCAGACCGACTGCGCCACCGGCACCGCCGACCACGGCGCGGTGACGGTCACCGTCTCGCCGTCCACCGACTGCACCGTGCGTGCTTCGGTCTGCCCGCTGGGCAGGGTGGCGCGCAGGGTGTCACCGGCAGCGATCTGTTCCGGCATGCGATCCAGCACCAGGCTGCGCGTACCCGCACTGCGGATGCGACCCGCATTGCGGCGGCCGGCGCGGTTCGGGTCGGCCACCTGGATCACATCGCCAGGCATGCAGCCCAGCGCGTCCAGGCCCACCGAGAAGCTGATGGTTTCGGTTTCCAGCATTTCGGTATGCAGGATGTGGTTGCCCACGCGCTGCGCCTGCGAGCGCGAGTGGCAACCCACCGCCGTCACTTCGGTCTGGTTGATGCCGTAGCGGGCCACGCCGGGCAGGTGCTGTACCACTTCGACCTTCTGCCGGCCGAAGTCATCCGGATCGATCCACGACACCAGGGCCACCGTGTGCCGCGCCGTGCGGCTGCTGCCGGCATAGTGGAAGCGGCCTTCGATGACATTGGCCTGGCTGTAGGTCAGCACCGGGTCCTTGGGCATGTCGGCAGAGGCCATCACCTGCCCCGCCGCATAGAAGCTGATGCCGCGGAACATGGTGGCGATGTCCTGCAACACGCGATAGGCCTCGGCGCGGGTCTGCAGATACAGGCTGCAGGTGAAGCGCGGCTCCTTGCCACCCTGGCCATCGCTGACCAGTTCATCGCAGTAGCGCGCGATCTGGTACAGCCGCCACTTGTCCACCCAGTCCAGCGGAACACGATGGCCCAGGCCGAAGCGATCGTTGGTGACGATGTCGAAGAACACCCAGGCCGGATTGTTGGTCCACCCGCTCTTGAAGGTACCGTCCCACACGCCGCTGTAGAGACGGCTGAGCGGATCGTAGTTGGAGGGGATGCGCACAATGCGCCCCCACAGCTGGTAGGACCGGGTGGGGATGTTCTGGAACTGGCTGGCGTCGACCTGCACTGCCGCCAGCGCACAGTTCGGATAGCGCAGCTTGGCATCGATGATCTCGGTCATCGACAGCACGTTGATGGTATCGGCGATGGTGCTGCTGTTGGCGTTGGCGGTCAGCCGGCGGATGCGCACCTGCCACTGGCTGCCGGCAGGCAGGTCGATGCGGCGGCTGCGCTCGTACTGGCTGGTGGTCTTGCCACTGAAGGCATCGGTCAGCACCGTGCTGAACGGGCCACCATCGGTGGAAAGATCCACCGCATACATGATCCGGTAGCCCTCGGTATCACCGTTCTCGGTATTGGTCTTCTGCAACGCAGGCACCGCGAAGCGGATACGGACGGCCGACAGGTCGGCACCCGATACGGTGCGTACCACCGGCGCATCGCTGCGCAGCTCGACGTTGACACCGACTTCGTTCTCGATGGAGGGGAAGCCGCTGATGTGCTCCTGGTCCTGAGTGCCGGAGCGTGTCTGCACGTCCACGCCGGAGAAGTTCAGCGTGCCGTCCGGGTTTTCGATCGGCACCTGGTCCAGGTAGATCGACTGCTTGCCGGCGACCAGGCCGCGGATCTCGCCTTCGCTGGCAAGGTCGATGATGCGGGCCACCGCCATCGAGTGCAGGCTGTCGGCGGTTTCGACCGGGGTTCGGGCGTTGCTGCCACCCTTCTTCGCGCCCGCCAGCAGGGGAGCCGCTGCACCGCGCGCACGCGGTACGGAATGAGTGATCTGATTCAAAACTGGTCCTCCGCCAGGATGCCGCCGCTGATCACGGCCGAGCCGATGAACATGCCCTTGCTGTCATGGCCGCCATAGGCGACCGGCACGGGGTTGCCCTGCGCCTGTGTGTTGACGGTGCCGTTCATGCTGTAGCTGGGCGCGTTGTCGGGTGAGTCTTTGGCGCCTACGCCCTTTGGTTGTGGGGTGAGCATCTGGGCGACGCCGCCGAACACCATGCCCCAACCAATGTTGACCAACGCACCTCCAACGGGTGCGGCCCAGCCATATGACAGGCCGGTAATAACGTTGCCAACAACGATCAGGACCACTCCAATGACGGTCTGCAACACGCCGCCCCGCTTGCTCCCCACCATCACCGGCGCGATGCGGATGTCATCCTTCCCCGGCGGGTCGTGCAGCTGATCCCGCGACAGGTTCTGCCGGCCGTTGAACACGGCAAACTCCATGCCCTTGGACTTGGCCCCCATCAGGTACTGCTGGAACCCCGGCAGCATCGTGCACAGCGCATGCACGGCCTCGGCCGGGCTGTTCACCGCCAGCCGGAACCTGCGCCCGAAGCGGGCACCCAGCTTGCCGTACAGGCGGATCGTACGAAGACGGTCAGTCATGACGCACCTCGCGATGGCGGACGATGCAACGGGTACGCTCGGCCCACATGCCGCCGTAGGGTACGGTCTCGGACAGGCGGCCATGCAGGTGATGCAGCATCTGCCCGTCGCCGAGGTAGATGCCTGCGTGATTGGTGACCGGTGAGCGGATCTGCATCAGGATCATGTCGCCCCGCTGCGGTTCGCCCTCGATCAGGTCGAAGCCCTCGGCGTACAGCCGTTCAAGGCTGTACAGGTCCTGGCCATGGCTCCACCAGTCGTCCTGGCGTTCGTACTCGGACAGCGGGATGCCCAGTTCGCGTGCGTGGAAATCGCGGACCAGGCTGTAGCAGTCCAGCACGCCGTGGGCAAACTGGCGACCGACCAGCGGTGCCGCATAGCCCGAGGGATGCAGCGTTTGCAGGTCACCGCACAGCGGCGCCTCGCCGGCCACCTGGCCGACGCTGACGATGTGCCAGGTCAGCCCGCTGCGCTCGCACATGACCCGATCGGCATCGGAGGGCGTCGCGGCGGCATCGGGGTGACTGTGCACCAGGGCCAGCACCTCGCCCTTGTCCTCGGCCACGGCATAGTCTTCAGCCGGCAGGCGGAAATGCTCGCTGGGCGTGGCGGCCACGTTGCGGCAGGGAAGATAGCGTTCGTGGCCTTCAATGGCGACGATCAGCCCGCAGCATTCGCGCGGGTACTCGGCCACGGCGTGCGCCTGGATGGCCTGCAGGGTTGTCGGTTGCATGTTTCACCCATGAAAAAGGCCCGCGCGGGCGGGCCTGGAAAGTGGAGTCGGGAGGGGTCGATCAGGAGCGCAGCAGGCCTGCGGCGGGGAAGCCACCATAGGGCAGCGGCTTGTCCTGGCCAAAGCGCAGCTTGCAGCTGCGCACCCGGCCGCCGCACTGGTCGCGTGCCGGATCGTCGGTGGCGACGTCGTCGCTGTCCGCTACCGCCGGACCGTTGTAGCCGCAGTACGCGCCGCGATAGCCACCACGCACCAGCCAGCCACACATGCCGGCGATGATCTGCCTGCCCGGCAACTGCTGGCCATTGAGATCAATCGCGGTGGTCAGCTCGAACTCGACCATCTGCTTGTCTTCGCCGATCTTGCGCTCGATGAACCAGACTTCGTCGGGGAAATGCTCGGCAGGATCCGCACTGGGATTGCCTTCCTCGAAGTTGGTGGCATCCAGGTACTTGCCCAGCGTCTGCCGGCGGATGATGCGGGCACCGACCAGGTCATCGAACAGCAGGCACATGGCGGTGATGCGGCCATCGATGTTGCTCACGCGCAGGCGTGGGTTCGGTGGCTGGTCACTGGTGCGTTCGAAGCCACTGGCCTCGATCGGCCAGGGGCCATACTCCTGGCCCTGCCACCAGATGACACCACTCTGCAGGTGTGCGTGGAAGAACAGCTTGTCGGCACCGAAACTGCTGGCGTCGAGTTCGTAGACGGTGATGCGGCCACCCGGCTCAAGCTGCTGGGCATCGGCGGTGATCATGGGGTGTACTCCTGTGCGGCAATGGGAAGAGAGGGTGGCACGGGATACCGCTCCTGGCCGCGCGGTACGATGACGTGGTGGCCCGGGCGCAGCGACGTAGTGGTAGTGAAGCAGGCGTGCTTTGACGCCTGCGGAGGCGTGGTTGTCATGGCTCAGAGCTCCGCATCGGCCTGCACCAGCACCTGTGAGGTGGTCGACCACACCACCACCGCGCCCCACTGCTGCATGTTGTTGGACATCGTGGACAGCACGGCCGCGTCCACGGTGGACTGCCAGCCCGGATCGCCACCGTTGAAGTTGATGAGGCTACCTTCGGAGCCGAAGCCGACCAGGTTGAGCGCGGCAGAGGGCGAGGTGACCCTGGGCGCCACGCGCTTGCGTACCTTGAACGGAATGCAGGCGCGCGTGTCGCCGTTGGCGGTGTAGGTGATGCCCAGGATCCGGTTCACATCCACCGTCTCGTAGTAGCGCTGGCACAGCAACAGCTCCAGTGCTTCGGGCCGGCGATCGAAGTCGGTCGCGGTATCGCCTTCTTCGATCTGCACTTCGGCCAGCTGCACGCTGCCGCTCTTCTGCCCAGCGGCGAACGCCCGCCCGCCGAAGTCAGCACCGGCATCCAGCCAGAAGCTCAGTTGCAGGTAGCTGTCCGGGCCCAGCGTCCTGCCGGCAAGGCCGGGAACTTCCACGGTGACCTGGTGCCATCGCCACAGCGTATCGAGCACGACCGAGGCGCCGATACTATCGCGCGCGGTGGACCCGCCCGTTCCGTAGGACTGCTGCAGTTCCACACCGATGCGGAAATCGTCCACCGAGGACCGCGCCTTGAAGCTGATGGTGACGGTGCGCCCGGCCAGGCTCCGGACGTCCTCGATGCGCTGTTGGACCAGTGCCATGTTGCCGGCACCGGCCACGCTCTGCACGTCCAGCCGGAGCAGGTGGCGTGATCCGGCCAACAGGCGCCCTCCCTGACCGCCGCCTGCAGGCACATCCTCGCGTGTGGCAGCTACCTTGGTGCCGGTGGCATTGGCCTGCCAGCGGTCAGCGATGTAGCGAGTGCCCACGGATGCAGGGAACACTGCACCACGCTGCCAAAGGCGGAAGTCGCCGTTGATCAGCCAGTTGCGGCCAGCCATTCGGCCATCCAGCCCATCCACCGCGGTCTGGACGGTATCCAATCCGCCATACACTTCGGCGAAGTTCTCGTTGACCTTGGTGAAAGCCGGGCGCTGTGTCTCACCCCGCTTGCCGTTCGCCTGAACGGTATCGAGGTCGATGATTTTCATTGTCATTCTTGTTTTCCTGATTCCAGGTCGCTGGTGCCGCAACAGCGCGGTGTCCTCTTCGCCGGTGCGAAAAGAAATCGATGGATCAGATCTCAGCCTCAAGGATGATGCTGATTCCACCGGCTTTGGGCGCGATATAGCCCGATGCCCCCGGGGACATGCCGCCTGTAGCCACTCCCGCGGTGATCGCCGCACCCGATACCGAGACCGGAATGATGTTGAAGGACGAGCCAGGCGCATTGCCCCCAGCGATACCGAAGCCTGTCATGTTGACACCGCCCCCCAGCGTTCGCGCCGTGGGCTTGCTGCGCATCGGTTGGAACGAGAGCTGACCCACGCAGTCGAACTGCCCGAGAGCCGTGCACACCGAGAACGCATCACCCGCGCTGATATCAATGCGTTGCGCGTACCAGCCACACAGCGCTGCCTCGTGGGACAGTGGCCGGGTGTCATAGCCTGTCGCCGTGCCTCCCTGTTCCCACTGAAATCCGCCGAAGAACAACTGCCCCGACTGGGCACCCAGCTTGGCATTGCGGACATCGAATCCATTGCCGGATGACAACCATACTGCGACGGCCGCGTAGTGATTCGTGCTCGCTACCGTTTTTCCAGAGACCGACGGCAGGGTGACCGTCTTTCTGATGTGGTTTACACCTTGCGCCAGGCTGAAAACCTCAGCGTCCACCCCCAGAATCGTCTCCGAGCCGCCGGTACCGAAGTTCTGCAGGAACTCAATCGCGATCTTCCGTCCAGCCGCCCCTGGGTTGTAGACGGTGAAAGAAACGGTGCTGACCACTCCGGCAAAGGTCCGCACGTTCTCAACCCGCTGTTCAAACACGAAGTAGTGCCCGAATGCATCCTGATTGCCGGTCGAGTTTGTCCCCATCGAGAGGCGGGCATCGTCAAAGACACCGTCTCCCGGCACGTTGTTGCTGGCAAAGACGCTGGCGTCGGTCATGAGTCCGATCTGAACGAACCATCGATCCGGGCCGTACCCGGTCTGTCCAACCGGTGTTCCTCTCGTCCAGAGATCGAAGTTGCCGTTGATGAGGCGGTTCTTTCCAGGAATTCGCCCATGGATGGCGCTGTCGACCGCTGCGGGAAGCGTCGCGATGGCGTTACGGACTTCGGCTTTGGCCTGCTCTGCTTCCTTCTCGATCTCCGTCTTCAGCTGTTCAACGTCTTCTACGATGGTCGCCACGCTGCCCAGCGCACCATACACTTCGGCGAAGTTGTCGTTGATCTTGGTAAACGCCGGGCGCTGGGTTTCACCCCGCTTGCCGTTGGGCTGGACGGTGTCGAGGTCGATCGTGCGTTGTGCCATGTGTAGTGCTCCTCAGGAGTCGAGCGTGTCCGACACCGATTCGGCGGCCCAGCCGAACGCAGCCGGCTGCGGCAGCTGCGCCTGTACCTGCTGCCAGTCGGGCGCGGTCACGTCAACGTTGGACTCAACAGCTTCCAATGCGAGGTTGACAGCGTCACGCCAGGCAATCATGGCGATGGCGTCCTGTGCGTAGCGTGGCACTGCACTGCCTACGTAGCTGCAGCAACTCTCGATGCTGTCATAGCCACGATCGCGGGCACACTGCGCCATCCACTCCCACGCCTTGCTGCGCATGAAGCGATGGAACTGCGCCGAACCAGGCGCGAACAGTGGCGGTACCGGTTCTGGCTCATTACCTGCGGTACACCAGGCCTCATAGTCGCTCCACAAGCGATGGCCGCGTGGAATGAAGGCGCCGGTCTGCAGACACTTGATGATGTCGATCTCTTCGGTCAGTTGATACATGTCATAGCTCCGCGTCGGCGGTCCAGTGGAAGGAGGAGCCCCAGTTGCCTGCGGCGGATTGGTAGTTGACCTGGGCGCCGGACTGGCCGGCATACACGATGGACGTCACCGTGCCGATACCGCCGCTTGCGCCGGATATGCGCCCGGCCTGCCCGTTCACATCGCTGTAGACGGTGTAGGCAGGAATGGCACGCTTGGGGACGCGACACCGGATATGCGAGGTACTGCCAACACCGACGCTGCGGTCGTAGAACTGGTTGTCGCGGCCGATGCCATCGGCCGTGCCAGGTGGCACGTCCAGGTTGTAGCTCTTCTCGTAATAGCGCTGGCACAGCTGCAGCTCGTGGGCCAGCGGGCGCAGGTCGAATGCCGTTGCCCGGTTGCCGCGCTCCAGCTGCATCATCGCGATGCCGAACTCTCCGTTCTGGCCGGAGATGACACCGCCATAGGCATCCGCGCACAGATCCACCACCAGCCACAGGAAATCGCTGTCGACATTGCTGCCCAGCGTCTTCCCCTTCACCGATGGCAGTCGCGCACTGAGCTGGAAGTAGGTCCAGGACGCGGCGGTGACCGCTACGGTTCCCAGCTCCACGCTGACCGCGGCGGACGGCGAACCACCTGTGCCAAAGTGCTGGATGAGACGAACGCCGATGCGTTTTCCTGGCGGGCCATAGGCGAAACCGGAAACCGTCACTTCGCCGTCGGACAGCGTCGCCGCGCTCTCGACCTTCTGTGCGACGTAGGCGCTGCTACCTGCACTGGTCTTGGAGACAACGCTGTTGAGGAAACGGCGCGACTCCGGTGCGGCACCGCCGGCAGGCAGATTGGCCCCGCGATTTGCGGTATGCGTGCAGCCCAGCGCTGCCACGGTCCAACGATCGGCCACATAGATCTCGCCGCCCTGGGTGGTGCCGGTGGTGGCCCGCTGCCAGAAATCGAAGTTGCCGTTGATCAGGCGGTTCCTGCCTGGAATTGCAGTCTGAAGAGCGCGCTCCAGTGAATCCACGCGCTGCACGATTGTGGTCACGCCATCCAGCGCCCCATAGACCTCGGCGAAGTTGTCGTTGATCTTGGTAAACGCCGGGCGCTGCGTTTCACCCCGCATTCCGTTCGGTTGAACGGAATCGAGGTCGATGATTTTTCTCGTCATTGCTGTCGTCCTGTAAGTCCCTGGGGCGCCCCATCACAGCTCGGCATCGGCCCACCAATGCCACCACCCACCCCAGCGACCTGGATTGTTGGTCCAGCTGACTTCGTAGCCTGAAGGCGAGGCGTAGTTGACCAGGCAGGGAACGCGGGAGATGTTGTCTTCCGCGATGTGTCCGTCCTGCTGGATGTTGTCGGCCGAGATGATCATCACGTAAGGATGGGTACGCTTGGGTGCATGGAATCGCACACTCTGGTAATGCGCCATTCCCGGTGAATTGATCGAGAATGCCTCGCGCCCTTCGTTGTGCGCGGTGTTGGGCACGATGTCGAGGTTGTAGCTCTTCTCGTAGTAGCGCTGGCACAGCGCCAGTTCCACGCCCGGCGGCCGCCAGTCGAAGCGCGTCGCTGCGCGTCCGGATTCGACCTGGAACTGGGTGAATCCGAACGAGCCGTTCTGCGCCACCAACTCGCCCTTCTGGCCGGTACCGCACAGGTCGAACACCACGTAGAGGTGGTCGTTGCCATTGCTGCCGAGCACCTTTCCCCGGGTGCTCGGCAACGTCACCGTGATGCTGTGACGCTTGCCGGTCGTCCCCAGCGTAAGCACGCCGGCCTCCAGCATCACCTGCGGTGAGGGCGAGCCGCCTGTTCCGAAATCCTGGATGACACGCACGCCAACGCTGCGGCTTGGCGCGTCACAGTTGGCCCATACCGAGATCGTGATGTCACCGCTTGCACTGCGGACACCTTCGATTTTCTGCCCCATCCAGGCGCCACTTCTGGCAATGGCCTCGGATACGGTGCAGACCAGGATCGACCGGGTATCCTCCGGAAAGCCGGCCTGCCCGTCGTACGCCACGCGCTGTACGTCGTGGTTGCAGACCAGCGCCGAGTTCGTGAAGCGGTCGGCGAAGAATTTCTCCGCTCCCAACGTGCCTGATCCCTGGCCAACGCGACCGGACGTGCGACGCTGCCAGAACTGCAGGGCACCGTTGATGAGCAGATTCCTGCCTGGAACGCGGTCGGTGATGGCATTCGCCACGGTTTCCGGAATCTTCGCGACCTCGGTCAAGGCGTCGTAGACCTCGGCGAAATTCTCGTTGATCTTGGTGAACGCCGGGCGCTGTGTTTCACCCCGCTTTCCGTTCGGTTGAACGGAATCGAGGTCGATGATCTTTCTTGCCATTGTTGGCTCCTTGAACGAGGTGAATCGGTAGCGTCCGATCGCAGTCTGAGTACTTCCATTCCATCAACGGGCGGATCTCACGGCTTTCCGCCCGATCCCGCAGACGCATGAATGCACTCAGAGTTCGGCATCGGCGGTGTAGTGGCCTGCCAGGAGAACAGATCCGCTTACCAGGAAGCCTGCGCCGCCCACGTCCGCCATGAACGCCTGGCTCGTTGCCATGACTACATTGGTCAGGGTTCCCGCGCGCCATGCTCCGCCAGCGGCGTCGTAGTACCTCCAGAAGCTCGGCGATCCGATGTCACCACCTTCTCCGCCTGCGTGGAACAGCAGCTGTGGCGTGCCGCGCATCGTGCCTTTGAACTCTGCAGCAACGCGGCAGGTGCCACTGTTGAAGGCCACTGCGTTCCGGTGGACGGCGGAGCTGCTCCTGCTGTTGGGCACCTCTGCAACAGGGAAGGACTTCTGGTAGTAGCGCTGGCACAGCGCAAGCTCGTGGGCCGGTGATCTCCACTCGAAGCGGGTCGCCCGTGCGCCAACTTCCCACTGCATTTCACCGAAGTACAACTGGCCTGCCTGCGCGCCGAGCCCTCCTGTGCGCGCGTTGAAGTCGCTGCCTGCCGAGAGCCATACCGCACAGGTGACCGAATCATCGCCACCGCCAAGCGTCTTACCGTAGATGGAGGGAAGACTGACGGTCTTGCTGATCCGGTTCAGGCCCTGTGCGAGCGTAAACACTTCCGGCTGGATCGCCGTGACAGTGGGGCTTCCACCTGTTCCGAAGCGCTGCAGGAACTCGACTGCGATCTTTCTGCCTGCGGCGCCTGCGTTGTAGACCAGGAAGGATAGCGTGCTCTCCGCTGCGGCAAAGTTCCGCACACTTTCCACACGCTGCTCGAACAGGAAATGGTGTCCGGCGGCGTTGTGGTTCCCGTTGCAATTGGCGGCCAACGTAAACAGGCTTCTTGGAAAATTCGCATCGCCCGGGGCAACGGGTGATTTGAATATGCCTGCTCCGTCCATCCCTCCCTGCTGTGCGAAGAATCTGTCTGCACAGTAGGCAGCGGCAGCGGTGAAGTTGTCCCCACGCTGCCAGAGGTCGAAATTCCCATTGATCAAACGGTTCTTTCCAGAGACAGAGTGTGCGATGGCACCGGGGATTTCCTCCAGTGCCAACGCAACATCCTGAAAGTTCTGGTTGATCTTGGTGAAGGCCGGTCGTTGGGTCTCTCCGCGCTTTCCGTTGGGCTGGATGCTATCCAGGTCGATCCGTTGAAGATCCATGCTCATGCCTACGCCTGGAAGGTCTGCTCGAACGTGGCGGTGATCGTCGATACCTGGCCGCCGAGATGGCTGTCGGTGTAGGAATCACACATGTAGAGCCCCTGCCCCAGTGGTCCCTTCCACAGGAAGCTGCGGCCGGCATGGCCATCCAGGAAGGCCACGATCTCGTTGATCGTCCTGCGGTTGCCGACGAACTGCAGCTGGTAGCTGCGTGAGGTTGCATTCAGACCATCGGCAGCGGCCTGCGCATAACCATCACCGAACTTCGCGCGCTTCACGGCGGCGGTGGTGGTTCCCGTACTCTGGCTGGTTGCCGGCCAGGTGAAGGTGTCGGTCATTACATGGCACTCCTGCTGAGCACACCACCTGCCTTCAGGTCACGACTCTGCAGTTCGCGGTACTTGCGTTCCACGAACTGGCCGATCTCGTTGCCGAACTGCTGCAGCATGCTTTCGTTGGTGGTGACTTCCTTGCCACCGTTGTTGTCGATGCGGATGCTCACACCCACTCCGCCACCACCGCCGCCATGTGCGGCCACGCCGAGGCGGCCGTCCGGCCCGCGCTGCAGCGGCATGATCGCTTCCGGCCCCGCTTCGCCGAATACGCCGGCACCCTTGGCGAAGGCGAACAGCTGCGGGGTGTTGTAGACACCGCCGGAGTAGGCCGACAGGCTCGGCGACTGGTAGACGCCACCGTTGGCGTTGGCCTCCACCCCCGTGCCATATCCGAACAGGCCCGCGATCTTCTTGACGCCCCAGACGATTGCCTGTTGGATGGCAATCATCTTGAGATCGGCGATGATCGACTTGGCCAGATCCTTGTAGTTGGACTTGCCCGTCTTCACGAAACTCTGCAGTGCCGCCTCGGCGCCGGTGAACGCCTTGGAAAAGGCATCCTGGGTAGACTTGGCGGAGTTCTCGGTCTTTTCCATGTACTCGCCGAGCGCGCTGCCGAAGCCCTTGCGGAACCCCGAAAGTCCTGTGGTGCCCTTGGTGTCCTTGGCGTCCTTGGTTTCGCCCGCCTTGGTATCACCAGCCTTGGCGTCCTTGGCAGTCGCCACGCCTGCAATCACCGCCGCCGCGTCCGTCGCTGCATCCTTGGGCGTCAGGTCGACCCCCATCAAGCCGGCGATCTTCCTCGCCCCCCAGACCAGCGCCTGCTGTGCAGCGATCATCTTCAGGTCGGCCAGGATGGACTGGGCCAGCTCCTTGTACTTGGACTTGCCGGTGGTCACGAAGCTCCGCAGGGCTTCGTCGGCGCCAGTGAACGCTTTGTCGAACGCCTTCTTGGCCGCCGTGGCGGTGTTTTCGGTCTTCCCGATATAGTCGCCGAGCGCGCCGCCCAGGCCCTTGCGGATGCCCGCCAGGCCCATGTCGTCCTGTTGGGCCTTCTCTTCCTTCTTTGCAGCCTTGCCAGCGTCCGCGGCGGCTGTGGTCGCACCCGCCTTCGCCGCCGCCTGCAACTGCGTGTTCAAGGCAGTCAGTTGCGTGGACAGTGCGGTGACCAACGAAGCGCTGGTGGTCAGCACGGCATTGAATGCCTGCTGCACCGTATTGATCTTTTCCAGCTGCCGCTGGAACTCCTGTGTGCTGCCGGTCATCTCGGTCATGCTGCGCCTTGCTGCCTGCATGGCCGTTTCCAATGCGTTGCTGGCCTCCACGGTGGCCCGTGTGCTGCCAGGCGATGTAGTGCTCATTGAGTGTTCCTCGGGAGAGTCGGCTCCGCATCTGCGGAGCCGGGATCGGTCATCGGCGTAATCGCGATGGCCGGCTCATTCCTGTTGCATCTGCTCCAGGGCAGCGCGTTCGATGACGCGGATCGCCGCCATCACCTCGTCGTACTGTTCGCTGTCGAGCGCTTCGCGCTGCAGCTCGTGGTAGACCACGTTGTAATCCAGCCCGATCGGGCCACCTGCGCCGACGCGCCACTGGGTGGCAACCCGCGAGAAAAGTTCGATGGGAAGCACGCACTCCGGCCACAGCTCAACCTGCGGCGGCGGAAAATGCTTGGCCTTCAATCCAAGCTGCATCAGCTCGGACTCGGTGGGGGCCCGCCAGTACAGGGCCCCCACCGCCTCGATCAGTTTCCCTTGCGTGCGACCTGCAGCGCCTGGGTGTAGCCACCGATGATGGCGCCATCCAGGCCGGCCTGCTGCTGCAGCGCCAGCTCGACGCCGGCGGTATCCAGCGCCACATCGGCATCCCAGTCCACCACGATGTCCAGGATGGCCTGGGCCACGCTCAAGGTGTCATCGCCCAGACGCTCCAGCAGGCTGGCGTAGTCGGCTACCGACAGGTGCCGGTAGGTCAGGTTGAGCTTCTGCTCGCGACCGTGACCGACGATGGTCAGGGTGCTCTTGAAGCTCTCCGGCGCCTTTACCTGGAACATCAGGCGCCCTCGACCAGGATGGAGTCGGCCAGCGCGGTGAAGGTCGCGGTGGTGCCCATCGGGGTGTTGGCGGCCATGGTCGGGTCGCCGTTGTAGCTCAGGTAGCCGTACCAGTACAGCACGTCGCCGCCGACCAGCTTGGCACGCAGGATCACCGGCTCGCCCTTGGCATCAACGTTCTTCAGCGCCGAATACCACGGCTTCTTCGGATCGTAGAACAGCGGCAGGGTGATGGTCTTGGCGTTCTTGAAGGTCGGCATCTGCACCTGGCGACCGGTCGGGTCTTCCAGAAGCGTGCCGCTCCAGTACTGCTGCTCGCCACCGGCGGTGGTCGGGTCGCCCTGCTGGTCCAGGTCGACGAAGGCGCCTGCCTTGCGCAGCACGCCGGCACCGCTAGTGCCCGGGAACAGCACGGTGTCGGTGGTGTCGATGCCCAGCAGTTCAACGGTGCCGGTGGCTTCAGCACCGGCGCGGGTGGCGCGGTTGTTCAGGGCCGGCCAACCCGGCAGTTCAATGACCACTACATCGCCGGTGTCGACGCTGTTGGCGGCAACGCTGGCCAGTGCCGGCACAGCCTTGGAGATCGCGCTGGTGGCGATCGCGGTGGAGACGACCGGTGCGAAACCGAACTGGGTGCCCTTGGGAAGCTTGAGTGCCATGGTGTATTTCCTCGTTGGATAAAAAAAAGCCCGGCGGTTGCCGGGCTGGGGTGTTGCGCGGGTGATGCGGTTTACGGGTCGACGTACCACAGGCCGAAATCGAGCCGCGCGCCGTGCTTGTGCAGCACCGGCTCATGCACGGCGATTGCAGCGCCGAACGACTCGGCGGTCGGCAATCCCGCGCAGACCTGATCCTCGATCTCACGGATCAGGGTATTGGCCTGGGCGCGGCTGTCTGCCCAAACGGTCAGTTGCACGCGAGCGTGCTTCTGTTCGGGAGTGGAACCTTCGTTGAACCACACGGACTGTCCACCCATCTGCTGGTAGACGGCACACGGGTAGATGACCGGTTCCGGCGGAACGTCGGGATACAGCCGGCCCTGCAGCAGCGGGGCCAGCAGCGTGTGCAGCTGTGCTTCGTAACTCATCGCGGTGTCCTGGTTGGCGTCGCTCAGGCAGTGCCTGAAGACTGTTCGGTGAACAGCACCGTGGTCTGGCGCCGGCTGAAGTCGGGAGCAACGCCGGTGATATTGAAAACGCGACTGTCATGCACGATGCGCATGCCGACATGGATGCCGGCCTGTCGTGCAGCCGCCAATCGGACATGGAAACGCTGGCGGCGGATTGTGGCCGGCAGGCGGCTTTCCAGCGTCAGCCGCTGCACGCTGCCTGTGGGATCGGCAGTGATGGCGGCCCACAGTTCCGCCACCGGCTGCCAAGCGTCCAGCGGCTGCCCCCAGGCATCGAGCCGGCCGTCCTGGCGCTCGATACGGATGCGGCGATTGAGGTGGCCGGCGTTCATGGCGTTGCGGCCGGTCGGTACGGATCCAGCAGCGCGGCCACGCCGAACGGCAGCTCCATGGCGATGGCAGTGGCAGCTGCCGGTGCATCGAGCGTCTGTGCAGAGACAACCACGGCTTCGCGGTGGGCGTACAGGTGGCCCAGCAGCAGGCGGACTGCTGCGCGGATGCTGTCACTGGCGGGCATGCCCAACAGCAGGCGTGCACTGCGCGCGGTGGCCACGGCCAGGCGGCGATCGGCCACATCCCGCATGGCCTTGGCCTTGGCCGCGTTGGTCTCGGCGTTGGCGGCGGCAACCGCGGCTTCATGCCCGGTCACCGCCGCCGCCATGTCCTGCGGCAGCTGGTCCAGCGCCTGGTCCAGCGCGGCCTGGTCGGCGTACAGTTCGCGGCCCAGGTAGGCCGCGGCTGCGTCGCTGGCTGCGGCCAGCAGGTCACCCAGGATGGCGTCGTCAAAATCGCCGTCGATACGGCAGTGCGCGCGGCACTGCTCGAGGGTCAGCAGGGGCATCGAATCCTCCTTCGTTGATGGATGTGGAGTGCCCCGACCCTGCGCGCACGGCGGCGCCCCACGCGGTCACCAGGACGGCGCAGGAGAAGCAGGATCAGGGCGGAAAACAGAACGGCCACGACGGGAACGTCAGGGCCGGTGGCGATGGCATCGCAGCGCGCGATGGCACAAACGAAAGAAGCCCCCGGGGTCACCGGAGGCTTCTATGTCATCGTGGTACAAACGATACGCTTCGGGTGTGCACCCGTCAATCCGCAAACGGTTACCAGTCTGGTGACTTTTCCAGGCGCTGTGCGGGCGTGGTCACGGCGACGTGCGGCGGGCTGGATAGAATGGCAGCGCGCTGCTTCCGCAGCCCATTTTCCCGCTGGATTTCCGCATGCCTGCCACCCCCGAACGCTTCTTCGATGCGCGTACCGAACAAGGCGTGCTGCGCCTGTCCATCGCAGGCTCATTGCTGCTGGCCGCGGCTGCGGTGGTATTCGGTCTGCTGGCCAATTCCTCGCTGATCATCTTCGATGGCATCTACGGCCTGATCGATGTGGTGATGACCTGGCTGTCGCTGCTGGTCGCGCGACTGATCGCACTGTCCACCAGCACCGACGCGCTGCAGTCGCGGCTCAACCAGCGCTTCACCATGGGCTTCTGGCACCTGGAGCCGATCGTGCTGGGGGTGAGCGGCACGCTGATGATCGGCGCAGCACTGTATGCGCTGGTCAATGCGGTGGATGCGCTGATGTCCGGCGGCCGCCACATCGCACTCGGCCCAGCCATTGCCTTCGCCGGGTTGTCGATCGTCGGCGAAGGTGCACTGGCCTGGTTCGTGCTGCGCGCCAACCGCCGCATCGGTTCGGAGTTCATCGCACTGGACGCGAAGAACTGGGTGATCGCCGCCAGCATGTCAGCCTGCTACCTGCTGGCCTTCCTCGGCGGCGTGCTGGTGCAGGGCACCTCGCTGGCTTGGGTCGGGCCGTACATCGACCCGGCCATCCTCGCCTTCGTCTGCGTGCTGGTGATGATCGCCCCGCTGGGCACCGTGCGCCGGGCGCTGGCCGGCATCCTGCTGGTCACCCCGCCGGAACTGCAGACGCACGTGGACGCGGTGGCACGCGCGATCGTCGCCAGGCACGGCTTCGTCGAGCATCGCAGCTACGTGGCGCAGGTGGGGCGTGGCGAGCAGATCGAGCTGTTCTTCGTGGTACGCGAGGACGACCCGCCGCGGCCGCTGGTGGAATGGGACCAGCTGCGCGACGAGATCGGCGATGCGCTGGGCGAGGCCTCGCCCGACCGCTGGCTGACCATCATGTTCACCACCGACCGTGAGTGGACGATCTAGGCCAGCAGGACGATCAATCAAGTTTTTCGTACGAACTGCAACCCAACGTACGCAGAAACCGGGCAAAGTAGGCTCCAACGCACCACCCACCCACTGACCAGGAGCATCACGATGTCCATCGAAAAGGTTCTGTATACCGCCCAGGCCACCTCCACCGGCGGCCGCGAAGGCCGTTCCGTCTCCTCCGACAACGTGCTGGACATCCAGCTGTCGACCCCGCGCGAGCTGGGTGGCGCCGGCGGCCCGGGCACCAACCCGGAACAGCTGTTCGCCGCTGGCTACTCGGCCTGCTTCCTGGGTGCGCTGAAGTTCGTGGCCGGCCAGGCCAAGGTCGCGCTGCCGGCCGACACCACCGTCACCGGCAAGGTCGGCATCGGCCAGATCCCGACCGGTTTCGGCATCGAAGCCGAACTGACCATCAACGTGCCGGGCGTGCCGCGCGAGCAGGTGGAAGAACTGGTGCAGAAGGCGCACATCGTGTGCCCGTACTCCAACGCCACCCGCGGCAACATCGACGTGACGCTGGTCGTTGCCTGATGCGAGCGGGGTCAGAGCCCTTTCGCGTTGCGAAAGGGATCCGACCCCCCAAAAAAAATGGGCGGATGCCGGTCGAAACCGAACATCCGCCCATCCCACCTTCGTTGTCCCGCACGGGGGCATGAGGTTGCCGGCCAACGGCCGGCACTACCAGGTCACTTCTCGCTCGTGATGAGCTGCACGACGCTGGAGAAATCCAGCTTGCCGCGGCCAGCCTGGTGGTTCATCGAGTACAGGTTGCGGGCCACTTCGCCCAGCGGGATCGAGGCGCCGACACTCATCGCCGCTTCCACCGCCAGGCCCATGTCCTTCAGCATCAGATCGCTGCCGAAACCGCCACTGTAGCCGCGCGAGGCCGGGGCGTTTTCCAGCACGCCCGGCCACGGGTTGCACACTTCGGTGGCCCAGCTGCGGCCGGTGCTGACCGCCATCATCTGCGACAGCACCTTCGGGTCCAAGCCGTGCGCCACGCCGAGTGCGATGGCTTCACCGGTCACCGCCATGATCACGCCCAGCGCCATGTTGTTGCACAGCTTGGCCACCTGGCCGGCACCGCTGGCACCGACGTGGAAGATGTTCTTGCCCATTGCCTGCAGCACCGGGCGGGCGCGTTCCAGCGCGTCCTCTTCGCCACCGACGATGAAGGTCAGGGTGCCGGCCTGGGCACCGGCGGTACCGCCGGATACCGGCGCGTCGATCATCTGCAGGCCACGCGCGGCGGCCGCTTCCGAGACCTTGCGGGCACTGGCCGGTGCGATCGTGCTGCAGTCGATGACCAGTGCACCGGCCGGGATGGCGGCGAGAATGCCGTCATCACCCAGGTACACGCCTTCGACGTGACGGCTGGCCGGCAGCATCGAGATCACGACCTCGGCATCGACGAGGGTTTCGCGCGCCGACGCGGCCGCGCTGGCGCCGGCATCGACGGCGGCCTGCACCGCGGCCGGGACCAGATCGAACACGCGCACGGTGTGGCCGTTCTTGACCAGATTGGCGGCCATCGGGCCGCCCATGTTGCCCAACCCGATGAATGCAATGCGGCTCATGCAAGGCTCCTTTCAACAAGGGGAGTGCCCAGGTCGGCCAGCGGATGCGCGGCGGCGGCCCAGGGGGAAGCGAAGAAGGTGTCGGCCCACTCGCCGGTGGCCTCGGCCAGGGTGGCCGGGTTCCACTGCGGATTGCGGTCCTTGTCGATCAGCAACGCGCGGATGCCTTCGGCGAAATCACCGTGGGCGGCGCAATGCAGGGCGACGATGTACTCCAGGCGATAGATCGCGGCCAGATCCTGGCCGGCACTGCGGCGCTGCAGCTCGTACGACAACCGTGCCGAACCCGGTGCACCGGCGGCGAGGGTTTTCTGTGCCGCCTGCAACCAGGCATCGTCGGTCTGCAGACCGGCAATGCGCGCAATGATGGCCTGCAGGTCATCGCCTTCGCACAACGCATCGACCTGCGCCGCATTGGCCAGCAGCGGACCGGTCGCAGCATCACTGGCATGCGACTGCAGCAGATGGGTCAGGCGTTCGTGGTTGTGTGCGGGATCCCTGGACCACGCCACCTGCAGCAGCGCGTCGAACACCGCGCTGCGGCGCTCTTCAGCCACGTGCACATCGGCCAGGCCGGCATAGATGGCATCGCCCGGATTGAGCAGTGCGCCGGTCAGGGCCAGGAACAGGCCACCCTTGCCCGGCACGCGCGGCAGCAGCCAGCTGCCACCGACATCAGGGAACAGGCCGACGGTGATTTCCGGGAAAGCCAGCTTGGAGCGCTCGCTGACCACGCGGTGGCTGGCACCGGACATCAGGCCGATGCCGCCGCCCATCACGATGCCATGGCCCCAGCACAGGATCGGCTTGGCGTAGGTGTGAATGAGGTAATCGACGCGGTATTCCACGTCGAAGAACTCGGCCGCGTAGTCGTTCTCGCGGATGTCGCTGCGGCCGGCCTCACGGAAGGCGACCATGGCCTTGTACAGGCTGTGCAGGTCGCCGCCGGCGCAGAACGCCTTTTCGCCGGCGCCCTGCAGCACCACCATGGCGATGCCGTCGTCGTCGGCCCAGGCGTTGAGCTGCTTCAGCAGCAGGTGCGCCATCGGCAGCGAGAAACCATTGAGCGTACGCGGTGCGTTGAGCGTGGCGATGCCAATGCGCGTGCCGTTGCCGGCTGCGCGCTCTTCGAACAGCACCGGTGCGTCGTCGGCAGCGGTGTCGGTGCTCATGCGTTCTTCCACTGCGCGGCGCGCTTTTCCAGGAAGGCAGTCACGCCCTCGACCTGGTCGGCGGTGTCGAACAGGTCGACGAAGGCTTCGCGCTCGGCCACCAGCGCCGAGGCGTGGGTGCCGGTGCGGGTGGACTGCACCAGGGTCTTGCAGGCGGCGATGCTGGTCGGGCTCTGCTTGCCGGCCTTCTTCGCCCATTCCAGGGCCAGTGCCTTGGATTCGCCCTTGCCGACCTTTTCTTCGGCCAGGCCGATGCGCAGCGCGGTCTCGGCGTTGATGCGCTCTCCCAGCAGGATCATGCGCTTGGCCCAGCCCTCGCCGACCAGGCGCGGCAGGTTCTGGGTGCCACCGGCGCACGGCAGCAGGCCGACGGTGGCCTCCGGCAGCGCGACCTGGGCGTGGTCTTCGATGATGCGCAGGTCACAGGCCAACGCGCATTCCAGGCCACCGCCCATGGCATAGCCGTTGATCGCGGCGATCGACACGCCACGGAAACCGGACAGCGCCTCGAAGGCTTCACCGAAGCGGCGCGCGGCCTCACGTGCAGCGGCCTTGTCGCCCGAGGCGAACTGGTTGAGGTCGGCACCGGCAGAGAAGAACTTCTCGCCGTCACCGGTGATCACCAGCGCGTAGATCCCGCGGTCCGCGTTGAGCGCACCGACCAGGTCGCGCAGCGCCGACAGGCTGTGCACGGTCCAGGTATGCGCCGGCGGGTTGTTCAGGGTGACCACGGCGGTGTGGCCATCCACCTTGACCTTCAGGCCCACGTGCTCCTGGGTACGCCATTCCTTCATCGCAGTTCCTCTTCGGTGTTGAGCAGGTGGCGGGCAACGATCACCCGCATGATCTCGTTGGTGCCTTCCAGGATCTGGTGCACGCGGCAGTCACGCAGCAGGCGCTCGATCGGGTATTCGCGGATGTAGCCGTAGCCCCCGTGGATCTGCAGCGCTTCATTGCAGACGTTGAAACCGGCATCGGTGGCGAAGCGCTTGGCCATCGCGCACCACACGTTGGCATCGCTGGCACCGGCATCGAGCTTGCGTGCGGCGGTGTGCACCATCTGCCGTGCGGCCACCAGCTGGGTGACCATGTCGGCCAGCTTGAACTGCAGCGCCTGGAATTCGGCCAGCGCTTTGCCGAACTGGCGGCGCTCGCCCATGTAACGGCGCGCGGCATCCAGCGCGCCCTGCGCGGCACCCAGCGAGCAGGCAGCGATGTTGATGCGGCCGCCATCGAGCCCCTTCATCGCCAGCTTGAAGCCGCCGCCTTCCTCTCCCAGAAGATGGCTGACCGGCACACGGACATTCTCGAAGGTGATGCCGCGGGTGGGCTGGCTGTTCCAGCCCATCTTTTCTTCCTTGCGGCCGAAGCTGATGCCCAGCAGGTCCGACGGCACCGCAATCGCGCTGACACCGCCGGCACCGGCACCGCCGGTACGTGCCATCACCACCAGCAGTTCGGTGGCACCGGCGCCGGAGATGAAGGCCTTGGAACCGTTCAGCACGTAGAAGTCGCCATCGCGCACGGCCGTGGTCTTCAGCGACGCCGCATCGGAACCGGCACCCGGTTCGGTCAGACAGTACGAGGCCAGCTTGTTGCCTGAGGACAGGTCAGTGCCCCACGCATCGCGAAGCGCCGGCTGGCCCCACTTGGACACCATCCACGAAGCCATGTTGTGGATGCTGATGTAGGCCGCGGTCGACGGATCGACGTTGGCGAGCTCCTCGATGACGACGGCGGCGTCCAGTCGGCTCAGGCCGCTGCCGCCCACTTCCGGGTCCATGTACAGACCGCAGAAGCCCAGTTCACCGGCCTTGGCGATCGCCTCGCGCGGAAAGATGCCCTCCGCATCCCATCGCGCGGCGTGCGGCGCCAGTTCGGCCTGTGCGAAGTCGCGCGCCGCCTCGCGGTACGCCTGCTGCGCTTCTTCCAGTTCCGTCGTCATCGAGTGGCTCATGGCTGCTCCTGCCGTTACTTCAGGCTGATCGTGGTGTTGACGCCGTGGCTCAGCGTTTCGTCATCGAACCAGCGCGCGGTGACCGTCTTGGTCTGGGTGTAGAACAGCACCACCTGCTTGCCGTACGGGCCCAGGTCGCCCAGCTTGGACGCGCGCGAACCGGTGAACGAGAACAGCGGCACCGGCACCGGGATCGGCACGTTGATGCCGACCTGGCCGACGTCGATGTCTTCCTGGAACTTGCGCGCGGCGGCGCCGGACTGGGTGAACAGTGCGGTGCCGTTGCCGTTCGGGTTGCTGTTGACCATCGCGATGGCCTCTTCCAGCGTCTCCGCTTCGAGGATGACCAGCACCGGCCCGAAGATTTCTTCCTGGTAGATGCGCATGTCGGTGGTGACACCGGCAAAGATGGTCGGGCCGACGAAGTTGCCCTTCTCGAAACCATCGACCTGCGGCTTGCGGCCATCGAGCACCAGCCTGGCGCCCTGCTCCACGCCCGAGGCGATCAGGCCTTCCACGCGCTCGCGGGCGCTGCAGGAAATGACCGGGCCGACGTCGGTGCCGGCCACGGTGCCGCCGCTGACCTTCAGGGTCTTGGCCTTGGTGACCAGGTCCTGCACCCAGCTACGCGCTTCACCGACCAGCACCAGCGTGGAGGCTGCCATGCAGCGCTGGCCCGCGGCACCGAAGGCGGCACCGACCATCGCGTTGAGGGTCTGTTCCTTGTTGGCGTCCGGCAGCACCACGGCGTGGTTCTTGGCGCCCATCATGCACTGCACGCGCTTGCCGGCCAGCGAGGCCCGGTTGTACACGTGGGTGCCGACGCGGGTGGAACCGACGAACGACACGGCCTTGATGTCCGGATGGTCGCAGATCGCGTTGACCACTTCCTCGCCGCCGTGGACGACGTTCAGCACGCCCTTCGGAATGCCGGCTTCCAGGGCAAGCTCGACCAGGCGCATGGTGACCATCGGGTCCTGCTCGGACGGCTTGAGGATGAAGGTGTTGCCCGTTGCAATCGCCATCGGGAACATCCACAGCGGGATCATCGCCGGGAAGTTGAACGGGGTGATGCCGGCGCACACGCCCAGTGGCTGCATGATCGAGTAGGTGTCGACGCCGGTGGCCACGTTGTTGGCCAGCTCGCCCAGCTGCAGGTTGCCGATGGCGGCGGCGTGCTCGACCACTTCCAGGCCACGGAACACGTCACCTTCCGCGTCCGGCAGGGTCTTGCCCTGTTCGGCGGTAAGGATGTGCGCCAGCTCGCCCATGTTCTCGCGGATCAGCTGCTGGTACTTCAGGAAGATGCGCGCACGGGTGCCGATCGGGGTCTTGCGCCAGGTCTTGAAGGCTTCCTTGGCGGCGGCGACGGCGGCGTCCACTTCGCCGGTGGTGGCGAACGGCACCTTGGCCAGCACGTCCTGGGTGGCCGGATTGATCACGTCCTGCCAGTGGGAGGTGGCCGATTCAACGAACTGGCCATCGATCAGCATGCGGATACGGGGCGCTGCAACAGTCATGACGACAATCCCACAGGGTGCGAAAGATGCTTGGCATTATTCACAGCACCCACCTCGATTTCCGGGCTGAATCCGCTTAATCTGGCCAACACGCCAGACGATTCATGTTAATTCTGTGAATTATTCAGCCCCCCAGCGACAACTTGGCCTGCGCCTGCTGCGTCTGCGCGAACAGCGCGGCTACAGCCAGGCGGATCTGGCGCGGGCGCTGGGGCTGTCGGCCAGCTACCTGAACCAGATCGAGCGCAACAAGCGTCCACTGACGCCGGCGGTGCAGAAGAAGCTGGGCCAGGTACTCGGCGATGTTTCGGCGCTGTTCGACGAAGATGAGCCCGCCGCATTGCAGGAAGCGCTGGGCGAAACCCTGCGCGACCTGGGCCTGGCCGAGGTCAGCGCGACCGAGCTGCGCGCCCTCGCTGGCAACCTGCCGCAGGTCAGCCGCGCGCTGCTGGACCTGCACCGCCGCCACCTGGCGCTGCGCGAGCATGCCGCCGCGCTGGAATTCCAGCTGGGCGAGCCCGGTGCCGGCAGCACCCTGCCAGCCGGTGACCAGGTGCGTGAGTTCTTCAACCGCATGCACAACCACATTCCCGAGCTGGACGAGCTGGCCGAGCAGCTGTTCGCCGAATGGGGGCTCTCGCCCGGGCACGTGGCGCCGCGGCTGCGCCAGCTGTTGGCCGACCGCCACGGCGTGCTGGTGGAAGTGGCCGCCCTTCAGGCCGGGCGTGAGAAGCGCCAGTTCGACGCCGGCACGCACCGGTTGTGGCTGCCCGACTATCTGGAGCCGGGTCAGCAGGCGTTCCAGATGGCCGCCGAACTGGCCCTGCACGGGTACCTGCCGCAGATCGATGCGGTGGTGGCGCGTGCCGGCTTCACCGATGACGCGCGCATCGCCCAGGCCCGCATCGGCCTGTCGAACTACTTTGCAGGCGCGCTGGTGATGCCGTACATGCGTTTCCTGCGTGCGGCCGAATCCAGCAGCTACGACATCGAGCTGCTGGCACACCAGTTCGGTGTCGGCTTCGAGGCGGTCTGCCACCGGCTGAGCACGCTGGCGCGGCGCAGCGCGCCCGGCCTGCCGTTCTTCTTCATCCGCGTGGACCGTGCCGGCAACGTGTCCAAACGCCATTCGGCCACCGATTTCCACTTCTCGCAGGTGGGCGGCTCGTGCCCGCTGTGGATCGTCTACGAGGCGTTCAACCAGCCCGGCCGCATCCTTACCCAGACCGCGCGCATGCCCGACGGGCGCCGCCATTTCTGGCTGGCGCGGCAGGTCAGCAGCGGCCCGGTCGGCCATGGCCAGCCACGCAAGACCTTCGCGGTGGCGCTGGGCTGCGATCTGCAGCATGCCGAGCGGCTGGTGTATTCGCTGGGGCTGGATGTGCAGAGCCCGGGCAATTCGGTATCGATCGGCCCGGGTTGCCGGGTGTGCCCGCGCGAGGACTGCATGCAGCGCGCGTTCGCGCAGTTGCCGGGGCGGTAGGGTTGGTTCGGCAGGGCTGCGCCCTGCACCCGTGGTAGTGCCGGCCGCTGGCCGGCAACAGCAACAACAAAGGCAAAAGCTGGCATTCCGTGGGATGCGGGGGGCTGACCGTTGGTCGGCACGCTGCTGTTGGTAGGTGTCGACCTTGGTCGACACGGTAGATCCACGCCATGCGTGGATGCGCTTCGATGAAGGTTCGAAATATTCGATCTCGATCGGATTCCATCCACGCATGGCGTGGATCTACTAAACCTTTCGTGCGTAGGCTGCATCCCAATGCAATGCCTGCCCATGGAGACACCCATGTCCCTGTTGCGCTCTTGCCTGGCCCTGCTGCTCACTGCCACCGCCGCGCCGGCGTGGGCGACCTTTTCCATTACCGCCTGCAACGAGGCCGGCGACTGCGGGGTGGCGGTGGCCACGCACAACCTGGCGGTCGGGGGCGTGGGTGTGCCGTGGGCACAGGCCAAAGTGGGCGCGGTCGCCAGCCAGTTCGAGACCAACCCGACCTATGGGTCGAAAGGCCTTGAACTACTGGCCAAGGGTCGCACGCCTGCGCAGGTGCTGAAGCAGCTGTTGGATGAAGACGGCAACTTCGATGGCACCACCCTCGCCGAGCGCCAGGTGGGGTTGGTCAGTGCGCGCGGCGGCAATGCGCAGTACACCGGCGCCACCGCGCAGCAGGCCAGCTGGGCCGGTGCGCACGGCGACGGCATGTTGAGCGTGCAGGGCAATGGCCTGGCCGGACCGGACGTGCTGGCGGCAATGCAACGTACCTTTACGGCTTCGCACGGAGCGCTGGCCACACGCCTGCTGGCGGCGCTGGAAGCCGGCCAGGCCGCGGGCGGCCAGCGCAGTGGGCAGTGGTCGGCCGCGCTGCTGGTGCGCACGCCAGGAGGCGACTGGCAGGACACCGACCTGCGCGTGGACGCCGACCCGCGTGCGGTCGCGAGGCTGCGCGAGCTGTACGACATGCGCCTGTCCAACGAGGCGATCATCCAGGCCGAGCAGCGTTGGGAAAACGGCGATGTGGCAGGTGCGCGCGCTGCGCTGGCGTCCTCGTTGTCACTGGCCCACGGCTGGGACCGCACCTGGGCGCGCGCTGCGCGCCTGGCCATGCGGCAAGGGGATATCGCGCTGGCCCGCGAATACCTGGCCGGCCTGCGTGCGCTCAATCCGGGCTGGGTGAAGCAGGAGCTGGCGCTGCCGTTGTATGCACCCTTGCAGGGTGATGCGGTGGTTGCACCCTGGCGATGAAGCACCGCAGGGAGCAGATCGTGCCGACCAAGGTCGGCACCCACCAGAACAGTTCAATCGGCCACGGCGGAGATCAGTAGATCGGCGTCACTTTCATCTGCGGCAACGGGCGCGGTGTACCGTCGGTGAGGTCGGGGCCGAGGTCCTCCCAGGTACGTCCCTGCTCGACCATCAAGCCCCACAGCTGCTGCGAGGCCAGCCGCTTGTCTTCCGAGCCCAGCTTGTACGACGGCGGCGTCGGCTCACCGCGGGCAACCATCGAGTACGCCGCACGGTAGGCCAGCACCTGCTGCGCCGGGTCATCGGTACGCGCCACTTCCAGCGTGTAGCGCTGGTAGGCCGAGGCCAGGTTGCGCCAGCGGATCCAGTAGTGGTTCTCGAACGAGAACGAACAGAAGCGCGCACCGGCCAGGCTGCCCTTGTCGGCGATGCGGGTCAGCACCTCCTGCGGCATGTCCAGGTTCATGCCGCCTTCGTCGCCCTGCAGGCTGACGTGCACGATACGGTCGCGGTAACCCGGCGCGCGCGCCTGCAGCAGATCGCGCCAGTTCTGCATGGTCGCCACCACCGCGAACAGGAAGCGGCCCAGCTCGGCGGCCGCCAACGGCGTGGCGATCGACTGGTAGGTCCGCTGCCAGCCGTGACGATTCTCGGTGGGCAGGAACACGGCATGTTCCAGCGCCTGTCGGCCACTGCTGCCGTGGCTCACGTCTTCGGCGTGCTGCGGGTAGACCAGATTGATGGCAAAGGTCGGCCAGCGCGGCAACGCGGCATCGAACAGATGGATCGGGAAGTTGCTGCTGATGCCACCATCGGAGAACCAGCAGATGCGGAACGCGGTGATCACCGGGCCGCAGGCCTGCCCGGCACTGGTCAGCCCTTCCATGCTGTCGGCCACGTTGTGCTCCTGGTCGGCCGCAGGCGCGGTCGGTTCACAGCGGCGCTCGCGGCGCGAGGGCTCATGCAGCGGCACCGCGCTGATCAGCAGCGGGAAGCTCAGGCTCATGCGAGTGGCCACCAGCACCGGCAGCTTCGGGCCCTGCGGCAGGTGGTAGTACTGCCGCCCTTCCACCTCCAGCGGCGGGCCGGCCTGCGTCACCAGCCACTGCACCACGCTGGCGGGGAACAGCTGCTCGAACTCCTCGCGCAGGAACCAGAACTGCGCACCGCCCAGCGGCAGCGTGCGCGGCTCGTTGTGCGACACGCAGGTGGTGATCATCTGCAGGCTGATCGCATGCGGGCTGTCCGGCTCACCGGCGTAGCGCGGCGCGTCGTGCAGGTCGGCGAAAGTGAGCGGTGCATCCAGCGGCTTGCCGGACAGCTGCTGCAGGCATTCATGCAGCCACTCGGTCAATGCCGGCGTGCGTGCATCGCGGCCGAGGCCGCTGCACAGGCCCAGCAGGTTGCGCCGCGCCACCCGTGCCACACGCAGCGCGGCACCGGCCACTCCCGCACCGTACGCGCACAGCAGTGATGGCAGCAGCGTGGCAGCCACACCGCTCCAGCCACCGCCCCACCAGCCCAGACCGAGCAGCAGCGCCAGCGACACCAGCACTTCCAGCGGCGCGATCTCGAATACCGCAACGGCCAGGCACAGCAGCTTGTGCGGCAGGCGGGCATTGCCGGTCAGCACCACCAGCAGCCGGTAGGCGGCGCGTGCGCCACGGGCCGGCTGGAACAGGCTGTAGATGAAGCCGCGCCGCGACAGCTGCGCCGACACCGCCGACAACCCGCCGTAGCCGGCATCGCCGGGCAGGTGATCGCCCGCCTGCTGACGGCGATCACCGCACGCCGCCGCAGCCGCCACCGCCGCAGCGATGGCACCGGCCGAGGTGCCGCCGATGCTCTTGAAGCGATACTCGCGCGCCAGCGCCAGTACCGCATTGGGGTACACGATGCCGCTGGTGATGCCGCCTTTCATGACCAGATCGCAGTACTTGTCCGCCACTGTCTTGCCCCCGAGCATGCCGTCCGCCGCGTGGGTGCCAGTATGGCGCAGAGGCTTCTCAGGGCCTGAGAACACCACCGCAGTCCCGGCAGGAATCTCCGGCGTTCAGCCGATGGCCTGCCTGCAGGCTTGACCCGCCCTGCCATCGGCGTAGCATCTGCAGCAAGCCAAGGGACAGACCCGCGGCTGCCAAAACAACATGAGGGATTCTCATGGAATTCGACTATCTCGTCTTCATCGGGCGATTCGAGCCCTTCCACAACGGCCACGCCGCCGTTGCCCGCCTGGCCCTGAGCCGGGCCCGCAAGCTGATCTTCCTGGTCGGCTCTGCCGATACTCCCCGCAGCCTCCGCAATCCCTGGACCGTGGCCGAACGCGCCGTGATGATCCAGGCTGCCCTCGATGGCCACACCGACCGCCTGCTGATCCGGCCCCTGCGCGACCACCTGTACAACGAAGCGCAGTGGATCGCCAACGTACAACGCCAGGTGGCCGAAGCCCTGCGCAACGATGGCGCCGCTGCCGATGCCAAGGTGGGCCTGATCGGCATGGACAAGGATGCCTCCAGCTACTATCTGCGGGAATTCCCGCAGTGGCCGCTGGTGGACGTGCAGCACACCGCCACCCTGTCGGCCACCGAGCTGCGGCGCTACCTGTTCGAGGCCGGCGACGTCGACTTCCACGGTGCGCTGCTGATGCTGCGTGGCAATGTGCCGGCGCCGGTGTACGACATGCTCGAAGCGTTCCGCAAAAGCGCGCCTGCGTATGGCCAGCTGGTGGCCGAGTACCGCTTCATCGAACAGTACAAGGCAGCCTGGAAGGATGCGCCGTACGCGCCCACCTTCGTCACCACCGATGCGGTGGTCGTGCATTCGGGCCACGTGCTGCTGGTGCGGCGCCGTTCGGAACCCGGCAAGGGGCTGTGGGCGCTGCCCGGCGGTTTCGTCGGCCAGGAACAGAGCCTGCTCGACAGTTGCCTGCGCGAACTGCGCGAGGAAACCCGGCTGAAGATTCCGCTGCCGGTGCTGAAGGGTTCGTTGAAGAGCCAGCAGGTCTTCGACCACCCCGACCGCAGCCAGCGCGGCCGCACCATCACCCACGGCTTCCACTTCGAATTCCCGGCCGGCGAACTGCCGCCGGTGCGCGGCGGCGACGACGCCGACAAGGCGCGCTGGATACCGGTGAGTGAAGCGTTGGACATGGGCCCGCAGCTGTTCGAAGACCACCTGCACATCCTGGAGTATTTCCTCGGCCGCGGCTGACAGGCCCGGCCTCCCCACTGGCGGATAGACCGCTGGTGTCACTCGACGCGAAGGAGCTTCCGTCATGCACTACCTCGATAATCTTCTCCTCAACACCGACAGCTACAAGGCCAGCCATTGGCTGCAGTACCCGCCGGGTACCGATGCCACGTTCTTCTACGTGGAATCACGTGGCGGCCTGCACGATCGCACGGTGTTCTTCGGCCTGCAGGCGATCCTCAAGGACGCCCTGGCACGGCCGGTCACCCACGCCGACATCGACGACGCTGCTGCGGTATTCGCCGCCCATGGCGAACCGTTCAACGAGGCCGGCTGGCGCGATATCGTCGACCGGCTTGGCGGCCACCTGCCGGTGTGCATCCGCGCCGTGCCGGAGGGCAGCGTGGTGCCCACCCACCAGGCACTGATGACCATTGAATCGACAGATCCGGCCGCGTTCTGGGTGCCGTCGTACCTGGAAACGCTGCTGCTGCGCGTGTGGTACCCGGTCACCGTGGCCACCATCAGCTGGCATGCACGGCAGACCATTGCCGCGTTCCTGCAGCAGACCAGCGACGATCCGCAGGGGCAGCTGCCGTTCAAGCTGCACGACTTCGGCGCGCGCGGTGTATCGAGCCTGGAATCGGCCGCGCTGGGCGGTGCCGCACATCTGGTCAACTTCCTCGGCACCGATACCGTATCGGCCCTGTGCCTGGCCCGCGCGCACTATCACGCGCCGATGGCCGGCTATTCGATTCCCGCCGCCGAGCACAGCACCATCACCAGCTGGGGCCGCGAGCGCGAGGTGGACGCGTATCGCAACATGCTGCGCCAGTTCGGCAAGCCCGGTGCGATCGTGGCGGTGGTATCGGACAGCTATGACATCTACCGCGCGATCAGCGAGCACTGGGGTACCACCCTGCGCGAAGAAGTGATCGCCTCGGGTGCCACCCTGGTCATCCGCCCGGACTCGGGCGACCCGGTGGAGGTGGTGGCCGAAAGCCTGCACCGACTGGATGAAGCCTTCGGCCACGCGATCAACAGCAAGGGCTACCGCGTGCTCAACCACGTGCGGGTGATCCAGGGCGATGGCATCAACCCGGATACGATCCGCGCCATCCTGCAGCGCATCACCCATGACGGCTACGCCGCGGACAATGTGGCCTTCGGCATGGGCGGTGCCCTGCTGCAGCGGCTGGACCGCGATACGCAGAAGTTCGCACTGAAGTGCTCGGCGGCGAGGGTCGGGGGCGAATGGATCGACGTCTACAAGGATCCGGTCACCGATGCGGGCAAGACCAGCAAGCGCGGCCGCATGCGCCTGCTGCGGCGCCTGGATGACGGCAGCCTGCATACGGTGGCATTGCCTCCCAGCGGTGACGAAACGCTGCCGACCGGCTTCGAAGACGCGATGGTGACCGTGTGGGAGAACGGCCGCCTGCTGCACGATCAGCGGATGGACGACATCCGCACGCGGGCGGCGGCGGGGCGTTGAAGGTGCATCCCGACCGGGGTCGGCTCCCGTTGCAGCGCAACGGCTCTGACCCCTGCGCTCTTGACCCGCGCCACCAACAGGTCCACTTTGCACACGCCGAAGGTATCCCTCCCATCGCTCCGGCGCGGGGAGGGATTTAAACGGGAATCCGGTGAAGGCGCCTCGCGCGCCCATTCCGGAGCTGCCCCGCAGCGGTGAATGGAAACGAATCCTGCCAACAGCACTGGGCTCGCGCCTGGGAAGCGGTGGGTAGTAGGTGGGCTGCGGCCCGTGTCCATCAGCCCGAATACCGGCCCCGGCCGGGGGACACGACCGTCCCCTGACTCGACCTGGAATCTCCGCGGGGAGGTTGCCGGGGCCGTCGTTGTCCTGCGCATGCAGGCAGCATGGCCGCGCGCGTCCTTTTCACGGTATCCGGCCAGACCTGTTCCCCACGCGCTGATGCATGGGCCACCGCCGTCGCCGGCGGTCCATGCGGTACCTGACGATGACCGAACTCCAACGCCCTGCCCTGACCCTGCCCGCCGATGGCAAGCGCCTGCTGCTGCATTCATGCTGCGCGCCCTGCTCCGGCGAAGTGATGGAGGCGATCACCGCCTCCGGGATCGACTACGCGATCTTCTTCTACAACCCCAACATCCATCCGGTGAAGGAATACGAGCTGCGCAAGCAGGAGAACATCCGCTTCGCCGAACAGCACGACATCCCGTTCATCGACTGCGACTACGACACCGACAACTGGTTCAGCCGTGCGCGCGGCATGGAGAACGAACCCGAACGCGGCATCCGCTGCACCATGTGCTTCGACATGCGTTTCGAACGTACTGCGCTGTACGCGCACGAACATGGTTACGACACCATCAGTTCTTCGCTGGGCATCTCGCGCTGGAAGAACATGGCGCAGATCAACGACTGCGGCATCCGTGCCGCGTCGCGCTATGAAGGCCTGCAGTACTGGGACTACAACTGGCGCAAGGGCGGCGGTGCCAGCCGCATGATCGAGATCAGCAAGCGCGAGCAGTTCTACCAGCAGGAGTACTGCGGCTGCGTGTACTCGCTGCGCGATGCCAACCGCCATCGCCGCGAGAATGGCCGCGAGCGGATCAAGATCGGCCTGTTGTACTACGGGCAGGACGCTGAGACACCGCAGGGCGATTGACGTGCAGGCATGGGGCGGCCACGCTGGTCGCCCCTTCTGTTGTACCGGAACTGCCATGACCGCCCTGCCCGCCGATGTCGCCCTGCTGGTGATCGACCTGCAGCCGGACTTCATGCCCGGGGGCGCCTTGGCCTGCGACCAGGGCGATGCGCTGGTGGCACCGATTGCCGGACTGTTGGCGCAGCACCGCTACCGCACCGTGGTGGCGACCCAGGACTGGCACCCGGCCGACCACGCCTCGTTTGCCAGCCAGCACCCCGGCCAGCGTCCGTTCGAGACCATCCTGCTGCATGCGCAGCCGCAGACCCTGTGGCCCGACCACTGCGTGCAGGGCAGCGCCGGTGCCGTCCTGCATCCGGGCGTGGACTGGACTGCGGCCGACCTGATCCTGCGCAAGGGCACGCGCCAACAGGTGGATTCGTACAGCGCCTTCCGCGAGAACCACGGCCCCGAGGGCGAGCGCCCGGCCACCGGCCTGGCCGGCTGGCTGCACGAACGCCGCATCCGCGAAGTGCACGTGTGCGGCCTGGCCCGCGACTACTGCGTGCTGTGGAGCGCGCAGGACGCGGTGAAGTCCGGCTTCCGGGTGAAGTTCCTGTGGGACCTGACCCGGCCGGTGACCGAAGCCAACGATGCGATGGTACGCGAAGCGCTGGGCAAGGCAGGGATCGCGATCGCCTGAGGCGTGACCGCCGGGCATGGCCCGGCGCTACCGCGCACGTCGCTTATGCCGCTTGCGCGCTCCTGCCCACGACAACACAATCGATTCATCCAGCCCCCTAACTACGCCCCCTACAGATCGCGGGACGGCCGAACCGGGGGCTTTTCATTGGATGAAATCAGGATTCGGTAGTGCCGGCCGCTGGCCGGCAACCTCGGGATCTCTGCAGTTGCCGGCCAGCGGCCGGCACTACCGGATAGCACCCGTGGTAGCGCCGGGCCATGCCCGGCGGACGCGGGATGGGCGATTACCGGAACACCACCGTTCGGTGCCCGTTGAGCAGGATGCGGTGCTCCACATGGCGGCGAACCGCGCGTGCCAGCACCAGCGATTCGGTATCGCTACCCAGCCGCACCAGCTCGCGCGGTGCCATCGCGTGGTCCACGCGGGCCACGTCCTGCTCGATGATCGGGCCTTCGTCCAGATCCTCGGTGACGTAGTGCGCGGTGGCCCCGATGATCTTGACCCCGCGCGCGTGCGCCTGGTGATACGGCTGCGCGCCCTTGAAGCTGGGCAGGAAGCTGTGGTGGATGTTGATCGCACGGCCGGCCAGCGCGCGGCACAGCGTGGGTGACAGGATCTGCATGTAGCGCGCCAGCACCACCAGGTCGATGCGCTCGCGCTCGACCAGGTCGATGATCTGCTGCTCCTGCACCGCACGCGTATCGGCGGTCACCGGCAGGTGGTGGAACGGCACCTGGTAGGACGCGGCCAATGGTGCGAAGTCGGCGTGGTTGGACGCCACTGCCGCGATGTCGACCTTCAGCTGGCCGCTGTGGGCACGGAACAGCAGGTCGTTGAGGCAGTGCCCCTGCTTGCTGACCAGCACCAGCAGGCGTGCGCGGCGGCGGCCATCATGCAGTTGCCAGTCCATGCCGAAGCCTTCGGCAAGCGTGGCCATGGCGGCGTACACGGTCTCCAGCGGCAGGCTGGCATCGCGGTCGAAATGCACGCGCAGGAAGAAGCGGCCGCTTTCCTCGTCGCCGAACTGCTGGGCGTCGAGGATGTTGCAGCCGTGGTCGAACAGCAGGCCGGATACGCGATAGACGATGCCGGTACGGTCGGGGCAGGACAGGGTAAGAATGGAATCAGGGCGCATCGCCCGAGTGTAGGGCAGTGCCCCGCCCGATGGATCGATGGTCACCGATGCAACCGACCTGCTTGGTTCAGTCCCAAGCGATACTTGGGACTCCCCGTGGCAAGCTGGTCGGTCATGAACCTGTTGCAACTGATCCGCAGCTTCACCCGCACCGCAGAGACCGGCAGCATTGCCGCCGCGGCCCGCATCCTTGGCATCAGCGCCACCGCAGTCGGCCAGAACATCAACCGGCTGGAGGCGCATCTGGGCGTACGGTTGCTGAATCGAAGTACGCGCCAGCTGGCCCTCAGCGAGGCCGGCGCGCTGTACCTGGCGCAGGTGCGCCACATCGAAGCCGACCTGGCGCGCGCGCAGGCGATGGTCACTGCCGGTGACATCGAACCAGCCGGGCCGCTGCGCATCGCCAGCAGCAGCGCCTTCGGTCGCCATGTGCTTGCCCCCTTGCTGCCTTCACTGCAGCAGCGCTACCCGCAACTGCAGCTGGAGCTGCGCCTGACCGACCGCGCCGTGCAGCATGGCCCGGAAGCGGTGGATGCCAGCATCCGCATCGGGGCACAGTTGGAGGATGGCGTGGTCGCGCGGCAGCTGGCGCGTGTTCCGTTCGTGTTCTGCGCCTCGCCAACCTACCTGAAGGCCCATGGCACGCCACAGGAACCCTCGGAACTGGGCAGCCATCGCGGGCTGCTGCACCGCTTCCCCACCGATGGCCGGCCGCTGCGCTGGGGCCTGCTGAAGGACGGCCAGCGCGTGGACGCCGCGCTGCCGCCGAGCATGGTCTGCGATGACATCGATGCGCTGGGGTCGCTGGCGGCGGCCGGTGCCGGCATCACCCGGCTGGCCGCGTTCGTGGCCGAGCCGTACCTGCGCGATGGGCGCCTGACGCCGGTGTTCGGCGCCGACACCGCATGGCGCCCGGAGCCGATGGATGTCTATTTCTGCGTCAGCGACCGTCGCGACTTCACCGCCAAGATCCGCGCGCTGTTCGAGCACCTGCAGGCTGGCATCGCGCCGGCCTGGCGGGTGTGACGGGGAAGAGCGGAGGGCCTTCGCGGTCAGAAACTCTCCTTCAGGCTCATCAGGTGAGCACTGGCCTCTGCCCATCCTGTCAGGGTGCGCAGGCGCTGCCCATTCCTGAAAACATGGAATACCGGAGTTTCATGGACATCCAGTTCTTTCCAGCCCGCGGGCCCCGCTTGGAGCAACATGGGATGAGAGGGATTGCTTCTGTTCCACTCGCTGACACCCGGCTGCGGCCATGCAGGAGATCGACGCACGACAAAGCGCACGCTGGATCGAATCCATGTCCATTCTGGTTCGTTCATGATCACGTGCATCGCGCGTCGCGAGGGAGCGCATGCCGGACTGACATAGGCGACCACCTCCAATCCCTGCCTGTACGTCCACCCCCGCCATTCCAGCTTTCCACTCGCAAGAGGGTGGAGAACGCCCTGCTGGCCAGGCGCGTTCCGCTCTATCTCGGGAAGTTCATCTACACGCAATGACGCCATCTCACGCAGCGCATTGGCCTCAGCAAAATGTCGAACCTGCACCAGAACCGCGTGCATTTTCCGGTGCGTTGTCTCTGTGGCAATACCTCTCCGCCCCAGTTCTGCATGAATGCATCGGACCTTGCCAAGCCATTTCTCGTCTCCAACGTACATTGAGATGTAGAAGCTGGCGCGGAACGCGGCCTCAAGATCCAGATTGCTCAAACTGCCGCAACCATCCCCTGATGATCTGGAAGACTCCCATGACGAATAGGTATCCGCCAGCTTCTCGACTCGGTCCGAAGCGCCAGCGGCCAACATCTCCCGGTCCATTTCACGCAGTTGAGCGTCTACTGGAGTTGCTGCCCACGTACTTGTGGGCAGCAGCAAACACCAAAGCAGCATGCGACCAATCATGCGATCAGCAACTCGACATGCAGATGCTGCTCATGGAGGTTGAACAGGTCGCACGCCCTGAACAGGCGTAGCGCGGATAATCTTCGAATACCGGGTTTGGATTGGCCGACTGCACGACCACATGATCCGCTTCCGACTCCTGCCGCAATCCCGGGATGTGCACAATTGCGCGCTGTGCCCCGAAGAGTGACAGGAGCCGATAGGCTTCACCTGCACTCAGTTCGGAGACGATGGGCTCGTAGCTGAAGCTGGCCAGTCCCCGATCTCCAAACACCAGCGAATCGACAAACTGCTTGCGCGCAAGGGGTGAAAGCAACATCAGTGGGGATTCGGGAGAGAGCTCGATCATATGAAGATCAAGCCGCCCCCGCGAGTTCACAGGGGCGTGCATGAGCGAGACATTCTCCGCCCCGGTGACACTCGCCACGTCATCACCTGCGACGGCAGGCATTGATAGAGGCAGTGAGAAAGCCGAGAGCAGAACAACCAGCATCATGGGTTTCATTGCGTTTCTCCATTGGCTGCACAACCGTGTGTGCAGCTCAACGTTGCAATGTCCGCACCCAGCGCAATGAGGTGTCATTCACATAAAGTGGTATCCGCAATCATTCCTAGTTCGTTGCGACAGGCTATGCCGCAACTCGCCGCCTCGTAGATCCCCTGCATCCTGAAGCGTCACAATGCGCTCGCAGATTGCGTCAGCGCGCCTTGAACACGCCGCGCGCATCGCGTGGCTCACAGCGCAGGTACTGGGGCGCAGCGTCCACGCTGTCGCGCAATGCTGCGGCAGCGTGCCACGGCCAACGCGGGTCGTAGAGGATGCCGCGCGCCAGGGCCACGGCATCGGCGTGGCGGTGGCGCAGAATCGACTCGGCCTGTTCCGGTTCGGTGATCATGCCCACCGCGATCACCGGCATGCGCACCTTGGCCTTGATCGCCGCGGCGAACGGCACCTGGTAACCGGGGCCGACGGTGATCTTCTGGCGCTCGTCCAGGCCACCGCTGGAGACATGCAGGAAGTTGCAGCCGCGCGCGTCCAGCACCTGGGCCAGTGCTTCGCTCTGCACCAGGTCCCAGCCACCCTCGACCCAGTCGCTGGCGGAAATGCGCACGCCCACGGCGATCTTGTCGGACACCGCCGCACGCACGGCGTCGAACACCTCCACCAGCAGGCGCAGGCGGTTCGGCAGGGAGCCACCATAGCCGTCGGTGCGGCGGTTGCTCAGCGGCGACAGGAACTGGTGCAGCAGGTAACCGTGCGCGGCATGCAGCTCGATCAGCTCGAAGCCCAGGCGCTCGGCACGCACCGCACTGGCGGCGAAAGCGGCGATGAGCTCGGCGATGCCGGCCTCGTCCAGTTCCTGCGGCGCCGGATCGGCGGCATGGAACGGCAGCGCCGACGGCGCCACGGTGGCCCAGCCACGCGCATCATCGGCTGGCAGCTGGCCACCACCGTCCCACGGACGCTTCACCGATGCCTTGCGGCCGGCATGGCCCAGCTGGATGCCCAGCGGCATCGGCGACCAGCGGCGGACGCTGGCCAGCACTTGTGCCAGCGCGGCCTCGGTGCCGTCATCCCACAGGCCCAGGTCGGCCCAGCTGATACGGCCGCGCGGCTCGACCGCGGTGGCTTCCAGGATCAACAGGCCGGCGCCGGACTGCGCCAGGTTGCCCAGGTGCATGGCGTGCCAGTCGCTGGCGCGACCGTCTTCGGCGGAGTACTGGCACATCGGCGCGATCACGATGCGGTTGGACAGGGTCAGGGGGCCGAACGAGATCGGCGAAAACAGCTGGGTCACGGCGATGCGGGGGACAGGCGGATGGAGGGTGCGTATTGCACCGCTGCGCGGCTCCCGGATCAACCGCCTGGATGGATCGCTGTTTCGTGCGATCTACTTCAGCCGAGCGTGGGCTCGGCTCAACACGAAGCCCATCCAGCCAGCGCTTCAGCGCAATCGCGCTCGTCCTTGAACTGCAGCAGGTCGTCGGCACGGGTGCGACCGCGGTTCAGCGCCGCCACCGGCAACCCTGCCTTGGCGGCCGCCTGCACGAAGCGGAAGCCGGAATAGACCATCAGCGACGAGCCCACCACCAGCACGGCGTCGGCCTGCTGCAGGTGATCGTGCACCGCGGCCACGCGTTCGCGCGGCACGTTTTCGCCGAAGAACACCACATCCGGCTTCAACAGGCCGCCGCAGTAGGCGCAATCGGGCACCACGAACGTGGAGAAATCGGTCTCCAGGTCGGCATCGCCATCGGGGGCGATACCGGCCTCCAGCGCATCCCAGCCGGGATTGGCGTCCAGCAGCCGCTGCTGGAACTCCTCGCGGCCACTGCGGCGCTCGCAGCCCATGCAGCGCACCCGATCCAGGCGGCCATGCAGGTCGATCACATTGTGGCTGCCGGCACGCTGGTGCAGGCCGTCCACATTCTGGGTCAGCAGCAGCTGCAGCTTGCCGCAGCGTTCCAGGGCAGCCAGGGCCTGGTGGGTACCGTTGGGCCGGGCCAGGCCGAAGCGCGGCCAGCCCAGCAGGCTGCGCGCCCAGTAGCGCTGGCGGGTGGCTGCCTCGCCCATGAACGCCTGGTAGGTCACCGGCGGCGTGCGTTTCCACTGGCCGTCGGTATCCCGGTAATCGGGAATGCCCGAGGCGGTGCTGCAACCGGCGCCGGTCAGCACGAACAGGCGCTGGGCGCGGTTGATGAAGTCGGTCAGTGGCGGGGTCATGGCTGCCAGATGGGGGCGCTGCAGCGCCCCCGCAAGCACCGGTTCAGCCGGCGTACTCAGGCCGCCGGCAGCGGAGGCACCGCGATCGGGTGGCCTTCCTCGTCCAGCGCGATCATCACGAAGTGGCCGCGGGTGCACAGCTTGCGCTCGCCGCTGTGCAGGTCTTCGGCGACCAGTTCCACCTCGACCTTCATCGAGCTGCGGCCGACTTCGACGATGCGGCCGATGGTTTCCACCATCTGGCCGATGCGGATCGGCAGTTTGAAGTCGACCTGGTCGCTGCGCGCGGTCACCACCGTGCGCCGCGAATAGCGGGCGGCGGCCAGGAAGGCGGCCTTGTCCATCCACGCCAATGCCTGGCCACCGAACAGGGTGCCGAGGTGGTTGGTGTGGTTGGGGAAGACGATTTCGGCCATGCGCACTTCGGTGGGCGGCACGGTCTCGGGGATCGGGGTCATGGGGGTGCTTCGGTGTGGGGTGCTGCGGATTCTAAGCGACCGGCGTGATGGCCATCGGAATGCACGCGCAACGGTCACCCGGCAGCGGTGCCTGCGCAGGCCGCGCCTGCGGCAGGCGTTACACTGCGCCACGCCCACTGCCAGGACCGCTCATGCCCGCCACTTCCGACCTGCTGGCCTTTGCGCTGGTTTCGCTGGCCATGGTGCTCACCCCTGGGCCGAACATGATCTACGTCATCTCGCGCTCGATCTGCCAGGGGCCGATGGCTGGCCTGATCTCGCTGGGCGGAGTGGCGCTGGGCTTCGTGTTCTACATGCTGTGTGCGGCACTGGGCATCACCGCCCTGCTGATGACCGTGCCGTTCGCCTACGACGCGCTGCGCATCGGTGGCGCGCTGTACCTGCTGTACCTGGCCTGGCAGGCACTCAAGCCCGGTGGCCGTTCGCCGTTCGCGGTGCGCGACCTGCCGCAGGACAGCCCGCGCAAGCTGTTCACGATGGGCTTCCTGACCAATCTGCTGAACCCCAAAGTGGCGGTGATGTACCTGTCGCTGCTGCCGCAGTTCCTGCATCCCGATGGCGAAGGCAGTGTGCTGATGCAGTCGATCGTGCTGGGTTCCACCCAGATCCTGGTCAGCGTCAGCGTGAACGGCATGATCGCGTTGACCGCTGGCAGCATCGCCGGCTTCCTGGCCGCGCGTCCCACCTGGCAGATGGTGCAGCGCTGGTTGATGGGCACGGTGCTGGCCGGGTTGGCGGTGCGCATGGCGGTGGAAGGACGGCGCTGATGACCCTGGGCGACGTCGCTTTTCCGCCTGATACCCCTGCAGCATTGGTGGAAGGGAACAACCGGTATCACCGCCCCAACCATCGCGCTCCATGATTGCATGACGGGCTTATCCATGAAGTCTGCACTGTGGGCCGCGACATATGCGCCTTCGATGCCGCAGCGATATTCTTATCTCAAGAACGATGGACCGTCCTGCGTATGAACAGGCTGTACCGGCTGTTGTTCAAGGCCTCGTGCTTGCGATTGATTCAACGCATCAGCACGATGAAGCGACTCCGCCTCAGGTGCACGAAGCGCATCCATCGTATCCATGTCTCCTCGGCGATGGGCAGGATCATCCATTGCCCCTTCCACTATGAAGACCCTCTCCCCACGAGCCAAGCTTTCTGTCGGGTTGTTGAGCACAACATGGTCGACCCGCGAAAGCCCCTGCTCCTTGGCCAGTACCAACAGGCTCACGGTCATCCGCTGGCTCGACTCGTCCCATGGCTTCCCATGCTCGGCGTCCAGGCGTTCCACACCAGCCCTTATCTGCATATAGAGAGAACGATCTGCATCACCAAGTTCAGCTATTGAAGAAGAAACCCGACGCAGCGACGGAGAGTCGTTGATGGAAGTGGCAACTCTCTCCGCAACCGCAGTGCGTTCGGCGTCAAGTTCTGGCTCCGGCCTGCGCCGCCGTTGCGAGGGCGCTATGTGCTGGTCATAGAACGCGCCGTAGTAGAGCTCGTAATTCGCATGAGGACCAACAGACGGGGCCTCCGTCTTGAACACCTCAGCGATCTGTCCAAGCGCTTGGCTTCGATTGATCCGTCCAGCCTGGAGCTCCACCGCAATGGCTCCATACTGCTGTGGCCGATTACCCGTGCCTGACACGCCAATGTCCGGTCCACCAGCCGCGAGGATTTCGCGCTGCACCTGGACATTGCTCAGCGTCGCGGCGGCTTCTCCTCGCAACAAGCTGTTTACATAGGCTTGCTTGGAAGTCCGATCCGGGCCTTCGGTGAAGAGATGGTGCCCAACTTCGTGAGAAAGAGAACGTGTGATTCTGGGGCCTTGCCCGATCGCATTCTCGTCAATAACGATCTTCACACCAGGAACAAGATAGGTGCCGCCACCGGCTTGCCCCCAGACAACATCCAGACCGTCACGACCTGCTTGGGCGAGACCCGCTTGAAGTGTTGTGGATTTCGCCAGAATCGGCGTAAACGACGGGTCGGCCAATGGTGATGCAGGACGACGTGCGGCTCCTGGGCGTCCCCCCTCCTGCTGCTGTGGCAGTCCAGCTTCTTCAGAACGCTCCATGGTGCGGTTCCTTCGCAATGACAGGTGGTTAGCGCTGCCTGATCGATACGTAGGTCAGCGTCACGTTGTCGGCCGCGAGCCCGAGCACGACCTCTGCACCGTTCACTTGCGCAGACCAGTAAGGGCGGGAGCCAGACGCATCGGGGTGAGGTGGATTTACGATGGAGCCCTCCCAACTAACTTCCTCGAGTGCAATGCTCGGTGGCGCGACCTCAAAGATCAGGTTCGCATGCGCAGGATCATCGGCAGCACTTCTCAGCTTGATGTTCCGGACCTCAAGGTCACCCAACATTCCGCGCTCTGCAATCCGCTCGTCCCTCAAACCCTGTCGAGTCGGCGCTCCCAGGTGCGTGTGAAGCTGTTCATTCAATGCATCGACATCATCAAAACGCACGCTGATCAAACGCTCGATGTCGTTCTTGAATCGCTCCATACCAATGTCACTCCCTGATTTGACGGACTGCCTTTGATCCAAATGATATGAGGGGGTTGGGGGCGCACCGCTCGAACATGCTGGCAGTACCAACGCCGCAATAACTGTCGTGAGGTAGCCACACCCTGCTATCCAGGGGCTGCCCCGAGGTTCACCTTTTGATGAAGAAGCGGATTTCTCGACCCATGCATCCATGAAAGTACCTCTCGCAGCAGCCCCGCTTTCGCGAATCTAGCACAGCGTCCGGAATCAAGCAGGTCACTGGCCTCGGGCACTCAGCCGCCGATGCGGCAAGTAGGCTCGGTAAAACGGATCCACAGTCTTCGCCGCTGGCAAAAGTGGTATGTGAATCCATCAACCATAAGCCCGCTGGCAACGGCTCGGGAATGGATAACCGACATCCACGCAAGGTGCTGGCCGGGTTGGCGGTGCGCATGGCGGTGGAAGGGCGGCGCTGATTGTAGAGTGGAGCCATGCTCGACTTTCTTGCGAACAGCAGTCGAGCATGGCTCGACGCTACAGAAACAAAAAACCCCGGCATTGGCCGGGGTTCTTCGTTGCGACAGGCCTGACCTCTTCGATCAGAAGTTCATGTCGAAGGCGACTTCGCCCTGCACGCCGACCTGGTAGGCCGAGACGCGGCGTTCGAAGAAGTTGGTCAGTTCCTGCACGTCCTGCAGTTCCATGAACGGCAGCGGGTTGCGCACGTTGTACTTCTTTTCCATGCCCAGCTTGGCGAAGTGCTGGTCGGCACAATGCTGCAGGTACTGGCGCATGTCACGGGTCGAGATGCCGGCCACGCCGCCGGACAGCACGTCCTCGGCGAACTGCACTTCGCATTCGATGGCTTCGGCCAGCATGTCGTAGACCTGCTGCTTCATCTCGTCATCGAACAGGTCCGGCTCTTCCTCACGCACCACGCGCACCGACTCGAACGCGAACTCCATGTGCGCGCTCTCGTCGCGGAACACCCAGTTGGTGCCCGAGGCCAGGCCCGGCAGCAGGCCGCGCGAACGGAAGTAGTACACGTAGGCGAAGGCGGCGAAGAAGAACAGGCCTTCGATGCATGCAGCGAAGCAGATCTGGTTGAGCAGGAACTGGCGACGCTCGGCGCGGGTCTCGATGCGCTTCAGGTCCTGGATCGAGTCGATCCACTTGAAGCAGAAATCGGCCTTCTTCTTGATCGAGTCGATGTTCTCCACCGCGGCGAACGCTTTGACGCGCTCTTCCGGATCCGGCAGGTAGTTGTCGAGCAAAGTCAGGTAGAACTGCACGTGCAGCGCTTCTTCATACAGCTGGCGCGACAGGTACATGCGCGCTTCCGGCGCGTTCAAGTGCTGGTACAGGTTCAGCACCAGGTTGTTGGACACGATCGAGTCGCCGGTGGCGAAGAACGCGACCAGGCGGTGGATCAGGTGACGCTCGCCCGGCGACATCTTGCTGTGCAGGTCGGTGATGTCGATCTGGAAGTTGATCTCTTCCACCGTCCAGGTGTTCTTGATCGCATTCCGGTACATGTCATAGAACTGCGGGTAGCGCATCGGGCGCAGGGTCAGTTCAAAACCGGGATCGAGCAGCATCTGCTTGGGCTTGTCGGCCATGGGTGTTTCCTTGAAATCCTGGGTGAGCCGCCGGGCATGGCCCGGCGCTACCGTGGGTGATGATCGTTGGCCGGGGTTGCCGGCCAGCGGCCGGCACTACCGCGCGGCGGTGCCGCTCTTACTGGCAGGCCTCGCAGGCTTCCGGGTTTTCCAGCGAGCAGGCGATGGCTTCGTCCGGGCTGAACACCTTGGCCGGTGCGGCGGCGCTCACCGTGGTCTTGGCGATCTTGGTGGCCGGGCGCGAACGCAGGTAGTAGGTGGTCTTGATGCCCTGCTTCCAGGCGTACATGTACATGGAGGACATCGCACCGATGTTCGGGCTTTCCATGAACAGGTTGAGCGAGGCCGACTGGTCGATGAAGGCGCCACGCTCGGCGGCCATGTCGATCAGCGAACGCATCGGCAGTTCCCACGCAGTGCGGTAGACCTCGCGCAGCGTTTCCGGAATCTGTGCCACACCCGCGATGGAGCCTTCGGCCAGCTTGATGGCATCGCGCATGTCGGCGGTCCACAGGCCCAGCTTCTTCAGCTCGTTGACCAGGTAACGGTTGACCTGCAGGAAGTCACCGGACAGGGTCTCGCGCTTGAACAGGTTGGACACCTGCGGCTCGACGCACTCGTAGCAGCCGGCGATCGAGGCGATGGTCGCGGTCGGGGCGATCGCGATCATCAGCGAGTTGCGCAGGCCGTGTTCCTTGATGCGGGCGCGCAGGGCATCCCAGCGTGCGGTGTCTTCCGGCACCACGTTCCAGGCGTCGAACTGCAGTTCGCCACCGGCGGCGCGGGTGTCGTTGAACGACGGGTGCTTGCCACGTTCCTGGGCCAGCTCGCAGGAGGTTTCCAGCGCGTGGAAGTAGATCGCTTCGGCGATCTTCTTCGACAGGGCACGGGCTTCGGCGCTGTCGAACGGCAGGCGCTTGCGGAAGAACACGTCCTGCAGACCCATGCAGCCCAGGCCGACCGGACGCCAGCGCAGGTTGGCGCGGCGGGCGGTTTCGATCGGGTAGAAGTTCAGGTCGATGACGCGATCGAGCTGGCGCACGGCCAGGCGCACGGTCTCGGCCAGCTTCTCGAAGTCGAACTCGTTGTGCTCGTCGAAGTGGTTGCCCAGGTTGATCGAACCCAGGTTGCACACCGCGGTTTCATCGTTGGACGTGACTTCCAGGATTTCCGTGCACAGGTTCGACAGGTGGATCACGTTGCCGGCGCGCAGGGTCTGGTTGCTGGCGCGGTTGCACTTGTCCTTGAAGGTCATCCAGCCGTTGCCGGTCTCGGCCAGCGTACGCATCATGCGGGCGTACAGCTTGCGGGCGGAGATGGTGCGGTTGGCCTTGCCCTGGGCTTCGGCCTGCAGGTAGGCCTGCTCGAAGGCTTCGCCGAACAGGTCGGTGAACTCCGGCACGACGCGCGGATCGAACAGCGACCATTCCTGGTCGGCTTCGACGCGCTTCATGAACAGGTCCGGCACCCAGTTGGCCAGGTTCAGGTTGTGCGCACGGCGGGCTTCGTCACCGGTGTTGTCACGCAGTTCGAGGAAGTCCTCGACGTCGGCGTGCCAGGTCTCCAGGTACACACAGGCCGCGCCCTTGCGCTTGCCGCCCTGGTTCACCGCGGCCACCGACGAATCCATGGTCTTCAGCCACGGCACGATGCCGTTGGAGTGGCCGTTGGTCGACTTGATCAGCGAACCACGCGAACGCACGCGGGTGTAGCTGACGCCGATGCCGCCGGAGAACTTCGACAGCTGGGCGATGTCGCCGTACTTGGAATAGATCGACTCCAGCGAGTCCTGCGGCGAATCCAGCAGGAAGCACGAGGACAGCTGCTCGTGGGTGGTGCCGGAATTGAACAGGGTCGGGCTGGACGGCAGGTAGTCCAGGTTGCCCATGCGCTTGTACAGCGCCAGGGTCTCGGACACGTCCTCGCTCAGCGCGCTGGCGATGCGCAGGAAGAACTGCTGCGGGGTCTCGATCACCTTGCGGGTGTGCGGGTGGCGCAGCAAGTAACGGTCGTACAGGGTGCGCAGGCCGAAGTAATCGAAGTTCAGGTCCAGCGAGATGTCGATGGCATCGTTGAGCTTGCGCGCGTTGGTCTGCACGAAGTTCAGCAGGCGGTCGTTGATCAGGCCGACTTCATGGCCACGGCTGACCGACTGCGAGAAGGCGTAGATTTCCTGGCCCGAGACTTCCTTGGCGATGTAGTTGGCCAGCAGGCGCGCAGCCAGGCGGCCGTACTCGGGCTCTTCACCGATCAGCAGGGCGGCGGTGCGGATGGACAGTTCGTCCAGCTCGCGGGTGGTGGCACCGTTGTACAGGCCGGAAATGGTACGGGTGGCCACGCGCATCGGATCGACGGCGTGCAGGCCTTCGGAGGAACGCTGCACCGCGCGCACGATCTTGTTCAGGTCCACCAGTTCGGTGGTCCCATTGCGCTTGGTCACACTCATCGCGTTGGCCGTCGGCGGCGACGTCAACAGGAATTCGCTTTCCTTCTCGATGGTGGCGCTGGATTCGGTGCTCACGGCGTGTGTCCTCTTGGCGTGATTGGGGGTGCTCGATGCATCGGGTGACGCAGCCCGGGACATGACAGCCCAGGATGGCAGGACGGCGTCGCAGGGGATGAGACCCTGCGCCTGCCACTGCCGTTGACGATCGCGGATGGGTACCCCGGGCAACCCCTGGAATTGGGGTTGCTGCGACCGACGGCCACAAGATAGTGGGGGTAATGGGGTCCGTCAACGCCAAATGTAGTGAAATTCGGCAATCCCTTGCGCCGCAAGGATCGTGCCATCGGCGCCCGGATCAGACGCTTCAGACCTGCCGGAACGGGCTGCGCAGTCAAGCCCGAAAGGCGTCATTGCGGTGGTACAACGCACCGCGGAAACGGAACAATGACAGCTTCACATGACAGTGATGAAGCTGGCTAGGGACAACCCTGTGGATAGGTGGTGGGCAGCCGGTGGGAATCCGGTGGACGGGTGACTTCCGGCCTGCCAGAGGACGGCGGGGTGGCCGACAGCAGCCAGGGCAGGCGTTGCACCTGCCCCGGCATTGCCGTCAAAGACCGAAGGCGTAGTTCAGTGTCAGGTTGCCATCCAGCGGCGTTCCTTCGGTGATCGGCGCACCGCGCACCGTTTCACTGGCGACGAAGGCGCTGACCCGCAAGCCCATCGAGAACACGCTGCCGCTGAGCGGCAGGGCACCGGTGGTGCCCGAGGTGGTCCAGCTGTGCGACAGGGTCTTGTCCAGGAAGGTGCTGGCGGCACCGGTGCCAGAGGCCGCGCCCTTGGTCCCGCGCAGCACATTGACGTTGGCCTGGTCGACCTTGGCCCCGTTCAGGGTCACCGTGAAGTAGCCCAGCTTGCTGGTGGGGAAGCCCGCCACCGCGCCCAGCCCGAAGTTCTGCGAGCTGACGCTGGAGCTGGAGGCCTCGCGGTTGTCGACCACCTGGAAGGACATGAAGGTCTTGCCACTGCCGCAATCCACCGTCCACACCTGGTCGATGGTGGACAGCGTGAGATAGCCCGTGGTCGGGATGAGGCTGGCGTTGACCTTGCCATAGTCGTAGACGCCATCCTTGTCGGAACTGACCACGCAGGTCGGCGTCTTCACCGTGCCGGTCACCTCCAGGTCCTTGGGCGCAATGGCAGCAGAGGCCATGCCGCAGGCCGACAGCAGGACCAGCGCGAGCGAGGAGCGGATCATAGGGGTACGCATGGGAGCCTCCTTACAGGCCGTAGGCGAAGTTCAGGGTCAGCGAGCCTTCCAGCTTCGCGTCCTCGGTGATGGGGCCGCCCATGGTCTGGCTGCCGGCAAGGTTGGCGACCACATCCAGATCGGTCTCGAACACGCGGCCGATCTGCTGCAGGTTGGCCGCCGTCTGCGCCCAGCCCATGGTGTAGCTGCTATGCCGCAACGGCGCCGTGGCCGCACGGGTAATGGCGGTGGTGTTGGTGGTGAACACGTTGGATGCGGTGCCATTCACCTTCGGGTTGCGCATGGTCACCGTGTAGTAGCCCAGCTTGCCGGTGCCGTTGACGTTACCCATGCCGAAGTAGGACGAGTCCACCGCACTGGCCGACGCGGCGGCGTTGTCGGTCACCTTGAAGGTCAGGTAGGTGTCGCCTTCGCACTCGATCTTCCAGGCCTTGCTGATGGCAGGGAGCACGTTGTAGGTGGTGCCGGTGCGGATATCGCCCGGGCCCAGGCTGCCGTAGTCGTAGACGCCGTCATCGCCAGCGGTGACCAGGCAGGCCGGTACATCCAGGCTGCCGGTGACCTTCAGGGTCGAGGGCGCGATGGGTTCTGCGTGCACGGCACCGGCCGACAGCAGTGCCAGCGCGGTTGCGGCAAGGGAAAGCTGGACTTTACTCATGGTGTGGAAACTCCCAGGTTGGAGGGGGATGGGGGGATCGTCTGCGGCGACGACCCATTGGCGGAGCGACCAAGGTCGCCACCGGCAATACGGACACCGCGCGTTCGCGGCGCTGGAATGAGGCCGTCACAGGCAACGTCCTTCGGACGCCTCGTAGGGACGCGCGGGATCGAACCGGGCCGGCACGCTGTAGTGCACTTCACAGCGACCGCTGGCATCGTCCAGCAGCACCGGCTTGCCGATCTGTTCGTTGTCCAGGATCGCGTTGCCCTGGCCGATCACGGTGCCAATGAAGTCGCCTTCGGCGGAGTACAGCGCGGTACCCACCCGCGCCAGTTCGCCGCCGCGGGTGCGCACGGTCAGCAGCAGCTGGCGCACCGGGTGCGCACTGATGGTGTGGGTGGCGACGGCGCCGCGCGCCAGCGCCAGATCAAGCGTGGTACTGGCAAAGCGCTGGTTCAGCGGCAGCGTGCGCCCCTCCAGCTGCAACCGGGTTCGCCGGTACGGGGTGATCGACGGCAACACCGCCGTACCCAGCACGGAGGTGGTGGCACTGCCGGCGCCGCTCAGGCCGATCCCGGCCACACGTGGAATCCGGACCACGGCAAAGGTGTCACCAATGCGCGAGCTGGAAAACGCCAACGTGCGCCCCGAGGCCAGCGCTACACCGCCGCTGGCGGCCAGATATTGGGTCTGGGCCTGGCCCTGGATATGCGAGGCCCCCGCATTGAATGCGCCATACGCGGTGCGCTGGCTGGCCGCGACCGCCAACCGCTGCTGCGAACCGCTGTGCGACGCATCCACGTTGTAGGCCAGGCCACCCGCGGTGCGGCTCTGGAAACTGGCCCCCAGGTTGCGCGACGCATCTTCATAGCGGTAGGCACGGGCACTGACACTGCCGCGTCCCAACGGAACCTGCAGATTGACGAACGCGGCGCTGCCCCGCCCCTGCGCATGCTGCAGGGTCAGGTTGACGTTGACCCGGCCGAACCGGCGTGACGCCGACAGCGTCTGCCCGCGGCCAACATCGCCGCCATAGTGGCTCTGCCAGAACGTGTAGGAGAACGCGCCCCAGGTAGCGCTGGACCAGCCCACCGAGGCCGACAGCGATTGCTGCAGCCGCTCGCTGCGCGAAGCGCAGGCTTCCGGCAAGGTCCAGGGTTCGCACGGCCACGGCCGGGTATCGCGCAGCGACAACGTGTCTTCCAGCGTTGCGAACGCAGCGCTGCGGCGCTGCCAGGACGCTCCGAGGCTGAGTCCGTTGTCGAAGCTGGCATTGCCCTGCAGCTGCAGCTCGTGGCCGAAGCCCCATTGCGCGGCATGCGAGAAACGCGCCCCCACGCCCCAGATGCTGCGCGACCCAAGGCTGAAGCCGGACTGTGCCGCCAATCCCTGGTAGCCACGGGCAAGCAACAGCGACGTGCTGACACGGGTATCAGCGTGCAGCTGCATGGCGCCCCCGGCGTGGACCAGCCAGGGAGCATTGCCCTGCAGGTGCACGCCATCGCGGGCACGGTAGCGCCCCACCCCAAGCTGGAAGGCTGGCGCGGCATCGGCCTCCGGCACATCCATCGGTGCCGGTACCCGATAGCGGGTCGTGCGCCCGTCCTCTTCCCGGACTTCCACATCGAGGTCCGTACCACGGCTGGTCACGGCGATGTCGCTGATCGAATAGACACCTGGCGCCACCACGCTGCGATGCACGACGCTGCCGCGCTGGCGCACTTCCACCACCGCATGGCTGTCGGCGATGCCCTCGATCGGCACGCTGAGGCGGCTGGCCTGGCGCTGCATGTCATCGGAAAACAGCTGTGCCCCCACCACCGGAGTGCCACCGAAGCCTTCCGAGGCCAGGCTCAGCTGGCCCGCCTGGAACAACGCCGAGGCACGCTCCAGCGCACGCTGGGCATAGGTTTCCTGCTGCACGTAGCGGCTTTGCGAGCGACGCCGTGCATAATCGCCGCGGCTGCGTACGGCCCAGTTGGCGGTATTGAATCCCAGTTCCATGCGTGCACTTAAAGAATGGTCATTGCCCGTGCGTCGCTGCACGCGTTGGGAGAAAACGTCGTAGTTGAGAACCAGGGCACTGCCGCCACGCTGAAAGGCACCGCCCGCGCTGCTGTCGCGCAGGGCCGTGGCCGGCACGACCAGATCCATCCGCGCACTGCCTGGCCGAAGCTCGACCCGGGTACCGGGATGGATCTGCTGCAGCGGCGCGCAGATCTGCTCCGGGTCGTCCTGTTTCAGGCCCAGCTGCGCCAGCACTTCGGCGGAGAAACAAGGCTCACCCTGAGCATCGAAACGCACCTGCAGCGGCTCGCGACGCATGCCGTTCACACTGGCGTCAACCTGGTGCACGCCTGGCAGAAAGCCGGCCCGGCGTGCAAAGAAGCGTGCAACGTCGGCCGAGACGCCATTGCGCTCCAGCTGCTTGAGGTCGAACTGCACCTCCTGTGCGGCAACTCCGGTGGCGCTACTCATTCCTCCCGCGCCGATCACCAGGGCGGCAACCGGCGCCAATGACGGCGGCTGCCTCATGGGTGGGGTCCTTGCATGCAGGTGGAGTCATCGCCGCGCGCTCACGGCTGCAGCGGCAGTTGTTCCTTGTCCTTGGCGAAGCCATAGCGGCTCAGCGGCACGATTTCGACGTGCCGGTTGCTGCCGCCCACTTCACCCGCCAGGGTCAGCACACGCGTTTCGCCCGGCATCAGGTAGGGATGCGGCAGCACGCCCAACGCGGCGGAGGGCTGCAGGCGCAACTCGGGGCCGATCCGGACCACATGGGGTCCACTGTTGCGGACGGTCAACTGATCGCCATCGATGGAGAACCGCAGGTCCTGCCAGGGACGCGCTGCAACGGCAACCGCACGCGGCTGCAGGATGAAGCCGATCTGCTGGCGGATCGGCATGCGCATGCCGCGCTCGCTCTTCTGGGTGACACCTTCGAACGACGCCCGCAGCATGTATTCGCGATCCAGCACCGTGCCCTTCTTCAGCGTGAAGTTGACGATCTGGCTCTGGCCCGGGTCGATGCGGGTCACCGCCGGGGTCACCAGGATGTTGCCGGCCATCGGCTGGCCGTCCAGGTCGTCCACGCTGCTCAGCAGCAGGATCGGCTCGCTGCCGGGATTGCTGATGTTGAACGCGGTACGTCCCTCGCGCTCCTCCAGGATCACCGTATTGCTCTGCAGGGCAAAGGTGGACGCCTGCAGCGGCACAGCCGGGCCGAGCAGCGCGGCGGCAGCCAGCCATTTCCAGGCCAACAGATTCCCGCGCCGCTTCGAAAGAAGAGCGTTCATGGCAGTTCCCGTTCGGTGGGGCCCCGTTGCGGCACAGGCACGCGACGTCAGGCGATGACGGCCATGCTAGGCCGACCCCACCCGGTGAACTATCAGGCAAGTCTTAAAGCGATAGTCGTTGACGCTTTTTGCCCAGCCGACGCCCCCGCCTGCATCGGGTAGTGCCGGCCGCTGGCCGGCAACATCATGGCTCTTGAAGGCATCGAGCAGATGCCGGCCAGCAGAAGCAGCCGAGCATGGGCTCGGCTCTACAACCCGCGGCACCCCTCACGCCCGGTGCGGGGTACCCAGGTATTCGGCGCTCTGCATCTCGATCAGGCGTGAGGCGGTGCGCTCGAACGCGCCCTGCAGGCGCTGGCCGCTGTACAGCTCGATCGGCGAGGTACTGGCGGTGCAGACCAGGTTGACGTGGCGGTCGTACAGTTCGTCGATCAGGTTGACGAAGCGGCGCGCGGCATCTTCGTTCAAACGGTCGAAGGCGGGGATGCCGCCCAGCAGCACGGTGTTGAACTCGTGCGCGATCTCAATGTAATCCGACGGGCCACGCGGGCCTTCGCACAACGCGGCGAAATCGAACCAGGCAATGCTCTTGCCACGGCCGCGCACCGGGATCTTGCGGCCTTCGATCTCGATGTTGCCGGGCTTGGCCGGCTGGCCGCCGCTCAGTTCGTTCCAGCGCGTGGCCAGCCACTCATCACTGTCGGCGGCCAACGGTGCGCGGTACACCGGCGAGCGGGTCAGCGCGCGCATGCGGTAGTCCTCGGTACCTTCGGCGTACAGCTCCACGCAGAAGCGCTGCAGCAGGCCGATGGCCGGCAGGAAGCTCTCGCGCTGCAGGCCGTTGAGGTACAGGTTCTCCACCGCGGTGTTGGAGGTGGTCACCAGGGTCACGCCCTCGGCAAACAGGCGCTCCAGCAGCCGTGCCAGCAGCATCGCATCGCCGATGTCGGTGACGAAGAATTCGTCCAGCACCAGCACGCGCAGGTTGCTGCGCCACTCCTGGGCGATCTTTGCCAGTGGGTCGCTCTGCCCCTGGTGCTCGCGCAGGCGCTCGTGGACGCTGCGCATGAAGCGGTGGAAATGCGTGCGGTACTTCTGCTTGATCGGCAGGCCGTCGTAGAACAGGTCGACCAGGAAGGTCTTGCCACGGCCGACGCCGCCCCAGAAGTACAGGCCCTTCACCGGCTCGGGCTTCTTCCAGAACGAGGACAGGCGGTCCAGCCAGCCGTCCTCGGCGCTGTCCAGCAGGCCCAGATGGATCCGGTCCAGCTCGGCCAGCGCCGCGTGCTGGGCCGGGTCGTTCTGCCAGTCGCCACGGGCGACCCCTTCCGCGTACCGCTGCGACGGGGTCAACTCGGTTGCACTCATGCCGCTGCGCCCAGCCAATGCTTCACGCCGTGGGTCAGCGCGCCGCGCAGGTCGATCAGCTTGCGGTGGAAGAAGTGGCTGGTCTCGGGCATGCGCACCAGCTCATGCGGGGCGTCCAGCGTGTCCAGCCACTGGTAGACGGCCTGCGGGTCGACGATCTCGTCCTGCTCGCCCTGGATCACCAGCCAGCGGGCCGGCGGCGCGATGCCATCGAAATCCCAGCGGCCGGCCGGCGGCGCGATCGAGATCAGCGCTTCGGGCTGCAACTCGCCCGCGGCCTTCAGCGACACGAACGAGCCGAAGCTGAAACCGGCCAGCCACAGGCGGTCGTCCGGGTGCTGGCTGCGCACCCAGGCGGCGACGGCCTTCAGATCATCCTGCTCGCCCACGCCGTGGTCGAACTCACCGGCCGACGCGCCAACACTGCGGAAGTTGAAGCGCACCGTGGTGATGCCCAGCTCGCGCAGGGTGGTGGCGGTCATGGTGACCACCTTGTTGTGCAGGGTGCCGCCCTCGGTGGACAGCGGATGGCAGACGATGGCCACGATCGGCTGCACCGGCACATCGGCCTTGGGCAGGTCGACGACCACTTCCAGCGGGCCGGCCGGGCCGTCCAGTTCGAGGCAGGCGGTTTCGCCGGGGGCGACGGGGAACGAAGGCTTGTGCATGGCACCATGATACCGTCCCCTGCCCCTGCCCTGTGCCCGCCCCATGCTCTACCTGTCTTTGGCCGTGATCTGCAGTGTGCTGGTTTCGGTGTTGTTGAAGGTGGCCGGACGCCGCCAGCTGGATGTTGCGCAGATGGTCACCTGGAACTATCTGGTGGCCGCAACGCTCACCGCCGTGGTACTGCAACCGCCGTTGGACGCACTGCGCGCGCCGCATGCCCCGTGGCTGTCATTGCTGGCGCTGGCCGTGGTGCTGCCGTCGATCTTCCTGGTGCTGGGCCGCGCGGTGGCGGTGGCCGGCATCGTCCGCAGCGACGTGGCGCAACGCTTGTCGCTGCTGCTGTCATTGGCCGCCGCCTTCCTGTTCTTCGGCCAGACCACCACGCCGTGGAAGCTGGCCGGGCTCGGCCTGGGCCTGCTGGCGATGGTGGCCATCAGCCTGCGCCCGCGCGGACCGGCGGTGGCGTCCTCACCGGGTGGATGGGGCTGGCTGCTGGGCGTCTGGGCCGGGTTCGCGGTGGTCGACGTGCTGCTCAAGCAGGTGGCGCTGTCCGGCACGCCGTCGATGGCGGCGGTGCTGGCCAGCTTCAGCGTCGCCTTCGTGCTGATGCTGGCAGTGCAGCTGTGGCGGCACGCCAGTGGCCGCAGCCGGTTGGCCTGGCGCAACCTGGGCGCGGGCGCGCTGCTGGGCCTGCTCAACGGCGGCAACATTCTTTTCTATGTGCACGCGCATCAGTCCATGCCGGACAGCCCGGCCACCGTGTTCGCCGGGATGAACATCGGCGTGGTGGTGCTGGGGGCGCTGGTGGGCGTGTTCGCCTTCGGCGAAGCCACCACGAGGTGGAACCGCGCAGGTCTGGCGCTGGCGGTGCTGGCGATCGGGTTGATCGCCTGGGGGTGAGCATTTGGTTGCGACGGACCATTTCCGGCAAGTCGTTTCCGCAACTCCGGAGAGGTGTCACTTTCTTTGCGCGCAAAGAAAGTAACCAAAGAAACGCTCCGCCAGCCGCGAGCCGGTGCTGTGCACCGGTACCCTGCGCTTCTCGGTGAACCAGGGGACGGCGCCGAACTCGCTACGCTCAGACATCGGCGCCTCTTCGCCCCTGATTCACCTGCGATGCTCGGCTCGCTTGAAGGCGGACTGACAGGTCAAAAGCAACAGCAGGATCAGTGCCGCCCCATGTACGCGCCCACACCCAAGCGGATGCCCAACTGCTGGGTTATTTATCGAAGCCCAGCAGCAGCGGGTCGTGGTCAGAGCTGCGCCACGGGCCCTGCACGTTGCGGCCCTGGTAGCCGCTGGCGTCCTGCTCGTCGGCATTGCTGTGCCATTCGGCGGCACCGCGCAGGCGCTTGGCCATGCCCGGGTTCAGCAGCGCGTGGTCGAGGCGGCCGGTGTAGCCGTTGTAGACGTAGCTGTAGGGATGCTCGACCTTTGCAACCTTGAACGCGTCCTGCCAGCCCAGGTCATGCAGGGTGCGGATCGGGTCTTCCATCGCGTAGGCGTTGAAGTCACCCAGCAGCACCGCGTCCTTGGCGCCGGTACCGGTCGGATCGGTCTGCAGCCAGGCGTGCAGCTGCTGCGCCGAAGTCACCCGGGTGGCGTTCCAGCAGCCCTGGTTGTCGTTGCGGTCGGCGTCGGCACCGGCCGCGTCTCGGCAGCCCTTCGACTTGAAGTGGTTGGCAACCACCACGAACGGCGCGCCGTGCTTGCCCTGGAAGGCTTGCGCCAACGGTACGCGGCTGTGCTCGACGAACGGGCCGCCGGTCAGCGTGGCCGGCTTGCCGACCGGCTGCAGGCGCGTGCTGCGGTAGATGATGCCGACCCGGATCGGGTTGTCGCCGGGGCCGGTGCCCGCGTCGACGAAGCGCCAGTCACCCTGCGCGCCGCGGTCACGGTTGAGCGCATCGACCAGTTCGGCGATGGCGGACTGCGGACCGTAGCCGTCGTTCTCCAGCTCCATCAGCGCGGCGACATCGGCGCCCAGCGCGTTGACCGTGGTGACCAGCTTGGCCACCTGCGCCTTGTGCTCGTCCAGGGTGCGCGCACCACGCAGGGTCGGGAAGCCACCGCCCTGGCCATCACCGTTGAAGAAGTTCTCCAGGTTGAAAGCGGCCACATGCAGGCTGCCCGGCACCGTCGGCACCGCCGGGCGCTTGAGTTCCGGCAGTTTCAGCGCACCCTCGACCTGCAGGCGCGGACGGCCCTGCGCATCCACGCGCACGATGCCTTCCACATTGCGCAGCTGCATGCCGGTGCGCAGCACCGGGTTGCCCGGCAGGTAGGCGACGCTGGCCGGATCGCGGGCATCGCTGCCATCGTCCAGCAGCAGGCGACGACGCTGGTTGTCGGCCATCACCTGCTCATAGCCGGCAGTACCCGGCGCGGCCACTTCGGTCGGCTGCCAGAGGCGGCCATCGAAGGCCACGGTGAGCTGGCCGAAGCGCTCCAGGCCATCGGTACCGGCCAGGGTGAGCGGTGCGGCGATGCGCACGCGTTGGCCATCCAGCGCGCGCCAGTCGGCCGGCGCGGCGGTCAGCACCACGGTGGCGCTGCTGCGCGCGGCGGCCGGTGTCGCGACCGGTGCGGCCTGGGGCTGGGCCTGGGCAAAGGCGCCGGCCGGCAGCAGCAGGGACAGGGCAAGGGCGAGGGAGCGGCGGCGCATCGACGGGCGATTCCTTGGAAGAGGGCGCACAGACTAACCCTGAAATGCGAAACCCCGCCTGCGCAGCGGGGGCATATGAGCGATCAGGCCTCGGTAGGCAAAGCCTGGGTAGTGCCGGCCGCTGGCCGGCAACCTCATGACCTTCGTGCGACGCGTGGTTGCCGGCCAGCGGCCGGCACTACCACTTACTTCAGGTTGCCCAGCATCCAGTCCACGGTGGCGTGGATCTGCTCCTCGGTCAGGGCCGGGTTGCCGCCCTTGGGCGGCATGATGCCGCCGTCAGGGCCGGTATAGCCCTCGATGGCGTGCTTGTAGAGGGTGTCCTTGCCCTGCGCGATGCGCTTGTCCCAGTGCGAATGGTCCAGCGTCGGCGCCATGCCCACGCCGTTGGTATGGCAGGCAGTGCAGAGGTTGTCGAAGATCACCTTGCCATCCTTGGTGCCGCCGTAGGCCACCTGCGAAGCAGCCTTGGCCAGCGCGGCGGCCTTGGCAGCAGCCTGTGCGGCAGCGCCGGTGCTGCCGGCATAGACCGCGCCGGTGGGCGAGATGCGCTGTTCGGTGCGTTTGGCCGCGGTCGGCGACACCTCGGGCGGAATCCGGGTGTGGATGTAGGCGGCAAGGAGGATGAGGCCGAGGGTGATGGTCGCCAGCAGCGCGATCACCATGGAGAAGCGTTTCAGGAACTCCAGATCGTAATTCCGCACTCTTCGTTACCCCTGGCTGATAGTCGTTGGACCACGGCTGAGCGACTGCGTGATGGACCGAGTATAGAACGCGCTTTGCGTGCGACAACAGGCGTCACTGCTGGTGCGGCGCAACATGCCGGGGGATGGGGTCAGATCCCTTTTGCGCCGCAAAAGGGATCTGACCCCAGCAACAGAAGCCGGCCAGCGGCCGGCGCTACCGGATTACCGGGGCGCCGATCGCGCGCAGGCAGAAGCTGCAGATCGCATCCACCAGCGCGTCTTCGTCGCGGTGCGCTTCGCGGCTGGGCGCGGTGGGGCCGACCATGGCTTCGGTGAAGGCACCGACCAGGCAGGCGGCGGCCACATGCGCGTCCTGCGCCGGCAGCTCACCGGCCGCCACGCCCTCCTCCACCAGCCGCAGGAACACGTCGCCGAACGCGCGACGTCCGCGCATGCGCTCGGCTTCCACGTCCGGATCGACCGGTTCGACGATGAAGGCGTGCGCCAGCCCCGGCCCGGCCAGGGCGCGGCGGACGAAGGCGGTGATCGCCAGCCGCAGGCGCTCGCTGGCCACCTCCGGGCCACTGGCGATGCGCTCCATGATCGCGACCTCGTGGGCCACGGCGGCATTGAGGACTTCCACGAACAACTCGGCCTTGGACGGGAAGTGGCGATAGATCAGGCCGGTGGACACCCCCGCCTGGGTCGCCACGGCGGTCACCGGGGCATTGCGCCAGCCGCCGGTGGCGACCAGCTCGCGGGTGGCCAGCAGGATCCGTTCACGGGCGCCCGCCAGGCGTTCTTCCATCAATGCAGAGCGTTTATAGGCCATGTTCTGATTCTAGTTTCAATTTTTGAATTCGTATTCACTTCTTACCCGAACCCCGCTACGCTGGGGCCTATCGCCCGTGCGGGTGGCGGTCCTGTACACCGCCGCCCGCTCCCCCGCCGGGTGCGTCCATTCCCTGCCATCCCCCGTGGAGCCACCACAATGCACGTGCCATCCCTGAACTTCGACCTTGGCGAAGACATCGACCTGCTGCGCCAGAGCGTGGCCCATTTTGCCGCCGCCGAGGTCGCACCGCTGGCCGCCGAGGCCGATGCCAGCAACCAGTTCCCGCTGGCCCTGTGGCCGAAGCTGGGCGAACAGGGCCTGCTCGGCCTCACCGTGGAAGAAGAATACGGTGGTACCGGCATGGGCTACCTGGCCCACGTGGTGGCGATGGAAGAAATCTCGCGCGCGTCCGGCGGCATCGGCCTGTCCTATGGCGCGCACTCCAACCTGTGCGTGAACCAGCTGCGCAAGAACGGCAACGAAGAACAGAAGCAGCGCTTCCTGCCCGGCCTGTGCAATGGCAGCCTGGTCGGCGCCCTGGCGATGAGCGAACCGGGTGCCGGTTCGGACGTGGTGTCGATGAAGCTGCGCGCCGACAAGCGCGGCGACCGCTACGTGCTCAACGGCAACAAGATGTGGATCACCAACGGCCCGGACGCCGACGTGCTGGTGGTCTACGCCAAGACCGACATGGAGGCCGGTGCCAAGGGCATCACCGCGTTCCTCGTCGAGAAGGGCATGAAGGGCTTCTCCACTGCGCAGAAGCTGGACAAGCTGGGCATGCGTTCCTCGCCCACCTGCGAGCTGGTGTTCCAGGACTGCGAAGTACCGGAACAGAACGTGCTGGGCCAGGTCGGCGGTGGCGTGCGGGTGCTGATGTCCGGCCTGGACTACGAACGCGTGGTGCTGTCCGGTGGTCCGCTGGGCCTGATGGCCGCGGCCATGGACGTAGTGATGCCGTACGTGCACGAGCGCCACCAGTTCGGTGAAGCGATCGGCAGCTTCCAGCTGATCCAGGCCAAGATCGCCGACATGTACGTGGGCCTGGGTGCCTGCCGTGCGTATGTCTATGCCGTGGCGCGCGCCTGCGACCAGGGCCGCACCACCCGCCAGGACGCCGCCGGTGCCATCCTGTACGCCGCCGAGAAGGCCACCTGGCTGACCGGCCAGGCGATCCAGATCCTCGGTGGCAATGGCTACATCAACGAATACCCGACCGGCCGCTTGTGGCGCGACGCCAAGCTGTATGAAATCGGCGCCGGCACCTCGGAGATCCGCCGCATGCTGATCGGCCGCGAACTGTTCCAGCGCACCCTGTAAGGCCAACGCGATGACCGTCCTGAACAGCCAGCTGCAACCGGGCAGCGAAACGTTTGAAAGCAACCGCGCCGCCATGCAGGCCGTGGTCGACGACCTGCACGCCACCCTCGCCCGCACCGCACTGGGTGGCAGCGAGGCGGCGCGCGCCAAGCACACCGCTCGCGGCAAGCTGCTGGTGCGCGACCGCATCGACGCCCTGCTCGACCCCGGCAGCGCCTTCCTGGAAATCGCACCGTTGGCCGCGCACGGCATGTATGAAGACGCCGTGCCGGCCGCTGGCGTGGTGGCCGGCATCGGCCGGGTGAGCGGCGTGGAATGCGTGATCGTGGCCAACGACGCCACGGTCAAGGGCGGCACCTACTACCCGATGACGGTGAAGAAGCACCTGCGCGCGCAGGAGATCGCCGAGCAGAACCACCTGCCGTGCATCTACCTGGTCGATTCCGGTGGCGCGTTCCTGCCGCTGCAGGACGAAGTCTTCCCCGACCGCGACCATTTCGGCCGCATCTTCTACAACCAGGCCAACCTGTCGGCACAGGGCATTCCGCAGATCGCCTGCGTAATGGGCAGCTGCACCGCCGGTGGTGCCTATGTGCCGGCGATGAGCGACGAGACCGTGATCGTGCGCGAGCAGGGCACGATCTTCCTCGGTGGCCCGCCGCTGGTGAAGGCGGCCACTGGCGAAGTGGTCACGGCCGAGGAACTGGGCGGTGCCGATGTGCACACCCGCATCTCCGGCGTCGCCGACCACATGGCCGACAACGATCTGCAGGCGCTGGCGCGGGTGCGCGCGATCATCGCCCAGCTCAACTGGCGTAAGCCGGAACCGGCAATGGCGGTGCGGGCAACCGAAGAACCGCTGCTGCCGGCACACGAACTGTACGGGGTGATCCCGGCCGATACGCGCAAGCCCTACGACGTGCGCGAAGTGATCGCGCGGCTGGTGGACGGTTCGCGCTTCGATGAATTCAAGCCGCGCTACGGCGCAACGCTGGTGACCGGCTTTGCCCATCTGAACGGCTACCCGATCGGCATCATCGCCAACAACGGCATCCTGTTCTCCGAGTCGGCGCTGAAAGGCGCGCACTTCATCGAGCTGTGCACCCAGCGCAACATCCCGCTGGTGTTCCTGCAGAACATCACCGGCTTCATGGTCGGCCGCAAATACGAACAGGGCGGCATCGCCAAGGACGGTGCCAAGCTGGTGATGGCGGTGGCCTGCGCCAAGGTACCCAAGTTCACCGTGGTGATCGGCGGCTCGTTCGGTGCCGGCAACTACGGCATGTGCGGCCGTGCGTACTCGCCGAACTTCCTGTGGATGTGGCCGAACGCGCGCATCGGCGTGATGGGCGGCGAGCAGGCCGCCAGCGTGCTGGCCACGGTCAAGCGCGATGGCATCGAAGCCAAGGGCGGGCAGTGGCCGGCAACGGAAGAAGATGCGTTCAAGGCACCGATCCGCGACCAGTTCGAGCAGCAGGGCCACCCGTACTACGCCAGCGCGCGCCTGTGGGACGACGGCGTGATCGATCCGGCCGATACCCGCCGGGTGCTGGCCCTGGCGCTGTCGGCCAGCCTCAACGCCGCCCCGCAGCAGACGCGCTTCGGCGTGTTCCGCATGTAACCCGTGCCATGACCGAGCCTGTTGCCATGTTCACCAAAGTCCTGATCGCCAACCGCGGCGAGATCGCCTGCCGCGTCATCGCCACCTGCCGGCGCCTCGGCATCGCCACCGTGGCGGTGTATTCCGATGCCGACCGCAACGCACGCCACGTGCGCCTGGCCGACGAAGCCATCCACATCGGCCCGGCCGCCGCGCGTGAGAGCTACCTGCGCGGCGATGCCCTGCTCGACGCCGCACGCCTGACCGGCGCGCAGGCGATCCACCCCGGTTACGGCTTCCTGTCCGAGAATGCCGACTTCGCCGATGCCTGCGCCGCCGCCGGCATCACCTTCATCGGGCCGCCGGCCAGCGCCATCCGCGCGATGGGCGACAAGAGCGCGGCCAAGGCGCTGATGGCCAAGGCCGGTGTACCGCTGACGCCGGGTTACCACGGTGACCAGCAGGCGCCGGACTTCCTGCGCACGCAGGCCGACGGCATCGGCTACCCGGTGCTGATCAAGGCCAGCGCCGGTGGCGGTGGCAAGGGCATGCGCAAGGTCGAACGCAGCGAAGACTTCGTCGATGCACTGGCCAGCTGCCAGCGCGAGGCGGCCTCGGCGTTCGGCAACGACCACGTGCTGGTCGAGAAGTATGTCGAGCGCCCGCGCCATATCGAGATCCAGGTGTTCGGCGACAGCCACGGTGAGGCGGTCTACCTGTTCGAGCGCGACTGCTCGGTGCAGCGCCGCCATCAGAAGGTACTGGAAGAAGCACCCGCGCCGGGCATGAGTCCCGAGCGTCGTGCTGCGATGGGCAAGGCCGCGGTCGATGCCGCGCGTGCGGTGGGCTATGAGGGTGCGGGCACGGTGGAATTCATCGCCGGCCCGGATGGCGATTTCTACTTCATGGAAATGAACACCCGCCTGCAGGTCGAGCACCCGGTGACCGAGTACATCACCGGCACCGACCTGGTGGAGTGGCAGCTGCGCGTGGCCTCGGGCCTGCCGCTGCCGCTGCGCCAGGACCAGCTGGCCATCCACGGCCACGCGATCGAAGCGCGGCTGTATGCCGAGGATGCCGACCGCGGCTTCCTGCCGTCCACCGGCACCCTGCGCCGCCTGCGCCTGCCGACGCCGTCGGCCCATGTGCGCGTGGATACCGGCGTCGAGGAAGGCGACAGCATCACGCCGTACTACGACCCGATGATTGCCAAGCTGATTGTCTGGGACGTGGACCGCGACGCCGCACTGCGCCGCATGAGCCAGGCATTGGCCGACTGCCAGGTGGTGGGCGTGACCACCAATGCCGGTTTCCTGCGCCGCCTGGTGAACACCGATTCGTTCACGCACGCCAAGCTGGATACCGCGCTGATCGAACGCGAGCAGGCCGCGCTGAGTGCGGTGGGCGACAGCGATGATGCCCTGTGGCTGCTGGCGGCGGTTGCCGCCGTGGCCACGACCGCGCGCGCCGGCAGCGATGCGCGCGACCCGCATTCGCCGTGGCAGGCGCAGGACGGCTGGCGCCTCGGCGCGTCCGCGCCGCGCGTGCTGCCGCTGCAGCAGGGCGAACGCCGGCACGCGCTGAAGGTGTGGGTACAGGCCGACGGTTGGCGTGTGCAGTGCGACGACGCGGCACCGGTGCAGGTGATCGGCACGGCCGATGTGCAGGGCCTGGCGGTGCAGCTGGGTGAACGTCGCTGGTCGCTGCAGCTGCTGCGCGACGGTGACCAGCTGTACCTGTTCGGCACCGACGGCCAGCACCGCTTCACCCTGCACGATCCGGTGGGCGAATCGGACCACGCCGTCGCCGACGCCGGCAGCCTGTTGGCACCGATGCCGGGCAGGATCGTGGCCACGCTGGTCGCCGCCGGCACCGAGGTCAAGCGCGGCACGCCGCTGGTGGTGCTCGAAGCGATGAAGATGGAGCACACCTTGCAGGCGCCGGCCGATGGCACGGTCAAGGGTTACCGCGCCAAGGCCGGCGACCAGGTCGGCGACGGTGCGGTGCTGGTCGATTTCGAGGCGGCGTGAACGCCGGGGCGGCGGCCGCTCAGCGGTCGTCGCCCGTCGCCACCCGCCCGGCGGGATCGAATTCGGCCGTGTCCAGCGTGGCACTGCGCCAGCCCAGGCCACAGATGGCCATCGCGCTCTGGCCGATGCCATCGAAGCCGAAGGCGCGATCGACATCGGCGTCGTTGATGGCCGCTGTCACGAACGCCGCCAGCCCGCGCTCGGTCGCGCACAGATACAGCAGCTGCGAGATGTGGCCGACATCCAGCGTCACCGCACGGTGCGCCTTGGCGTGGTTGCGGTACTTCCAGAAGCAGCGGTCATAACGCGGCGCCAGCACCAGCAGCGCCGGCGCATCGGCGAACCACTCCTGCCCGGACAGCATCCGCCGCGCCAGCGCCGGCAGTGCCTGCGGCGGTGGCGAGGGCAGCGGCAGCACGGCGTGCTGCACCGGGTGGTAGTGGTACAGGCCCGGTACCAGTCCTTCCACGTTCTGCACCAGCAGGAAGCCTTCGGTGGGGTGCAGGCCACCACCGGAGGGCACGTTCTTCTTCAGGAACTCGGTATCGCGCTCGACCTTCTGCACCGCCTGGGCCATCAGCGTGCGCTGCAGCACCTGGGCCAGCAGCGGCAGCGGCAGCGCGCGCTGCGGGTCGAAGTTGCGGCAGGTGGTGCGGCGCGCCAGCAGTGCGTCGAACGCGGCCTCTTCGCTGCGCGGCAGGGGCTGGTAATCGCCCTGCATGGGCTGCACCACGGGTGGCGGCGGCCCGAGGCGCTGGCGCAGGCCGGCAGCGGTATCCAACCCCTGCCGACGCATGTCCTCCACGCTGTCCACGGCCTGCCAGCGCGCGTGGCGATGGGCCAGCGCGGCCAGTGGCCACCACTGGCTGCGCCGCAGCGCCTCGTCGCGCAGCTGGTGCCCCACCTCGCTGGGCGGGTCGGTCAGCAGCAGGCCCTGCTCGACCAGGCGGGCCAGCATGGCCGGGGAGGCATCGGCGGGCGGTTCACTCCAGCGGTGCGCGCTGAGCTCGCCCAGCAGCTGGCGCTCCTCGGCGTCCACCGGCAGCGGCTGGTCCAGATGGGCAGCCAGGGCTACCCAGCTGATCTGGCTGTCCATCTCGGCCTGGCCGGCCAGCATCGCGCGCAGGTCAAGGGTGACCGCCTCGCGGGGCTCGAACATCAGGCTGGCGCAGCGGCGCAGGCGCATGGGTTTCCTTCCTTCTGCCGCACAACCGGCATAGCAGCAACGACCGCAGCGCGGCCAACTTTAGCGACGTGCACAGCGCGGCCCTCAATGGCAGGCTGTCGCGGCCGATACGAGAAACTCCACCTACGGACGATCCCCATGAGCACCCATCCCCGCCTTTCCGCCGCAGACGCCAGCACCCTGCTGGACCACCTGATCGGCAACGACGACTTCCGCAGCCACTTCACCGCTTCGCCGGCCAAGGCCCTGGCCTCGATCGGCCTGGACGGTGCGGTCGGCGAGAACGACTGCATGAAGATCGGCACCCTGGCCTCGGTCGAGGAGCTGAGCCGAGTGCGTGATGGGCTGCAGGCCCACCTGTCCGGGTCGGTGGCGGCCATGACCGTGGTGTTCTGCTTCGAAGCCGGCAAGGTCGGCGAGCGCATCGACGGCTGACCCGCCATCAGGGTGCGCCGGCCGTGGCCGGCGTTGCCCACGTGGAGACGTCATATACGTTCAGCGGTTGCCACACCTGCAGGGCAGTGACCTCGGCAATGGCCTGGCCGCGATGCTGGGCCAGCCAGGCCTGCTGGCGGCGTACGGCGGCTTCATCGCCCTGTGCGCGCAGCGCGAGCAGCAGCACGACGTGCGCCTGCACCGGCTCGTTGCCATCGAGCATCGGCTCGATCAGGGTGCGGGCAGCCTCGGGCCGCTGCAACTGCAGCTCATCCATGGCGCTGACGATGCGCAGCCAGCGGTCCGCGACCGGACTGCGCAGGCTGCGCAGCAGGGGCCGCTGCTCGTCCAGCCAGCGCCTGGCCAGTTCGAACTGGCCCTGCCGCTGCGCCAGGTGGACCAGCGCCAGCCACTGCAGGCCACGGGCATGCAGCATGGGATCATCGCGCTCCTGCAGCATCGGCTGCAGCAGCGCGGCAATGGCCTGCAGCTCGGCGCGGTCAGCGCCCGGGCACAATGCCGCCACGCTGGCGTGCTGCAGGCGCCGCTGTACCTGGAGGTCGATCAGCGTCGGCGCCGGTGCATCTTCGCGTACCGCCTGCTGCATGGCCGCGCAATCGCGCTGCGCGGCAGCCAGCAGGAGCTGCGCACGCAGCTTCATCCGCTGCTGCAGGGCATCGCTGGCATGGATCTGCGGCAACAGCTTCGCGGCCTTCGCGTACTGCCCCTGCGCCACCAGCACATCCACGCCGGTCTCATCAGCATCATCACGACCGCGCAGGACCTGCGCCTGGGCCAGTGTTTCGGCGGCAAGCTGCGGTTGGTTGGCGGCGATCTGTATCCGCACCAGATGGACCAGCGGATACAGCCGCAGCGGATCCTGCGGCACTGCGGCCGCACGCGCATAGGGTTCGGCCTCGCTGAACTGGTTGGCCTGCAGCAGGTACCAGGACGTGTTGGACAGCCCCGCGAACGAATCCGGATAGACCTTGGCCAGGGTGCGCCATTGCTCCAGCGCCCAGCCGCCCGGCTCCAGCTCGGCCATCCAGGCTTTCAGGTACAGCCGCTCGCGCGGCGGCAGCCGATCCTGCAGGTCCAGCGCGTGCTGCATGGCTTCGCGTGCGCGCCGCCCTTCCTCGACGCGCGCATGCAGTTTGGCCACGCCCATGTAGGCCAGGGCGAAACCAGGATCGATATCGATCGCGGCCTGGTAGAGGTTGCGTGCTTCCTCGAAGCGACGCTGGCCCAGTGCACTTTCCGCCAGCGCGAATGCACGCAGTGCGCGCAGGTCCTGGGTCGATGCCCGCGGCAGCGGCAACGACTGTTCCAGGCTCGCCACCGATTCGCCCAGTCCGCGCCGCAGGCGCCCGACCACATCGTCCACCGCGAACACCATCTGATCGGATCGATCCACGGTGGCGGTGAACGTCTGGATCACCTGGCCGGTGCCGGGTGCAGCGACATCGATGGCCAGCTCGTAGCCACCGATCTTCTGCCGCACGGTTGGCAACAGCACGGCGCGCGCACCCTCACGCACCGCCACGTCGGCCGCGGTATCGCGGTTGAGCCGGGTATCGCCCGAGAGCCGCGCCATTTCCAGGCTTTCGCGGATCTTGCCCTCCGACAGCACGTTCACGTAACGCGACTGCTCCAGCGCAATCCGGATCGCGTGCCGCATCGAGTCGTCGAAGATCGGGTCGCCGGTGAGGTTGTCGACATCGCCGAGCACCACCCAGTCGCGCTCGGCAAACGCGATTGCCGGTTCCGGCCGCAGCAGCAGCCAGCCGCCCAGCACCACCACCGTCAGTACCAGACCTTCAGCGGCCAGCACCAGCGGCTGCCGCCACAACGGCAGGTCACGGCGCGCCTTGGCATTGGCGCGCGGCATGCGCAACGGCGCCGCACCGATCTCGCCCACTTCGATCACTTCCTGCACCACCGGCACGCCCTTGAAGCGCCAGCGCCCGTGCGATTTCCACAGCAGGCGCGTACCGCGCTCGCCCAGTGCATCGGTGGCACGGCGGGTCAGCGATTCGGCTACCGCCGACAACAGGATCTGGCCGGGGCGGGCCAGCATCATCAGGCGCGCCGCCATCGGCTTGGCCAGGCCTTCCACTTCCATCGACTTGGCGCCGACGCGGACCGCCTCGGCACTGTTTTCCCAGGTCAGCACGTCACCCACGTGCAGGCCGGCACGCGCGCGCAGTTCAATCGCGCGCTGCTGGCCCAGCGCATGCAGTTCGCGCTGGTAGTCCAGGGCGAAGCCCAATGCATCGATGGCGCGCTCGAACAGCATGAACAGGCCGTCGGAGCGATCGATCAGCTGGCCATTCCAGCGGTGCTGCAGCACCAGCACCAGGCGGTCGTGTTCCTGGAACAGGCTCGCCGCCGCCACATCGCCGATCCGCTCGACCAGTTGCAGCGAATCACACAGATCGGTGAACAGCAGGGCGCGTAGCTGTGGGCTATGCGGGGCTGACGTTCCGTTGTCGCCATTCATCGCCTGCATCTCCCTATTGGTCGTCCGGATCATCCACCCAGCGCAGGCAGTTGCCGCCATCGCGCTTGGCCCGGTACAGCGCCCGATCGGCGCTGGCATACCACTCGCTCCAGTCCGCGTCGGCATCCAGCAGGCTGGCTCCGATGCTGACCAGGCTTACGTGCGGCGTGCCATGGCTGCGCTCTAGCAGGCCGTGCACCGCGCTGAGGATGAACTCGGCGGCGTGCTGCACGATCTCGTGGTTGCCACGGCGCAGCATCAGGCAGAACTCATCGCCGCCGAGCCGGCAGGCCAGGTCCTGTTCGCCGGCCATCGAGCGCAGGATGTTGCCCATGCTCTGCAGCACGCGGTCGCCGGCCTGGTGGCCGTGGCGGTCGTTGATCTGCTTGAAACGGTCGCAGTCGATCAGCAGCAGCGCCTGCGGCGGCCCCTCGGCATGCTCACGGCACTCCTGCAGGTACAGGGTGAGGCCACGGCGGTTGTGCAGGCCGGTCAGTTCATCGGTGCGCACCAGCTCACGGGTGTGGGTCAGCTGGTGGGTGGTGATGTAGAGGTTGTCCAGCGCGGTTTCCAGATCGTGGTTGCGCCGGCGCAACTGGCTGATCAGTGCCTGCTCGTTGGTCAGCACGCGCATGATCGTGCGGCGCAGGAAGTAGGCCACCAGCCCGGGATCGGATTCGACCAGCCGATGGAAATCAGCCGGCCCCAGTTCCAGCACATCGCAGTCGACCAGCGCGCGCGCACTGGCGCTGCGCAGGTGGTCGCCGACCAGCAGGCCCAGTTCTCCGAAGAACTCGTGCTGCCCGAGCGTCTTGATCACCAGGTCCTCGCCGAAGTCCAGTTCGATCTGGCCTTCGAGGATCACATACATGCGCTCGCCGCGGTGGCCACGCTGGAACAGCCACTGTCCGGCACGGAGCTTGCATGCGCGGGCGAATCTGGCAAACAATGCCACCTCGGCATCTGACAACAGAGCGTGCACGATCTCGGCCATCGCCACCCGGGCGATACCTGTCGTCACATCACTGTTCTCGGCCGCACCCCTGCCGGTCATTCCCTGCACCCGCCGCCAGCGTCCCCTGGTGAGCCGCGGAGCATAGCACCGCTTTAAAGTGTGCGCCCTATCTCATTTTGACCCTTCTGCCGATCTTGATTGATGTGAAGATCGGTGGTGGCCCGTTCTGGTCACGGGTGTCCGGGCAAAACTCCTGCTGGATCAATCCGATGCCGGGTTTCACAGGGTTTCGGCCAAGTTGCCGGGGCCGGGGGTGCGCCTGATTGACGCTGCCCGCGCGCTGCACCCTTGCATCGATACAACAACGCCGGCAGGTCCCCCGACCGGCCGGCGTTGTCTGGCCCTTCCCTGGCCACCCTGATCGGATTTCGGGGCTCCGGTAGTGCCGGCCGCTGGCCGGCTTCCCTGCGGTGCCCGAAGGAGCACGTGGTTGCCGGCCAGCGGCCGGCACTACCGCATCATGCGGCGCGTTCGCTGCGCCCGCCGTGGAACTGCTCCTCCTCGGTCGAGCCGGTCAGCGCGGTGGTCGACGACTGGCCCTGCTGGATCGCCTGGGTCACCGCATCGAAATAGCCGGTACCGACCTCACGCTGATGCTTGACCGCAGTGAAGCCGCGCTCGGCCGCTTCGAATTCGGCTTCCTGCAGTTCCACGAACGCGCTCATCTGGCGGCGTGCGTAGCCGTGGGCCAGATTGAACATGCCGTAGTTCAGCGCATGGAAACCAGCCAGGGTGATGAACTGGAACTTGTAGCCATAGCTGCCCAGTTCGCGCTGGAACTTGGCGATGGTGGCGTCGTCCAGGTTCTTCTTCCAGTTGAAGCTGGGCGAGCAGTTGTAGGCCAGCAGCTTGCCCGGGAACTTCGCATGGATCGCCTCGGCGAACTTGCGTGCGAATTCCAGGTCGGGCTTGCCGGTCTCGCACCACACCAGGTCGGCATACGGTGCATAGGCCAGGCCACGGCTGATCGCCTGGTCCAGGCCGTTGCGGGTCTTGTAGAAGCCTTCCACCGTGCGCTCGCCGGTGGCGAACGGCTTGTCGTTGCCGTCGATGTCGCTGGTCAGCAGATCGGCCGCTTCGGCGTCGGTACGCGCCACCAGCAGGGTCGGCACGCCCAGCACGTCGGCAGCCAGGCGCGCGGCGTTGAGCTTCTCGATCGCCTCGCGGGTCGGCACCAGCACCTTGCCACCCATGTGGCCGCACTTCTTCACCGAGGCCAGCTGGTCCTCGAAGTGCACGCCGGCGGCACCGGCCTCGATCATCGCCTTCATCAGTTCGAAGGCGTTGAGCACGCCGCCGAAGCCGGCCTCGGCATCGGCCACGATCGGCTGCAGGAAGTCGATGTCATCCTTGCCTTCGGCGTGGTGCAGCTGGTCGGCGCGCAGCAGCGTGTTGTTGATGCGTTTGACCACCGCCGGCACCGAATCGGCCGGGTACAGCGACTGGTCCGGATACATCTGGCCGGCCAGGTTGGCGTCGGCCGCCACCTGCCAACCGGACAGGTAGATCGCCTTCAGGCCGGCCTTGACCTGCTGCATGGCCTGGTTGCCGGTCAGTGCACCCAGCGCGTTGACGAACTCGCGCTCATGCAGCGACGCCCACAGCTTCTCCGCACCCAGGCGGGCCAGCGAATGCTCGATGTGGACGGTGCCGCGCAGGCGCACCACGTCGGCGGCGCTGTAGTTGCGCTGGATGCCTTCCCAACGCGGGTTGGTATCCCAGTCGTGCTGGATCTGTTCGGCAGTGGGCAGCTTGCTCATGTCTTTCTCCAGTTCGGTTCGTGCGTGCAGCGGGGAGGGAAACGGCGGTAGACGCGGGCGGCAGTCAATCGATGCGCGCGTAGGCCGGCAGGGTCAGGAAATCGGTCAGTTCTTCGCTGCGGCTCAGTTCGCCGAGCAGGGCGATGGCCTCGCTGATGCGCGCGCCACCGGGCAACGCAGCGTTATCGCCCAGCCGTGCCGGCAGCTGCGACAGGGTGGAATCCAGCAGGGCCAGGTCGATCGCGGTGCCATCGTCCAGCTGCTGGCCCGGCGTATGCAGCCACTGCCACAGCTGGCTGCGGCTGATCTCGGCGGTGGCCGCGTCCTCCATCAGGTGGTGGATCGGCACGCAGCCGTTGCCATCCAGCCACGCCGCCAGATAGCGCACGCAGACTTCCACGTTGCCTTCGAATCCGGCGCGGGTGATGGTGCCCGGCGGCCGCGCGATCAGTTCGTCGCGGCCGACGCGCACATCCTGGCGCAGCACGCTGTGCTGGTTCGCACCGGGCATGTGCTCGTCGAAGATCGCCATCGCCACCGGAATCAGCGCCGGGTGCGCGACCCAGGTGCCGTCGTGGCCGGCGCTGACTTCACGCAGCTTGTCGGCGCGCACGCGGGCCATCGCCTGTTCGTTGGCAGCGGCATCGTTGTTGATCGGGATCTGCGCGGCCATGCCGCCCATCGCATGCGCACCGCGGCGGTGGCAGGTCTGGATCAGCAGTTCCGAATACGCCTTCAGGAACGGCTGGGTCATGGTCACCTGGCCGCGCTCGGGCAGCACGCGGTCGGCATGGCGGCGGAAGGTCTTCAGGTACGAGAAGATGTAATCCCAGCGCCCGCAGTTCAGGCCGACGATGCGGTCACGCAGCGCGTGCAGGATCTCGTCCATCTCGAACACTGCCGGCAAGGTTTCAATCAGCACGGTCACCTTGATCTGGCCGTGCGGCAGGCCGAGCATGCCCTCGATGTGCGACAGCGCGGTCTCCCACAGCGCCGCCTCTTCCATGCTCTGCAGCTTGGGCAGGTAGAAGTACGGGCCACGATCCTTCGCCTGCAGGGTGCGGGCGTTGTGGAAGGCGAACACCGCCGCGTCGAACAGGCCACCGGCAATGAACTGGCCATCGATGCGCACATGCTTCTCGTCCAGGTGCCAGCCACGCGGGCGCACGATCAGCACCGCCTGCTCGTCGTACGGGCGCAGGCGGTAGTGCTTGCCGGCCTTCCCGTTGGACGCCGGTGCGGTGTATTCCAGCTCGCCGCGCACCGCAGCGGCCAGCGACTGCTGGCCGGCCAGCAGGTTGCGCCAGGTCGGCGAGGTCGAATCCTCGAAGTCGGCCATGAACACCTTGGCGCCCGAGTTCAGCGCGTTGATGACCATCTTCGGATCGGTCGGGCCGGTGATCTCGACGCGGCGGTCCTGCAGCGCGGCCGGCAGTGGCGCGACGGTCCAGTCGCCGCTGCGGATCGCGGTGGTGTCTTCGCGGAAGTCCGGCAGGCCGCCCTGGTCGAAGAACGCCTGGCGCCCGCGACGGGCCTGCAGCCGTGCCTGCCGGCCCGGTTCCACCGCGCGGTGCAGCGACACCAGCAGGGCCAGCAGCGGCGCCGGCAGCAGGGTGTCCTGGCCAGCCACGCGGGTCGCCAGGGCGATGCCGGGGGTGGCCTTGGTGGCGGGGGTGGGAACAGCGGAAGCGACGGCGGACATGGGGCGACTCCAGCGGTGGGGGAACGCCTCCACGGTGCCGCTGGATTTGAGTATTTGGCAAAACAGTTTTTGCAATGTTCTACATAAGTTGTGCTAATACTTGTGACACGATGAGCACACGCACCCCGCCAAGCCCTCGTTTTTCCTACAAATCCGACCGGCTGAAGCCGCTGCGCGCGTTCTGCCAGACCGTGCGCCTGGGCTCGGTCTCACGGGCGGCTGAGGCGCTTTTCGTCAGCCAGCCGGCGATCAGCCTGCAGTTGCAGGCCCTGGAACGCGAGCTGGGGGTGCCATTGTTCGAGCGCAGCGGGCGGCGCCTGGTGCCCAGCCGCGAAGGCCAGCTGCTGTACGAGATGGCGCAGCCGCTGGTGGAGAACCTGGACGGTCTGGAGGCGCGCTTCCGCGACAAGGTGCGCGGCCTGGACGCGGGCGAGCTGAACATCGCCGCCAACAGCTCGACCATCCTGTACCTGCTGCCGAAGATCGTCGAACGCTTCCGCCTGCACCACCCGGACGTGCGCCTGACCCTGCACAACGCGATCAGCGCCGACGGCACCGACCTGCTGCGCGAGGATGCCGCCGACCTGGCGATCGGTTCGATGACCGATGTGCCGGCCGACCTCAGCTACGCCCCGGCCTACCGCTTCGAGCAGGTGCTGATCGCGCCGCACGACCATCCGCTGGCCAGCGGTGGCGAGCTGGAACTGGCCGACATCGCGCGCTATCCACTGGTGCTGCCGCCGAAGCGACAGATCACCTACCGGCTGGTCGACCAGGTGTTCCAGCGCCACCGCATCGCCTACACCGTGGCGCTGGAGGTGGGGGGCTGGGAGGTGATCAAACAGTACGTGGCGATGGGCATGGGCATTTCCATCGTGCCGGCGCTGTGCCTGAACGAGGCCGACCGCGAGCGGCTGGCGGCGCGGTCGATGAAGCGCTGGTTCCCGGAACGCAGTTACGGGGTGATCGTGCGCCGGGGCAAGGCGTTGTCGGCGCAGGCGCGGGCGTTCATCGAGCTGATCCAGCCGGAGTTGTTCAGTCCGCGCGATTACGACCAGAGCGGGCATTCCGAGCGGTGAGGGGTGTTCGGCAGGGCTGCGCCCTGCACCTGCGGTAGTGCCGGCCGCTGGCCGGCAACAGCAACAGCGGGCTATCCGTGGGATGGCCGGGCGGTGTGGGTGGGCAGGACACGCCGTGAACCCATCCCTGGGGGCTCGATGGCGCCATCCATGGTGCCAACGGTCCTGCCCACCCACACCGCCCCGCCTCTGACAGATTCCCGCGATCTGGCGGGGTCGGATCCCGTTGCTGCGCAACGGGCTCTGACCCCATTTCCGGCTGACGATGAATAAACTGGCCCCATGTCCATCGAACTCCGCCATCTGCGTTACTTCCTTGCCGTCGCCGACACGCTGCACTTCGGACAGGCGGCGGAGCGGCTGGGCATGTCGCAGCCACCGCTCAGCCAGCAGATCCGCCAGCTGGAAGACCTGATCGGGGCCCGCCTGTTCGTGCGCAGCCATCGCCGTGTGCAGCTGACGCCTGCGGGCGAGCTGCTGCAGGAACGTGCACGCGCCATCGTGCAGCAGGTGGAGACTGCGGTGGACGAGGTGCAGCGCGCGCAGCGCGGCGAGCAGGGCGAACTGCGTATCGGCCTGACCCGGGCGACGCCACTGTCACCGCAGATTCCGCGTTCGATCCTGCGCTACCGCCAGCAGTACCCGCAGGTGCGGCTGCAGCTGAGCGAGATGAACACGCTGCAGCAGATCGATGCGCTGCTCGACGGCAGCCTGGACGTGGGCATCATCCGCAAGCGCGCGCTGCCACCAGAACTGGTGGCGCACAGCCTGTTCGTCGACCCGTTGGCGCTGATCGTGCATGCCGACCACCCTGCCCTGCGCAGGCTGTCGAAGCAGGGCACGCTGTCGCTGCGCGATTTCGCGCAGGAGCCGTTCGTGGCATTCCGCCGCAGCGCCGGTGCGGGCATCCATGACCACATGATCGCGTTGTGCGCGGCCGCCGGATTCACTCCGCGCATCGTGCAGGAAGCCGGTGAGGCATCGACATTGATCAGTCTTGCGGCTGCCGGTCTGGGTGCGGCAATCCTGCCGTCGTCCTGCGATCACATCCGGGTGGAGGGCGCGCGCTTCGTGGCGCTGGCCGATGCCGGCGCGCATTCGGAAGTGCAGCTGGCGTGGCATCGCGAGGCTGTGACGCCACTGATCCGCAACTTCGCCGGGCTGCTGCGTGAAGCGTTCGCCGAAGGGTGAACGTGCAATCCACCCGGTAGTGGCCAACCTTGGTTGGCCCACGGCCACAGCGCCGACCAAGGTCGGCCTCTACCAGAGCAGGATCAAGCCGTGACCGGCTGCGGCGCGCGCTGCTGCAGCGCCCAGACGATGCCACCACCGATCAGGGTCAGCACGGCGGCGAACAGGCACACACCCAGCCAATCCCAGGCCGCATAGGCCAGGCCACCGACTCCGCCCAGCACGCTGGACCCGAGGTAGTAGGCGAACAGGTACAGCGCCGAGGCTTCGGCGCGCATCGTACCGGCGCGGCTGCCGACCCAGCTGCTGGCCACCGAGTGGCCGCCGAAGAAGCCGAAGGTCACCAGCGCGATGCCCAGTGCCATCGTGCTCAGCCACGGCATCGCCAGCAACGCGATGCCGGCGCCGATCAGCGCGAACGAGATCGACAGGATGCGGCCGCGTCCGTAACGCGTCGCCTGCTGGCCCATCCACGCCGAACTGAAGGTGCCCACCAGGTAGACGCTGAAGATCAGGCCGACCACGGTCTGGCTGAGGTGGTACGGCGGCGCCAGCAGGTGGTAGCCCAGGTAGTTGTAGAGGGTGACGAACACGCCCATCAGCACGAACGAGGTGGCGAACAGCCACGGCAGGCCCGGGTCGGCGAACAGCGTGCGCCAGCGCGACGGCAACTGGCGCAGGCCGTCACGACGCGGATGGAAGTGGCGCGACGGCGGCAGCTGCAGCCACAGCAGCACGGTGCTGGCCACGGCGATGATCGAGACCACGCCGATGCCCCAGCGCCAGCCCCAGTGGTCGGCGATGATGCCGGCCAGCAGGCGCCCGCTCATGCCACCGATGGCGTTGCCGCCGATGTACAGGCCCATCGCCAGGCCCAGCGCGCGGCTGTCCATTTCCTCCACCAGGTAGGTCATCGCCACTGCCGGCACGCCGCTCAGCGCCAGGCCGAGCAGGGTCCGCAGCACCAGCAGCGTGGTCCAGTCGTCCACCAGCGCCGTGCTCAGCGACAGCATGGCCGAGGCCAGCAACGCGACGATCATCAACGGGCGACGGCCGACCGCATCGGACAGCAGGCCGGCCAGCAGCATCGCCACAGCCAGGGTACCGGTGGTCAGCGACAACGACATCGCGCTGCCGGCAGCAGAAACGCCGAAGTGACGGCTGAACTCGGGCAGCAGCGGCTGCACCGTGTACAGCAGGCCGAAGGTGGAGAAGCCGGCCAGGAACAGCGCCAGCGCGGTGCGGCGGAAGGCCGGCGTACCCTGCTGGATGCGGGTCTCGGCACTGGAATCGACAGTGTGGGGGCGGCGTTCGACGGCCGCCACGGTTTCGCCAGTCATGGGATCGATGGGCCGGTGGGGACGGCCGGGCATGGGAGGGAACGGGCCTCAGACTAGGCCGGTCGATCCAGTCGATCCATAACCTGATAGGTCACGATTGATATGCAGAAAGTATCAATTCAGCTTACAGCTGCTGCCACTCGAAGCCGTCGCCGGAGCGGTAGTACACCGCCACTGCACGACCGTAGAGCTTGTCGGCGTCGACGAAGCCGAAGAAGCGGCCGTCGAAGCTGTTGCCGCGGTGGTCACCCAGCACCAGCACCTTGCCGGCCGGCACCACCAGATCGGCGATGTCCGGACCACCGCCCATGTCCAGGTCGAGGCGGGCACGGCGCTCGCCGAAGGCTTCCACGTCCTGCAGGTCGGCGATCTGCAGCGGCTGGCCGTTGATGCTCAGATGGCCCTCGCGCATCTGCACATGGTCACCGGCCACCGCCGCCACGCGCTTGATCAGGCGGGTGCCGTCGGCCGGTGAATCGAACACCGCCACTTCACCGCGCTGCGGAACACCGGTGGGCATCAGTTCCTTGCCGGTGAACGGCAGACGCAGGCCATAGGCACGCATGTCCACCACCACCCGGTCGCCGGGCTGCAGGGTCGGCTGCATCGAGCCACTCGGCACCACGTAGTGGTTGGCCAGGGTATCGCGGGCGGCGGCGAGCAGGCCCAGCATCACCAGCAGCGGCAATGCTTCCTTCTTCAGCCAGACCAGCGCGCGTTCGGAAAAGGGAGGACGGGCAACAGCATCCATGACAGGCTCCGGGTGAGTGGTAGCTGCATCAGACCACATCCGGGCGGGAGAGGTTCCCGCGCCGCCCTTCGAGCATGGGCTCGGCACTACAAAAGGGGTTACGCAGGTTTTACGCCCCGGCCCGGCAGCGGGCATCGCACCTTTACGGGCAGCACGCGCATCGTGTGCCCACCGCGCCAAAGGGCGCATTCCGCAAGGTGTTGTATGACCCTCCTGGTGATCCGCCACGCATCTTCGTCGGCGCCGCGCCCGCAGCTGCCGGCACAGCTGGCCGGCCATCGCGTGCTGTGCAGCGACTGCGCCAGCCTGTCCGAGGTACGCCAGTGCCTGTGCCAGCCGCAGGCGCGCTCGGCCGACTGGGTACTGCTGGATGTCGGTGCCGCCGACGAAGCGCAATGGCAGGCCGAAGGTGGCGCGCTGCAGGCAGCACTGGAACGGCTGCCGGCGCAGTACATTGAGCTGCAGTCGCCCAGCGAGCCGGGTCTGGATGTTCGCCTGCGCCTGCAGCACGGCCCCGCCGCCGTGGTGGTCGACCAGCGCAGCCAACAGGCCGGCTACCCGTTGTCGCTGGCCATCGTTGGCCGCCGCCTGGCGCAGGAGGGCTGAGCCATGTCGATCTTCATCATCCGCGGCCCGGAAGCCGCCGGCGCATTGATCCGCACCGCGATGCCACTGCCGGCGCCGGTACTGAAGTCGCTGGTGCATCGCGCGATCGACGCCGGGACCAGCGTGGCGATCCGTGCCTGTGGCTCGGAACAGGAACTGCTCGATGCGCTGCGCGTGGCCGACCACAGCCGCGGCGAGGTGACCCTGCTTGACCCGGGTGCGTGTGCCAACAGCCTGCGCCTGCAGCGCCTGCTGCCCTACCTGCACAACGCCTATGTGGAAGTGCATGACGACGGCGCGGTAGCCGAGCCGTGCCTGCCGGCCGGTGTAGGCCAGCGCCTGGGCATCGCTGCCGGCTATGGCGCGCAGAGCTATGTGCTGGCGCTGGATATCGCGCTGGATCACCTGGGCCTGGCCGAGCAGGCCAACCGGGTGCACGTGGGGACATAACGCGCTTCTGTAGCGTCGAGCCATGCTCGACTGGCTTTTCGTGGAAAGGCAGCCGAGCATGGCTCGGCTCTACAGAAGAACGTCGAGCATGGCTCGACGCTACAGAAAGAAAAACGGCGGGGGTGCCCCCGCCGTTATTTCTTTCGTACTTCAGGTCACGCTTACTTCAGGCCGCGGAACTTCAGCAGCGGTTCCACCGACGGGTCCTTGCCGCGGAAGTCGCGGTACAGGGTCGACAGCTCCACGCTGTTGCCGCGCGAGAGGATCTTGTCACGGAATTCCTGGCCGTTGGCGGCGGTCAGGCCACCGTGTTCGGTGAACCACTGGTAGGCGTCATGGTCGAGCACTTCGGCCCAGAAGTAGGCGTAGTAACCGGCCGAGTAACCGCCACCCCAGATGTGGTCGAAGTAGGTGGTGCGGTAGCGCGGCGGCACCTGCGGCAGGTCGACCTTGAACTTCTTCAGCGCGCTGGCTTCAAAGGCGCCGACATCCTGCAGCGGCGCATCGGCCTTCTGCGTATGCCAGGCCAGGTCCAGCAGCGCGGCCGACAGGTACTCGGTGGTCGCATAACCCTGGTTGAAGCTGCGTGCCTTGAGGATCTTGTCGACCAGTTCCTGCGGCATCGCCTCGCCGGTCTTGTAGTGCTTGGCGTAGTTGGCGAACACCTTCGGATCCAGTGCCCAGTGCTCGTTGAACTGCGACGGGAACTCGACGAAGTCGCGCGAGGTGGCGGTGCCCGCGATCGACGGGTACTTCACGTTCGAGAACATGCCGTGCAGCGCATGGCCGAACTCATGGAACATGGTGGTGACGTCGTCGAAGCTGATCAGCGCAGGCTGGCCGGCGGCCGGCTTGGTGAAGTTGCAGACGTTGTAGACCACCGGCTTGGCACCGGTCAGGCCATCCTGTTCGACGAACACGTCCATCCAGGCGCCACCGGACTTGCTGTCACGCTTGAAGTAGTCGGTGTAGAACAGCGCCAGCGAGGTGCCGTCCTTGTCGAACACTTCGTACACCTTCATGTCCGGGTTGTAGGTCGGAATGTCGGTGCGCGGCTTGAAGGTGATGCCGTACAGCTGGGTGGCAGCGTAGAAGACGCCGTTCTGCAGCACGTTGTCCAGTTCGAAGTACGGCTTGATCTGCGACTCATCCAGATCGTATTTGGCCTTGCGCACCTGCTCGGCGTAGAAGTCCCAGTCCGAAGCGGCTACCTGGAACCCACCCTTCTGCGCGTCGATCACCTTCTGGATCTCGCCGGCTTCGGCACGCGCCTTGGCGGTGGCGGCCGGCACGGTGTCGGTCAGCAGCTTGAGCGCGGCGGCCGGGGTCTTGGCCATCTGGTCGCCCAGCTGGTAGTCGGCGAAGGTGTCAAAGCCGAGCAGCTTGGCCTTCTGCGCACGCAGCTGGGCCAGGCGCTGCACGGTCTGCCGGGTGTCGTTGGCATCGCCACGCTCGGCGCGGGTTTCCGAAGCCTTCAGCACGGCGGCGCGCTGGTCGCGGTCGCTCAGCGAGCCGAGCACCGGCTGCTGGGTGGTGTTCTGCAGCGGCAGCAGGAACTTGCCATCCAGCTTGCGGTCCTTGGCGGCGTTGGCGGCGTTGTTGATCGCGTCCTCGTCCAGGCCGGCCAGCTTGGCCTTGTCGTCGACAACGACGGCCGCAGCGGCGGTGGCGGCCACCAGGCGGGTATGGAACTGGGTGGAAAGGGTGGTCTCTTCCACGTTGAGCTTGCGCAGGCTGGCCTTGTCGGCGTCGGACAGCTGCGCACCGGCGCGCACCAGGCCGTCGTAGTAGTGCTCGACCAGGCGCTTCTGCACCGGGTCCAGCTCCAGCGTGTCACGCTGATCGTACAGCGACTTCACGCGCGCGAACAGCTTCGGATCGAGATTGATCTCGTCCTGGTGCGCGGCCAGCTTCGGCGCCACTTCTTCCTGGATCTTCTGGCGCGCATCATTGGTGTCGGCCTGGACCAAGCCGAAGAAGATGCGCGACACGCGGGTCAGGGTCTCGCCGCTGCGCTCCATCGCCACGATGGTGTTGTCGAAGGTGGCCGGCTCGCTGCTGTCGGCGATCTTGCGCACGTCGGCCAGGTGCTGGCGCATGCCTTCTTCGAAGGCCGGCAGGTAATCGCTGTCCTTGATCTTGTCGAACTGCGGTGCCTGGAACGGCAGCGTGCTCGCGCTCAGCAGCGGATTGGTGGAGGCTTCCGCCGGCTGCTGGGCCGGGGTCTTCTGGGCTTCGGACACGGGGGTGGACTCCTTGCCGGAACAGGCCGCCAGCGCCAGGCTGATGGCGGCGGCCAGGACTACGGTACGCGACATGTGAAACGCTCCTTGGGCAGACGGTACGGGATACCAGCCCTCCACCCTACTCCTGTCGCGCTCGCCCGGCATGTGCCGGACGTGGCGTCTATTCGGCGGCCTTGCGGCCGGCTCAGACCGTGCCGCGGGTCTTGCCGATCCACGGCCGGTAGAACTCGCGGATGGCGGCCATGTCGGCAGCGTCATCACCGGTCGGCGTGAACACCGGGCCGATGCCGATGGTCTTTTCGGGGTAGTGGAAATACGCGGCCAGGATCGGCACGTCGGCCATCCGGGCGATCTTCAGGAAGCCGGCCTTCCAGTCCTTCACCGCCTTGCGGGTGCCCTCGGGCGTGATGGCGAACCACATCTTCTCGTTGTTGCGCAGCAGGTCCACCGCCTGGCCCACCGTGCCCTGCGGCGAGCTGCGATCGAGCGGGATCACGCCCAGCTTGTGCAGCAGCGGGCCCAGCGGCCACCAGAACAGCGATGCCTTGCCCAGCACCTTCACCTTCATGCCCAGCGCGATCTTCGCCGCCATGCCCCACAGGCCGTCCCAGTTGGACGAATGCGGGGCGATGATGAAGACCAGCCTGGGGATGTCAGGCAGTGTGCCGGTCACCTTCCAGCCACCCATGCGCAGGGTGCAGCGCGCCAGCCAGCGCAGGAAGGCATTGGGTTTGACCTGTGGCATCTGCGGCGGCACGGCCGGCAGCAACGAAGTCGGGTTGTTCAAGCAATCACTCCCAGTCACGTGATGAGCGCCCGCGCTTGATCTGCGCGCGCCCGCGTTTGGCGTCCAGACGACGCAGTTTCGACCCGAGGGTCGGCTTGGTGGCCTTGCGCGGTTTGGGCACGCTCAGCCCGGCCTGGATGAAGGCCGCCAGCCGCTCGCGCGCATCCTCGCGATTGCGATCCTGGGTGCGGAATCGTTGCGCGTCGATGACCAGCACGCCTTCGCCGGTCATGCGCCGGTCACGCCGCGCCAGCAGGCGCGTGCGCAACGGTTCGGGCAACGAGGGCGAGTTGGCCACGTCGAAACGCAGTTCCACCGCGGTGGAAACCTTGTTGACGTTCTGGCCACCGGCGCCACTGGCACGCACGAACCGCTCGACGATCTCGCCGTCGGGGATTTCAAGCTGCGCGCTGATGGTGACCGGTCCACTGCCCATCCGCGCATTGTAGCGGCAGGCACGCGACAGAGTGCGGCATCGCGCCCCGTATGCCGCCGATCAGGCACCGAACACGCCGCCTTCGCCTTGGCTGCGGGTATGCTGGCCGTCCCATGTACCGCAGGAAGCCCCGCATGACCCGCTTCGCACCCGCCCTGCCGTCCCTGCTGCGCCGCGCCGCCCTGCTGCTGGCACTGGCCGTAGCCAGCGTCCCGGCCCTGGCCGCCCCGCCGACCGACGGCGACATCAACCGCCTGCTGTCGGCCTCGCGCGCGCAGAGCATGATCGACACCATGGTGCCGCAGATCGAAGCCATGCAGCAGCAGCAGTTCCAGCAGGTGGCTGCGCAGCGCCAGCTCACTGCCCAGCAGCAGGAACAGCTGAAGCGGATCCAGGCACGGACCAGCCAGACCCTGCGCCAGGCCATGTCCTGGCAGCAGCTGCGGCCGATGTACGTGGACCTGTACAAGAAGACCTTCAGCAAGGAAGACGTGCTGGCGATGGCCGAGTTCTACGAGAGCGCCGCCGGCCAGAGCCTGCTGGACAAGACCCCGGCCCTGATGCAGAACGTGATGGTGGCGATCCAGGCCCGCATGCAGCCGCTGTTCGCGGACCTGCAGAAGGACCTGGAAGCGATCGTCAACGAGCCGGAAAAGAAATGAGGTAGTGCCGGCCGCTGGCCGGCAATGCCAGCGCAACGGGAATCAGGCCGCCGCCGGGCACAGCCCGGCGCCACCTTCAGTCCACCTGCCAGCCGAACAGGTCCAGCGCCTTCTGGAATTCGCGATCCAGCGGCGCACTGACATCCACGCTGCCACCGTCCGGATGCGGAAAACGCAGGCGCTCGGCGTGCAGCAGCATGCGGTGCACGCCCTGCATGCGGAAGATCCGGTTGTGCCGGCCATCACCGTGGCTGGTGTCGCCGATCATGTGGTGCGAGAGATGCTTGAGGTGCCGGCGGATCTGCCGGAAGCGCCCGGTCTGCGGCTGGCAGCGCAGCAGCGCGTAGCGTGAGCTGGTGAATTCACCCACCGGCACCGACAGCTCGCCGGTGGCCAGCCGCTGGAAATCGGTGATCGCCGGCTTCTTCACCGGCTTGCCCGGCCCACCGTCCAGATCATGGTCCACCCGCCAGGACAGCTCGGCCGGCCAGCCACGGCAGACCGTCAGGTAGTCCTTGGCCACTTCACCGCCCATCAGCGCCTTGCCCAGCGCACTGGCGGTCTCGCGGTCGAAGGCCAGCAGCAGGCAGCCACTGGTGGCCCGGTCCAGGCGGTGCACGAGGAAGATCGGCCGCCCCAGCTGCTCACGCAGGCGGTCGGCCAGGAAATCATCTTCGCCACGGGCCAGCTTGCTGTCGTGGACCATCAGCCCGGCGGGCTTGTTGACCACGGCCAGGCGCTCATCCAGGTGCAGCAGCTGCAGGGGCGCGGTTTCAGTCTCGACCGCAGCGAGGGTGTCAGGTTCGGTACTCACCGCGGGATTATACGGGTGCCCTGATCGGGGTCAGATCCCTTTTCCACAGGAAAAGGGATCTGACCCCAGATAGGCAGGTGCGCCGGTCAGGCGTTGCGCACGGCCAGCAGCTCGCCATTGCCCACCGGGACCAGGCTGGTGCTGAAGTCCGGATCAGCGTCCAGCAGCATCCGCAACGGCTCCATCTGCGTGGCGTGCGAGGTGGCGTTGTCCACCACCAGCAGGCCACCCGGACGCAGCACGCGGCGCAGCTGCGGCCACCAGCCGGCGTATTGTTCGCGGTCCGAATCGAGGAACAGCAGATCGATGCTGGCATCGGCGGCCTGCGTCAACCACTGCCCGGCATCGCCCTGCACCAGCGTGATGTACCCGGCCAGCCCGCTGCGCGCGAACGTGGCATGCGCCATCGCCACCTTGTCCTCGGCGTATTCCAGCGTGGTCACGTGGCCATCGATGGCGGCGGCGGCTTCGGCCAGCCATAGCGTGGAATAGCCGTTGGAGGTGCCGATCTCCAGCACCCGGCGCGCAGTGCCGAAGCGCACCAGCACCGACAGGAATTCACCGGTGTCCGGCGTGATGTTGAGCATGCGCCGACCGCGCTCGGTTTCATGCGCGTCGTTTTCAGCACCGAAGCGCGCCAGTTCGTTCTTCAATTCCGAAAGCTGCATCGTCATCGCTTCTTTCATTTGCCGCAGCAAGGGTGGGCATTGTGGCTTGTCCGGCCACATTTCGTATTCCTCCTAGCCCGGCGCTGCGTTCACGTTGCGATAGTTCCCGCCTTCTTCACGCGGGACGCTCCACCTGCCCGCTGCCCTCTTGGTTTCCGCAAGGACACGGCCATGGTTCTCGACATTCTGGCAATCGGCGCCCACCCCGACGACATCGAACTCGGTTGCGGCGGCAGCCTGGCCAAACTGGCCCGCGACGGTGCACGCATCCGTGCGCTGGTGCTCAGCCGTGGTGGCCGTGGCTGCCACGCCGGCATCGATCGCAGCGATGAATCGCATCGTGCGCTGCGCCGCCTGGGCGTGACCGGGGTGATCCAGCAGGACTTTCCGGATACGCGCTTTCCCGCCTGCCGCAACGACATCGTCGCGGTGATCGAGCAGGCCTGCGCGCAGATCGCACCGCATCGCGTCTACACGATGTGCGGCGAAGACCACCACCAGGACCATCGCACCGTCCACGAAGCGTCGATCATCGCCTGCCGCAGCATCCCGCAGATCCTCTGCTACGAGAGCCCCAGCACCCTGCCGCAGTTCGCACCGCAGGTGTTCGAGGACATCAGCGCACAGCTGGACCTGAAGATCCACGCATTGCGCGAGCATGCCAGCCAGGGCGATCGCCACTACATGCAGGAGGACCACCTGCGCTGCCACGCGCAGTTCCGCGGCCAGCAGATCGGCATCGGCCCCAGCGAGGGCTTCGTGCCCTACCGGCTGGTGCTGTGATGAAAACCCTGCTGTTCCTGGCCATGTGTGCCTTCATCCTGGTGCGTGTTTGCGTGCAGGCCTCGCGCCGCCCGAGCACGCGCCTGTACAGCATCGATGCGATCGTGCCGGCCTACAACGAAGCGCCGTGCCTGGAGCGCTCGTTGACCAGCCTGCTGCAGAACCCCTACGTGGCGCGGGTGATCTGCGTGAACGATGGTTCCACCGACAACACGGCCCAGGTACTCGATGCGCTGCAGGCGCGCTGGCCCGGGCGGCTGGTGGCGGTGCACCAGGCCAACACAGGCAAGGGCGGTGCGCTGATGCATGGCCTGCAGCACGCTACCGCCGAGCAGGTGTTCCTGACCGACGCCGACACCCATATCGATCCGCACGGCCATGGCCTGGGCCATCTGCTGGACGAGATCGAACGCGGTGCCGATGCGGTCGGTGGCGTGCCCTCGTCCAGCCTGCAGGGTGCCGGCTTCCTGCCGCATGTGCGTGCCAGTCTGAAGCTGCCGATGATCGTCATCAAGCGCAGCTTCCAGCAGTGGCTCGGCGGCGCGCCGTTCATCGTCTCCGGCTCGTGTGGCCTGTTCCGTACCTCGGTGCTGCGCAAGGTCGGTTTCTCCGACCGCACCCGCGTGGAAGACCTGGACATGTCCTGGTCGCTGGTCGCGCAGGGCTACCGTGTCCGCCAGAGCGTGCGCTGCGTGGTCTACCCGCAGGAATGCAACACGCTGGTGGAGGAATGGCGACGCTGGCGGCGCTGGATCGTCGGCTATGCGGTATGCATGCGCCTGCACCGCGGCCTGTTGCTGACCCGTTTCGGCCTGTTCAGCATCCTGCCGATGATGCTGCTCGCCCTTGCCGGCATCGCGCTGTCGCTGCAGGTCTGGTTCGGTGCGGCCCTGCTGCACGGGCCTGGTGGCCTCGCCCTGTCGGTGATGCCGTTGTTCTGGATTGGCATCGTCATGTTGCTGGCGGTGATCAGTGCGATCCATCACCGTCGCGTGTGGCTGGTACCCGCCGCCGCGTTCTCGATGCTGTACGTGCTCCTCGCCTACGCGATCTGGCTGATGCACGGCGTGGCCGGGCTGTGCACCGGCCGCGAACCGGTGCGCGACAAACCGACCAGGTATCCACATGTGGTGGAATGATCTCGCCGCCATGGCCGACGCGCTTTCGACGCTGCCACCCCACGTCGATCCCAGTGCACAGGTTTCGCCACGCGCGGCAGTGCGGGGCCACGTGCAGATCGGCGCCGGCAGCCGCATCTGCGACGGCGCCCAGCTGCAGGGACCGGTATCGATCGGCCGCGACTGCCTCATCGGCAACAACGCGCTGCTGCGCGGCCCGCTGCACATTGGCGATGGTGTCCGCGTCGGCTTTGCCAGTGAACTGAAGAACGCGCTGATCGGCGACGGCGCCTGCATCGGCCCGCAGTGCTTCATCGCCGACAGCCGCGTCGACGCCCGTGCCTACCTGGGTGCGCTGGTGCGCACCAGCAACCATCGCCTGGATGGTGCAACGGTCGCCGTCCACATCGGCGATACCGTCATCGACAGCCAGCGCGACAAGCTCGGCGCCTGGATCGGCGAAGGCGCCGCGCTGGGTGTCGGCGTGATCATCCTGCCCGGTCGCATCGTCGCGCCGGGCAGCCAGTTCGGACCGCGCATCACCGTGGAACGAAACCTGCCGCCCGGTCGCTACCGGCTGCTGCAGTCGCTGCATTCCCAACCCCTGGAGTAACCCCATGCGATTGATCATCCGTGGCGCACTGCCGTGCGCCCTGCTGCTGGCCGTGTCCAGCGCCCATGCCGGCATCGACCGGGTCTCGGTGCAGCTGGATCATGCCGACTACACCGATGGCTTCGGCAAGCGCGACGTACAGACCGTGGATGTGGCCGGTCGCAGCGGTGACAGCCGCTGGCATCTGGGCCTGGCCCATGGCGAACGCGACTACGGCAGCAAACGCTTCGGCGGCAACCGGGTGCAGGGTTCGCTGCAGCAGCGCTGGAGTCCACGCTTTTCGACCCGCACCGCCTTCACTGCGTCCAACGATGATCCGGTATTCGTCAACCGCCAGGTCAACCAGGACATCCAGTGGAAGGTGGCACCGCAGACCGTGCTGAGCGTGGGCGGCAAGTACGCCCAGTACCATGCCGGTGCATACGTGAGCGGCTGGTCTGTCGGTGCCTCGCACTACTTCCCACGCGTGACCGCCTCACTGCGCCACGAGCGGCATCGCCAGTCCAATGGCCCCGATGGCCATGGCACCACGCTGTCACTGCGCCTGAAGGATGCGCAGGGCCGTGGTTCGACCCAGTTGTGGCTGGGAAGCGGTACCTCCGGCTACACCGCCGATTCCGATCCGCTGCTGCTGCGCGAACACGATGCACGTCGTGCCTTCCTGCGCCGCAGCCAGCCGCTGGGTGAGCATCTGGTGCTGGACATGGGCATCGGCAAGACCTGGCACAAGACGCGCCTGGACAGCTTCCAGAGCGTGCAGTCGCACCTGGGCCTGGGCTATCACTGGTAGAGGCGTGGCCGGTCGGCGGCGTGTGACGCCGCCGACTCTGGATAAACAGGGATCAACGCCACCACGCGCGCGCCAGCGCCAGCGCGCCGACGGCACCGGACACCCAGCTCCACATCGGCAGGTCGCCCCAGTACCAGCCTGGCGGCTGCAGCACGTACACCAGCGCGGCGATGGCCAGCAGGCCGACGCCGGTGATCGCGCCGACCGCGCGCTTCTGCAGGCGCTGCACGCTGGCATCCAGCGCGACCAGATCGCGCGAGCGCATCGCCAGCTCATGGCGGCCCTCCACCTGCTGGGTCAGCCAGGCGTGTACCAGGCGCGGCATGTCCGGCGCGTGGGTCATGATCTCCGGCAGGCGCTTGCCGATCTCGCGTACCACCCTGCGCGGGCTGTAGCGCTCGCGCAGGATCTTCGCCAGCACCGGCTTGGCCACCGCCCAGATATCGATCTGCGGATCCAGCTGGCGGCCGACACCTTCGATGTTCAGCAGGGTCTTCTGCAGCAGGATCAGCTGCGGCTGCAATGTCAGCTGGTAGCGCTGCGCCACGCGGAACAGCTTCATCAACACTTCGGCCAACGAGATCTGCGACAGCGGACGGGTGAAGTACGGCTCGCACACCGAACGCACGGCCGCTTCCAGATCATCGATGCGCACGTTGTCGGGCATCCAGCGCGCCTGCACATGCAGTTCGGCGATGCGGCGGTAATCGCGATTGAAGATGGCCATGAAATTCTCGGCCAGGTAGTACTGATCTTCCTGCGAGAGCTGGCCCATGATGCCGAAGTCCAGCGCGATGAAGCGCGGATTGGCGCGGCGTGACGGATCGGTGTCGACCCAGATGTTGCCGGCGTGCGCATCGGCGTGGAAGAAGTTGTCGCGGAACACCTGGGTGTAGAACACCCGCACACCCTTGGCGGCCAGCGCCTTGCGGTCGATGCCCGCCTTGTCCAGCGCGGCGATGTCGTCGGACGGAATGCCCCACACGCGCTCCAGGGTCAGCGCACGCTCGGCGGTATGGCTCCAGATCACTTCCGGCACGTACAGGTCGTCGCTGTTTTCCCAGAAGCGGCGCAGCACGCTGGCATTGGCGCCTTCGCGCTGCAGGTCCAGCTCGGCGGCCAAGGTGTTCTCGACTTCGGCCACCACTTCGCGCGGGCGGATCTTGTCGGCACGCGGGTGGGTGCGCTCGACCAGGGCGGCCAGCGAGTTGAGCAACGCGATGTCGGCGTCGATCTGCTTCTCGATGCCCGGGCGCAGCACCTTGACCACCACCTGGCGGCCATCGGCCAGCGTGGCCGCATGCACCTGCGCGATCGAGGCCGAGGCCAGCGGTTCGGTATCGAAGCTGGCGAACGCCTCGCTGACCGGCAGACCAAGTGCTTCCTCGACGATGCGGCGCGCGGTATCGCCGTCGAACGGCTTGACCCGGTCCTGCAGCAGGGTCAGCTCGTTGGCCACGTCCGGCGGCACCAGGTCGCGGCGGGTGGACAGGATCTGGCCGAACTTGACGAAGATCGGGCCGAGATCCTGCAGCGCCAGGCGCAGGCGCGCACCGCGCGACTGTGCGGCAATGTCGGCCGAGGCACGCGGCACGAACGGCTTGGCCAGACGCAGCCAGCGCTCGGCCGGCGTGCCCTGCAGCAGGTCGTCAAGGCGGTAGCGCAGGATCACCCGGCCGATGCGGCTGGCCCGCAGCACGGCCTTCATGCGGCACCCCGCAGGCGCAGCACGCGCGCGCCAAGACGCTCGACGTCGTCGCGCAGCACGTCCACATCATCATGGAAGGCATCCAGTTCGGCGCGTGGCACCACGTCGCGTGATTCCTCGGTGATGAATTCGGCGGCGCTGTGGGCCAGGTCGATCACGCCCTGGCGCGCATGCTGCAGGGCGCTGCGCAGGGTGTTGGCCACCTGCACACCCAGCACCTCGCCGAACACGCTGACGAATGGCTGCTGCCAGTCCGGATCGAAGCCCTTGGCCAGCTGCTGCAGGCGGCGCGCCAGTTCGGCGTCACCAGCCACGCGCACCCGGCCCTTGCTGTTGGTATCGCTGCGCCGTGCATTGGCGAGCAGTGGCAGCTGCGCCAACACGCCGGCCAGGCTGCTGCGCACGGCCAGGTCGGCTTCCTGCGCATCTACCGGGCCGACCCGCAGCTGGTCGCCGTCGACGCTGATGCGCATCGCCAACGACGGCGCTTCCAGGGTCAGGTCGATGTGCCGCCCCTCGAGGCTGGCCAGGGCATGGCGGGTATCCGGATCCAGCGCCAGTGCGCGGTTCAGGGCGATCTGCAGGGCGCGGCCAGCGACCGGCTTGAGGGACTTGAGCAGGGAAAGAGCCATGTGCGCATTCTACCCGCGTGGGTGGGGGGCTTGGGCCGGGCTGCCGCCCGGCACCCGCGGTAGTGCCGGCCGCTGGCCGGCAACCTCAACACCAACAGCATGCATTCCGTGGGATGGCGGGGTGGGTCCCGTTGCTGCGCAACGGGCTCTGACCCCAATGCTGATGGGATCTCGCGTTGGTAGATGCCGACCTTGGTCGGCGCTGGATGTCAGGAGGGCCAACCAAGGTTGGCCGCTACCCGAGCCGGCAGCCCGGTGATTCATCTGTGCCTCACCTGGGTGGCTATGGAAGGTTCATGCTGTACGGCCACGCAACGCACAGGACATCGCAGCACCATGGCACGGACCCGGGTCGGCATCATCTTCGGGGGCAAGTCCTCCGAGCACGAAGTTTCACTGCAGTCGGCGAAGAACATCCTCGACGCCCTCGATCGGGAGCGCTTCGAGCCGGTTCTGGTCGGCATCGACAAGCAGGGCCAGTGGCATCTGAGCGAGCCTGCGACCTTCCTGCTCAATGCCGATGATCCGGCACGCATCGCGCTGCATCGCTCCGGCCAGTCGCTGGCGGTCCTTCCCGGTGCCGAACAGGCACAGCTGCAGCCCTCCGATGCGGCCAGCGTGCTGGGCCAGATCGATGTGGTGCTGCCGATCGTGCACGGGCCGCTGGGCGAGGACGGCGCGCTGCAGGGCCTGCTGCGCATGGCCAACCTGCCCTTCGTCGGCTCGCCGGTACTGGGCTCGGCAGTGGCGATGGACAAGGACGTGACCAAGCGCCTGTTGCGCGACGCCGGCCTGCAGGTAGCGCCGTGGTTGTGCATCCGACGCCACCAGGCAGCGGACGTTGATGTCGATGCGGTGATCGCCCAGCTCGGCCTGCCGCTGTTCGTGAAGCCGGCCAACCAGGGTTCGTCGGTGGGCGTGAGCAAGGTCAAGGATGCAGCGGGCTTTGCCGAAGCGCTGGCGCTGGCACTGCGCTACGACCACAAGGTGCTGGTGGAATCGGCGGTGGTCGGCCGCGAGATCGAATGTGCGGTGCTGGGCAACGCGCATCCGCAGGCCAGCCTGTGCGGTGAAGTAGTGGTGCACGACGAGTTCTACGCCTACGACACCAAGTACATCAACGAAGATGGCGCCGAAGTGGTGGTGCCGGCGGATATCGATGGCCACACCCAGGCACGCATCCAGCAGGTCGCATTGCAGGCCTACCAAACGCTGGAGTGTGCAGGCATGGCGCGCGTGGACGTGTTCCTCACCGCAGCCGGCGAGATCGTCATCAACGAGGTCAACACGCTGCCGGGCTTCACCCGCATCAGCATGTACCCGAAGCTGTGGGGTGCCAGCGGTGTCGACTACACCACGCTGATCACCCGCCTGATCGAGCTGGCGCAGGAGCGCCATGCCGCCGATCGCGGATTGCACAGCGCCGTGTAGCGGTGCTCTGTGTAGCGTCGAGCCATGCTCGACGCTACAGAAGGGGCGTGCCGGCCAGCGGCCGGCACCACCCTGCGTTCGTCTAGCCGCGTTTGCGGAACATCGAGATCACTGCCAGTACCAGGAACACAACGAACAGGATCCAGGCGATGTTGCTGGCGGCACCGGCGATGCCGGAGAAGCCGAGCACGGCGGCAATGATGGCGATGACGAAGAAAATAACGGCGTAATGCAGCATGGTGCTCCTCGCAGATGTCCGGGCCGTTGGATGGCGTGGGTCCATCCTCCCGATCTGGCGGTGTGCAACCAGTGATGGCGACCTATGCAGCAGATGAAGCCTTCAGCCTGCGCAGCCCTTCCTCGATGCTGACCTGCGGCACGTAGCCGAAGTCGCGGCGCGCCGGCTCCATGCTGTACCAGTGCGGCGTGCACAGCTGCTCGGCCAGGAAGCGGGTCAGCGGCGGCTCGCCACGCAGGCGCAGCAGCGGCCACAGCCGCTCGCAGACCGCACCGATGCGATAAGCGGTCTTGAAGCTGATCGCCTTGTCTACCGTTGGTGCACCCACAGCGGACAGCAGCTTGTTGACCAGCTCGCGCATCGGCAGCGGTTCGCCGTTGGAAATGAAGTAGGCCTTGCCCGCGCACGCAGCGCCCGGTGCCAATGCCTCGAAGGCGAGGAAGTGGGCGAGCGCGGCGTTGTCGATGTAGGTGGTGTCTACCTTGTTGTTGCCATCACCCACCAGGCGCAGGCGGCCCTGCCGCGCACGCTCGGCCAGCCTCGGCACCAGCTGCTGGTCACCCGGGCCCCAGATCAGGCGCGGGCGCAGCGCCACGGTAGCCAGTGACGCATCGTTGGCGGCAAGCACGCGCTGTTCGGCGATCGCCTTGGTGGCCGCATACGGCGCCTGGAAATCTTCGCCGTACGGCACCTCGTCAGCCCCCAGGCCTTCCACCGGGTGCGTGGCACGATGGGTCACGCTGGGCGTGGAGGTGTAGACCAGCCGGTTGATGCCGTGCGCGCGGCAGGCCGCGAGGACGTTGTCGGTGCCGACCACGTTGGCCTGGTGGTAGCTGTCATAGCTGCCCCAAGCGCCGGCCTTGGCGCCGTTGTGGAACACCGCATCGACACCGGCCACCGCATGCAGCACCGCCTGCGCATCGGCCAGGTCGCCACGGATCTGGCCGACGCCCATCGCCTGCAGTTCCGGGTAATGACTGCGGTTGAACGCCAGCACCTGGTGGCCACGCTCGACCAGGCCGCGGCACAGTGCCTGGCCAAGGAAACCACCACCACCGGTGACCAGGATCTTCATACGCGCTTCTCCAGTTCGGCGCTGGCCCAGACGGCGAGCTTCTCGCGGCCGATCTTGGCGTTGTGACGGATATCGACGGGGAACGCAGGATGTATCAGGAAGTACTGCAGGCCAGCCTCGGCCAGGCATGCCGCTGCCTTGGCACGCAGCGCTTCCTGCAGTGCCGGGCTGTCGGCCTGGCCACGCTGCAGCTCCACGCACAGCACCGGCACCTGCGCACCGGCAGCGCCGACGCCGACCAGCGCAGTGCGCGCCACGCCGGCCACGGTGTTGAACATCGGCTCGACCTGCTCGGTGTACAGCGGCCCGCGCGCGGTTTCCACGCGCTGCGTCTTGCGTCCGCAGAACCACAGTCGGCCCTGCGCATCGAAGTAACCCACATCGCCCATGCGATGCACCACGCGAGTGCTGCCATCAGCCAGCGTCTCACTGATCTTCGCTGCGGCCGTGGCCTGCGGGCGGTTGAAGTAACTGTCGGTGGCGGTCGGCCCCGCCACGGTGATCTCGCCCACCTCGCCGGTGGCCAGCACACGCACCTGCGACCAGTCCGGCAGCGGGGCGTCGTCGATGGCGATGATGCGTACCTCGTTGGGAGCCACCACGTTGCCGACGCAGGTGCCGGCACCGGCCTCGGTCGCCGCGCGGGTGCGTTCCAACTCGCGTCCCTCCACCACCGCCACCGGCAGGCACTCGGTGGCACCGTACGGGGTCCAGAACTGCGCATCGGCCGGCAACAGGCTGCGGATGGTGGCCACCACATCCGGGGGCACCGGCGCACCGGCCGAGGTCACCCGGGTTACCGTCGGCAGTGGCCGCCCGTGCCGGGCCAGCACCCGCATCAGCGCCGGCGAGCCGAACAGCTGGGTCACGCCGAAGCGCTGGATGGCATCGTGCAGGCGAGCCGGGTCGGCCTGCGCCGGCCGCGTCGGGTCCATGTCCGGAATCACCGAGGTCAGGCCCAGCGCCGGGTCGAACAGCGCGAACGGCGGGAAGGTCGGCAGGTCCACGCCGCCCGCCTCCATGCCGAACGCGCTGCCCAGCAGCTGGATCTGGCCGACGAAGTGGCGGTGGCGGTAGACCACGCCCTTGGGCACGCCGGTGGAGCCGCTGGTGAACAGGATCGCGGCCATGTCCTCGCCATCGGTGTCGGCCAGCATCGGCCCCCCCTTGGCGCCGGCGCGCTCCAGCGCGGCCAGGCTGGTACCGCCCCAGCCGAGGCGGCGGCCGACCGTCACCAGGCGGGTCGCCGACGGCGCCCAGCGCAGCACCAGCCGCGCCACGTGCGCCAGCGGAATGCCGATGAAGGCCTGCGGCTGTGCCTCGTCCAGGCACTGTTTCAGCGCGCGCTTGTCGATGCCCGGGTCGACCAGCACCGGCACTGCGCCCAGCTTGAACAGGGCGAACATCAGCAGGAAGAACTCCGGCGACGGCCGCACCATCACCACCGTGCGCACCCCGCGACCGATCCCATAGCCGGCCAGGCCGGCGGCCATGGCATCACTGCGGGCGTCCAGCTGGCGGTAGTCCAGGGTGACGTCGTAGGCCGCCATGCCGTTGCCAGCGCCGCGGCGGCCCGGGCAGCGGATGGCGATCTGGTCGGGGCGTTCACGCGCCAGTTCAGGCAGGCGCGCGGCAATGTTGCAGGGTCGGTTCATCCGTTCATTGTCGCCGCTTACGGAATTTCTTGCGCGGCGGCCCACTTCGTGGAAAATCCGCACCCTCGTTCCTGATTCCGACTGCCGCCCGAGGCGGCTTGCCCATGCAACATCCCTGCATGACCTGCGGCGCCTGCTGCACTCAATACCGCGTGGCCTTCCACTGGATGGAATCGGACGAGGTCACCCCTGGCGGCGTGCCACACCAGCTCACCGAAGTGCTGGACCCACATCGCCTGTGCATGCGCGGCACCCATTCCAAGCCGGTGCGCTGCGTAGCGCTTGATGCGCAGATCGGCGTGTATTCACGCTGCACCATCCATCCCAACCGGCCCAGCGTGTGCCGCGAGGTGGATGCATCGTGGGAGTACGGCAAGGCCAGCCCGCAGTGCGACAAGGCGCGCATCGCCTATGGCCTGGACCCGCTGACGCTGGCCGACTGGCGCTGGCGCGATGACGCCGACAATGACGACGACCATCCGGACGACAACGGCAACAGCCCGTCCTCGCCACCACAGGCTCCGGTCGCCGCGTAGTGGTAGGGCCGGCCGCTGGCCGGCAAGCGCGCTATGCGCGCCGGGTTCATGAGGTTGCCGGCCAGCCGCCGGCACTACCGGGATCCGCCCCGGGAACCGATCAGATCGGGTTCTTGTCCAGGAACGCGCGGATCTCCGGCACCAGCACGTCCTGCTTGTCTTCCAGCACGTAGTGGCCGGCGTCCTCGAAGGCATGCACCTGGGCCCGAGGCAGCGCGGCCTGGAAGCCCTTCAGGAAGTGATGGTCGAACACGAAGTCGCGCAGGCCCCAGCCGAGGAAGGCCGGGCGGTCGGCGAACGAGGGCAGTGCCTTGCCGGCGCGTTCCAGCAGCGACCAGGCCTTGTCGGCCGGCGACAGCGGGATGTCCTGCATGAAGCGGATGGTGCTGATGCGATTGGCCCAGCTGTTGTACGGCGACACGTAGGCGCGGCGCACATCAGCCGGCATCTTCCGTTCCACGCCCAGCCACGAGGCACCGGACGAGAACGCGTTGAAGGTGCGGATGATCCACTCGCCGATCTTCCAGTGGCGGCCCAGCGCGATCTGCCACGGCATCGTCTTCGCCGCCGGCATCGGGAACGCGGCGGTGTTGAGCACCACCAGCCGCTTCACCTGGTCGTGGTGCGACAGCGCCCAGCCGAAGCCGATCATGCCGCCCCAGTCGTGCACCGCCAGCGTCACCGGACCGGTGATGCCCAGGTGCTTCAGCAGCGCGTCGAGATCGTCCACGCGCGACTGCAGGGTGTACTCGTAGCGGCTATCGTCCGGCTTGTCCGACAGGCCCATGCCGATGTGGTCCGGCACGATGCAGCGGTACGTGTCCGACAGGCCGGCCACCAGCGTGCGCCAGTAATAGCTCCACGACGGGTTGCCGTGCACCATCACCACCACCTCGCCATCGCGCGGGCCCTCGTCGAGATAGTTCATCGACAGGCCGGGGCGTACCTCGAAGCGCTGCGGGTGGGCGGGGTAACCGGGAAGCTGGGACATCGAATCGCACCTGTAGAAAGGGCCGGTAGAACCGGCCCCTGGACACTTGGAAAAATCATCGCTGCCAAACGCTCAGCAGGCCAGCGGTGACTTTTTTACCAGACCACTTCTGCCATCGAGCAGTTCAGGCCCGAGCCGATACCCAGAAGCGCGATGCGATCGCCCTTCTTCAGCTTGCCCAGCTGCTTGAGCTTGCTCAGCACGATCGGCACCGAGGCGGGGCCGATGTTGCCGTGCTCGCCGAAGATGGTCATGACCTTCTTCGGGTCGATGCCGAAGTTCTTGATGAACGCGGCGGTGTGCGGCTGGCTGACCTGGTGGATGACGAACTGGTCGAGCTCTTCCACGGCCCAGCCGAGTGCGATCTTGGCGGCGCTGAAGGTCTTCTGCGCCAGCTTGATGCCTTCGATCAGCAGCAGGCGGGTATCGGTGACCATGCGGTCCAGGTTGCCCAGGCACAGCTGGTTCCACTCGGTGGCCGAGCGGGTCACGCCGCCCTTGTAGCGCGGGGCGTCAGGCACCAGCTCCGAGCGCGCCATCACCATCGCGGCGGCGCCTGAACCGGTGGTCAGGGCGGCCAGCTCGTTGCGGAAGTCGTCGGCGGTGACGTCCGGGGCGGTCATGCGCTCCAGGGTCTTTTCGTACACCAGGTTGGCGGTCTCGCCGTCCACCACCAGCGCGTAGTCGATATCACCACGCTCGATCATGCGCGCGGCGATATCCATGCCGTTGATGAAGGCCAGGCAGGCATTGGCGACGTCGAAGGTCATGCATTCGTCGCTGACGCCGAGGTTGCCCGACACGATGGAGGCGGTGGACGGCTCCAGGTAGTCGCGGCTGACCGAGGTGTTGACCAGCAGGCCAACCTGGGTCGCGGTGATGCCCGCATCTTCCAGTGCCTTGCGGCCGGCCATGGTGGCAGCGTCCGACGCAAGCACGCCGTTGTCCCACAGGCGGCGGGCGTGGATGCCGGCGATGTCGCCGAGCACATCGGTGCGGATACCCAGGCGATCCAACGTCGGCTGCAGGCGTTCGTTGATTTCCTTGGTCGTCAGCGTATGCGGCGCGTCGACGTGTGCCAGGCCGGCGATCGAGACATTCTTGAAGAGCATCGAGGTTAGCGCCAAGGCTCAGGCAAAAGGGGGCGCTATTCTATAACCCCCGGGCTTTCACCGCATCTTTACGAATTCAGCCTTGGCCGTATGGTGAAGCGTTCAGCGCGGCGGGCACTGGAAGGCGGCGAAACGCTGGCTGCCATCTGCGGGGGCCGCGGCGGCCTGCACGGCATTGGCGCCGGCGCTCGGGGCCTCGTTGCGGGCCAGGGTTTCCAGCTCTTCCTGCACCCGCAGCGGGTTGCGGTTGTAGAAGCCGACCTTGCTCTTCACGGTCACCACCACCTCGCCCTTGGCGATGCAGCCGGCCGGAACCGGCCCTGCCGGCAGCACGCGGGTCGCCTTGCCGGCCGGTTCGATCGGCACCCAGGTACAGGCGGTGACGGTGAGCAGCAGGGAAGAAAGCAGCAGAACGCGCATGGGCAGATCCTGGAAGGGTATGGGGGGATTCTGCCTGAACAGCCTGAATCGGGGGTAGCCGGTGCGGGTCGGATTCCCCGCAGGGGGCGCTGACCCCGCCGTCGGGTCACGGAGTTGCCGGCCAGCGGCCGGCACTACCGGGGGAGCCGGCCCGCCACATGGCGGGCCGGGTATTGCCTTACTTCTTGACCGGGTTGCCTTCGGCGTCGATCACCGTCACCTCGCCCAGGTTCAGCGCACGCACGGCCGCTTCGGTCTGCTTGAGGTCACCCACCACCACCCAGGTCAGGGCCTGCGGCTTGATCTCGGTGGCGGCCTGCTGCACCTGCGCCGGGGTCATCGCCTCGATCTCGGCCTTACGGCGCAGCACGTAGTCGTCCGGGCGCTTGAACTGCACGATCGAGCCGATGGTCGCGGCCACCGCACTGGCGGTCTCGTAGGCACCGGGCAAGCTCAGGGTCTGGATGTTGCGGATGCGGTTGACCTCGGCGGCGGTGGCCGGCTTGCTGCCATCAGCGAACGCGGCGATTTCCTTGCGCATTTCCGCCATCGCCGGGCCGGTCTTGTCGATCTGCACCGGCGCACTGGCCATCCACGGGCGCTGGCCCACCGAGTTGATCGCGCTGCTGCGCGCACCATACGACCAGTGCTTGTCCTCACGCAGGTTCATGTTCAGGCGCGAGGTGAAGTCACCGCCGATCACGCCATTGGCGATGTCGAAGCGGGTCGAGCTGGATGCGCTGGAGGGCGCGACCACCTGGCCAGCGAACAGATTGGCCTGCACCGCGCCTGGCTGGTCGATCAGGAACACGCGCGGTCCCTTCGGCAGCGCGACATCGGTGGCCGCCTTCACCTGCGGGGCATCGCCGCTGGCCTTCCAGTCGGCCAGCTGCTTGTCCAGCAGCGGCACGATCTCGGCCAGGGTGGTGTCACCGACCACGATCAGGGTGCCGTTCTGCGGGCGCAGCCAGTCGTGGTGGAAATCGACCAGATCTTCGCGGGTCAGGCCGTTGATCGCCGCCTCGTCACCACTACCGGTGAACGGAATGGCATACGGGTGGCCCTTGCCGTACAGCAGCGGCGGCAGCACGCGCATCGCCACCGCACCCGGGTTGACCTTCTCCTGCTGGATGCCGGCGATCCAGGTCGCCTTGACCCGGTCGATCTCGCCCTGCTCGAAGCGCGGTTCGCGCAGCAGGTCGCGGTACAGCGCCAGCGACGGTGCCAGGTTTTCCTTCAGCGCCGACAGGTCCACGCTCATCGAATCCAGGCCGGCCGAGGCATCCAGGCTGGCGCCCAGTGCGTCAGCGGCATCGGCGAAGGCCAGCGAACCCAGCTTGCCGGCGCCTTCGGTCATCAGGCTCATGGTGAAGTTGGCAGTGCCCGGCTTGCGGCCCTGGTCGGCACTGAAGCCGCCCGGGAACTGGTAGCTGAACTGCACCACCGGGATCTCGTGGCGCTCGGCCAGGATCACCTGCGTACCGTTCTTCAGCGTGGCGCGCTGCAGTGCCGGGAACTTCAGCTGCGGGAACTCGCGGGTCTGCGGCACGCCGGCCTTGCGGTCGACCTGCTCCGGCAGGGTGCTGTACTTCGGGTCCACTGCCGGCACATTGAACGGCTTCGGTGCCTGGCTGGGATCTTCCTTCAGTGCCACGCGTTCACCCGGTGCGATCACCAGGGTGTGGCTGCCCTTGTCCAGCCACTGCGCGCCGAGCCGGCTCAGATCAGCGGCACTGGCCTTTTCGATGTTGGCCAGCGAGGTGCGGAAGCAGCCCGGGTCGCCGGTGAACACCGCGCACTCGGCCAGTGCGTCGGCCTTGCCGCCGAAGCCACCGATGCGCTCGATGCCGCGGATGAAACCGGCGCGGGCACCGGTCTTCGCGCGCTCCAGCTCGGCCGCGGTCGGGCCCTGCTTGATCAGCCGGTCCAGTTCCTCGTCGATGATCTTCTCGACCTTGGCCGGGTCCTGGCCCTGCTTGACCGTCGCCATGATCACGAAGTTCGAACCCAGCTGCGAGGTCGACAGGCCCGACGCGATGCTGTCCACCAGCTTGTCCTGGTGCTGCAGGCGCTGGCTCAGGCGCGAGGACTTGGCACCGCCCAGCACCTGCGCGAACAGCTGCAGCTGATCGACCTCGGTGGTGCCGACCTGCGGCACGTTCCAGGCGCGGTAGATGCGCGCCTGCGGCACCTTGTCGGTCATCGTCTCGCGGGTGTCGGCGCTGCGCTTGGCCACGTTCACGGCCGGCTGCGCCATGGTCGGGCCGGCCGGGATGCTGCCGAAGTACTTGCCGACCTTTTCCTTGGCGGTGGCCAGGTCGATGTCGCCGGCCAGCACCAGCACTGCATTGTTCGGGCCGTACCAGGTGCGGAACCAGGTCTTCACGTCATCCAGCGAAGCAGCGTTGAGATCGTTCATCGAACCGATCACGCCGTGGTGGTACGGGTGTCCGGCCGGATACATCGCCTTGTTGAGCTGGTCCCAGGCCTGGCCGTAGGGCTGGTTCTCGCCCTGGCGCTTCTCGTTCTGCACCACCCCACGCTGCTCGTCCAGCGCGGCCTGGTCAATCGCACCGACCAGATGGCCCATGCGGTCCGATTCCATCCACAGCGCCATGTCCAGCGCAGTGGTCGGCACGTTCTCGAAATAGTTGGTGCGATCGGTGTTGGTGGTGCCGTTCTGGTTGGTGGCACCGACCTGCTTGAACGGTTCGAAGAATTCGCCGTCGTGGTTTTCGCTGCCCTGGAACATCAGGTGTTCAAACAGGTGCGCGAAGCCGGTACGGCCCGCCGGCTCGTCCTTGCTGCCCACGTGGTACCAGACATTGACCGCGACGATCGGCGCCTTGCGATCGGTATGCACGATCACGCGCAGGCCGTTGGGCAGGGTGAACTGCTCGTACGGGATATCGACCTTGGCCGGTGCCGCCGGCTTGGCGGCAAGCGCAGAGGTGGGCGCAAGCGTACCCAGGGCGGTGCTGAGGGCGACGGCCAGCAGTGCAGCGCGCGGGCGAAGGGCGAGAGACATATCCGGATCCTTGGTCACATAGGTGAACCCCGATCCTAGCCTGCGCAGGCAGCGGCAGGAATCGGTCGCCAGTCACTGGGGGTGTTTGCCCCGATGGCCATCCAGCCCGGCGCCCACGGGCACTTCTGAAACGTCACATGCGCCGGCTCAAGGCGTCCGGACAGTGTCCGCGGCGTATCGAATGGACAGGTGTCCGCCCACCGGACACTTTCGGAACCACATAAAAGCCTTGCAAATCAATAACTAAAAGTTGGCACGGGGATTGCTTGGTATTTCCTGCGCCAGGAAGGGCTTCAGACGAAAGATGACTGAAGGCTGAACAAATGCAGGAAATCGAAAATTCTCCTTGCATCCCCAGAATTGGTGTACTACCTTACTACCACACCACTGATCACCAACACTAAACAGGCCCCGTCATGAACGCCAAGACCATTGCCATCGCCATCGCCCTGATCGCCGGCACCGCGGTTGTTTCGTCGGTGCAGGCCTCCGAATCCATCAAGACCCTGTCCACCGTGCAGGTCCGCCCGGCCGCCGACCAGCTGGCCCAGCAGGCCTGGGAACAGGCCAGCGGCATCCCGACCCTGGCCACCGTGGAAGTGCGCCCGAGCGCCGACCAGCTGGCCGAGCGCAGCGGCTACGTCGCCGCCCCGGTCGCCGCCGCGATGCCGATCACCACCCTGGCCTCGGTGGAAGTGCGCCCGAGCCTGGAACAGCGCGTCGCCCTGGCCGCCGAACTGGAAGCCCAGCGCTACGCCGCCACCCTGGCTGTCGCCGCTACCAACGTCGCCCACTCGGTCATCGTCAACCTGCCGGCCCTGCAGGTGCGTCCGAGCGCCGCCGACCTGCAGGCCCTGGCCACCGAAACCGCCCAGGTCCTGCTGCGCCCGTAAGCGGTGCCGCCCTGCCCCGTGCAGGGCGTGCGCCGTAAAGGCGGCCGCCGTCGCAGGTACACTGCGCCGATGAATGCCGCGCCCCAGTTCCACGTGATCCTGTTCCAACCGGAAATCCCGCCCAACACGGGCAATGTGATCCGGCTCTGCGCCAACACCGGCGCGCAGCTGCACCTGGTCGAGCCGCTCGGCTTCGCACTGGAAGACAAGCAGCTCAAGCGCGCCGGCCTGGATTACCACGAGTACTCGCGCCTGCAGGTGCACCCCGACCTGGACACCGCGTTGGCGCGGATCGCAGCGAAGCGGTTGTTCGCCCTGAGTACGCGCGCCAGCGTCCGCTATGACAGCGTGGCCTTTGAAGACGGTGATGCGTTCCTGTTCGGCCCGGAAAGCCGCGGCCTGCCGCAGGACGTGCTCGATGCATTGCCCGATGGCCGTCGCCTGCGCCTGCCGATGCGGCCGGACAACCGCAGCCTCAACCTTTCCAACACCGTTGCCGTGGTGATGTACGAAGCGTGGCGGCAGCACGGGTTTGCTGGCGGCGCGTAGCCGCCTCAGGTGGGTGTGAACCGCTCCTGGTGGGTGCGGACCTTGGTCCGCACAAATGCCTGGTCGGGCGCTGAAGGAATGTGCCAACCAAGGTTGGCACCTACCAAAGCACATCCAGGTGGCCGTAGCAGGTGCCATGTGCAGTAGATCCACGCCATGCGTGGATGGCGATCCCCGCACCGCTTAGAACGCGTTGATGCCGGTCAGTTCGCGGCCGATCACCAGCTGGTGCACGGTCTCGGTGCCTTCATAGGTGATCACCGATTCCAGGTTCAGTGCATGCCGGATCGCCACGTGTTCGGTGGTGATGCCGGCGCCGCCCAGCAGATCGCGACACTCGCGGGCGATGTCGATGGCCATGCGGCAGTTGTTCCACTTGGCCAGGCTGACCTGCTGCGGCTGCAACTGGCCGGCTTCCTTCAGGCGGCCCAGCTGCAGTGCCAGCAGCTGCGCGGTGGTGATGCGGCGGGCCATCTCGGCCAGCTTGATCTGCGCGCTCTGCGTGGCCGCCAGCGGGCGACCGAACAGCACGCGCTCCTTGGCATAACCCAGTGCTTCATCCAGGCAGGCAATCGCCGCACCGATCGGCCCCCAGCTGATGCCATAGCGGGCCTGGGTCAGGCAGCCCAGTGGCCCCTTCAGGCCCTTCACGTTCGGCAGGCGGTGGCTGTCGGGCACACGCACGTCGTCAAAGAACAGCGCTCCGGTCAGCGACGCGCGCAGGCTCATCTTGTGCTTGATTTCCTGCGTGGTGAAGCCGGCCATGCCCTTCTCCAGCACGAAGCCCTGGATGCCGTCCTCGGTCTGCGCCCAGACGATGGCCAGGTCGGCCACCGGGCCGCTGGTGATCCACATCTTGCTGCCGCTGATGCGCCAGTCGCTGCCGTCCCGCACCGCGCGGGTCTTCATGCTGGCCGGATCGGAACCGCCATGCGCCTCGGTCAGGCCGAAACAGCCGATCAGCTCGCCGCGTGCCATCGCCGGCAGCCACTGCTGCCGCTGCTCCTCACTGCCGTAAGCGTAGATCGGGTACATGCACAGCGAGCTCTGCACCGAGACGAAGCTGCGCAGGCCTGAATCGCCGCGCTCCAGCTCCTGGCAGATAAGGCCATAGCTGACCGCACCCAGGTCGCCGCCGCCGTACTCGGCCGGCAGGGTCGCACCGAGCAGGCCCAGAGACGCGATCTCCGGCACCAGTTCGGCGGGGAAACGGGCCTGGTCGAAGGCATCGCCAATGATCGGCAGGACGCGTTCATTGGTGAAGCGGGCGACGCTCTCCTGCACCGCGCGCTCTTCCTCGTTGAGCAGGGAACCGACATCGAACAGATCGTACGGATGCAAAGCCATGGCACTCACACGCAGTCAGGACCCGGCCATTGTCGGTCATCCGCAAGCATCGCGTCTGGTAGAGGTGGACCTTGGTCCACACGGAAGCGGGTCCGGGCGGTGAAACACTGTGCCAACCCAGGTTGGCACCTACCCGGGCACGAGCATTACGCTGCATTGCAGCAATACGGGCGTGAACATCGCCGATCTAGCTGGATCCGGCGCAGCCCGGTACCCTGACACATTCAAACAACCGTTTCGCCCGTGGCCGCACGCGCGATTCCCAGGCACCGCCGGTGGCCCCGATGCCGGCCCTACCCACGAGTCATGCAATCGATGAGCGCTGAAGCCAACGCCCTGCCCCCGCGTGAAGTAATGGAGTTCGACGTGGTGATCGTCGGCGCCGGCCCCGCCGGCCTGGCCACTGCGATCCGCCTGCGCCAGCGCGCGATCGAGGCCGGCCGTGAACTGTCGGTCTGCGTGCTGGAAAAGGGCTCCGAACCGGGCGCGCACGTGCTGTCCGGCGCGGTGATGGACCCGCGCGCACTGACCGAATTGTTCCCGGACTGGGCCGAGCGCGGCGCGCCGCTGAAGCAGAAGGTCACCCGCGACGAATTCCTGTTCCTCAGCGAGACCGGTTCGCGCAGCACCCCCCACGCGCTGCTGCCGGAGTGCTTCCACAACGAAGGCAACTACATCATCAGCCTGGGCGAAGTGACCCGCTGGCTGGCGCAGCAGGCCGAGGCGCTGGAAGTGGCGATCTTCCCGGGCTTCGCCGCCGCCGAGGTGCTGTACGGCGACAACGGTGAAGTGATCGGCGTGGCCACCGGCGACATGGGCATCGAAAAGGACGGCAGCATCGGCCCGGCCTTCGAGCGCGGCATGGCCTTGCAGGCCAAGTACACGATCTTCGCCGAAGGCGCGCGTGGGCATCTCGGTCGCCAGCTGATCAGCCGTTTCAAGCTGGATGAAGGCAAGGATCCGCAGGCCTACGGCATCGGCATCAAGGAACTGTGGCAGATCGACCCGGCCAAGCATGAGCCGGGCCTGGTGGTGCACGCCGCCGGCTGGCCGCTGGACAGCGACACCTATGGCGGCGCGTTCCTGTACCACGCTGACGGCGGCAAGGTTGCCATCGGCTACGTGGTCGGCCTGGACTACAGGAACCCGTGGCTGAGCCCGTTCGAGGAGTTCCAGCGCTTCAAGACCCATCCGGACATCCGCAAGCACCTGGAAGGCGGCACCCGCATCGGCTACGGCGCGCGTGCGATCACCGCCGGCGGCCTGCTGTCGCTGCCCAAGACCGTGTTCCCCGGTGGCGCGCTGGTCGGCTGCGAGGCCGGCTACCTCAACGCCAGCCGCATCAAGGGCAGCCATGCCGCGATCAAGACCGGCATGCTGTGCGCCGATGCCGCGTTCGATGCACTGGCTGCCGACCGCCAGCACGATGAACTGAGCGCCTACCCGAAGGCCTTCGAAGCCAGCTGGCTGTTCACCGAGCTGCAGCAGGCCAAGAACTTCAAGCAGTGGTTCAAGAAGGGCCAGACCGTGGCCACGCTGATGACCGGCGTGGAGCAGTGGCTGCTGCCGAAGCTGGGCGTGCGCAACCCACCGTGGAACCTGCACCGCACGCTGCCGGACCATGCCTGCCTGGAACCGGCGGCCAAGCACACCCGCATCACCTACCCGAAGCCGGATGGTGTGCTGACCTTCGACCGTCTCAGCTCGGTGTTCCTCAGCAGCACCAACCACGACGAGAACCAGCCCAGCCACCTGACGCTGAAGGACCCGAGCATTCCGGTGAAGGTGAACCTGGCCGAGTACGCCGGTCCTGAAGCACGCTACTGCCCGGCCGGCGTCTACGAATTCGTCGGCGAAGCCGACAACGCGCGCCTGCAGATCAACGCGCAGAACTGCGTGCACTGCAAGACCTGCGACATCAAGGACCCGACCCAGAACATCGTCTGGGTGACCCCGCAGGGCGGCGGCGGCCCGAACTACTCGGGCATGTGATCGCCCCGGGCTGCGACCGCGTGTCGCAGCCCGGCTGCTCTGCCGCACCGCTATCCTGCCCGCCCATGCGTGCCTCCCGCCTGCTCACCGCCGTTGCCGTGGCCCTGCTTGCCACGGCCTGCCAGCGCCCGCCTGCGGTGCCGGCCACGCCCGAACAGGCGCAGCAGCAGGCCATGCAGCGCGCGTTCGAGCTGTGCGCCGGCTGCCACACCGTGCAGCCCGGCGGCATCCACCGCTTCGGGCCGAACCTGCACGGCGTGATCGGCCGTCGCGCCGGCAGCCTGCCCGACTACGGCTATTCCGACGGCATGCGCCGCGCCGACATCACCTGGACCGCGCAGACCCTGGATGCGTTCCTGCAGTCGCCCACCCATGTGGTGCCCGGCACGCGCATGTACAACGCCTTCCCCAGCGCCGAACGCCGCGCCCTGGTGATCGCCTACCTGCAGCAGCAGTCGGCTCAGTGAGCCAGGCGCTGCAGCTGGTGCTGCAGCCGTGCCACGAACGCCGTTACCGCCGCGAACAGCGGCGCCGGGTCGGTCTCGGCCGCATCCTGCAGCCGCTCGACCAGCGCATTGGCCTGCCCAGCCAGTGCCCGTGCCCCGATGGCCCCCAGGCCGCCCGCCTGGCGATGCAGGTGCAGCGCCGCGGTCTCGCGGTCACCAGCCTGCACGGCGCGCTGCACGGCCGCCAGATCGCCTTCGCTGGCCTGCAGCAGGCTGTCACGCAGCTGCTCGGCTACTGCGCGTGAACCATAGCGCTGCTGCAGGGTGGCCAGATCAGGCAGCACTTCACCGTCGTCGGCGACGGCCTCCTGCACCGGCACCTCGAACGACTGGCCCTGTGCCTGCGGCAGCCAGCGCAGCAACGCGGTGCGCAGCGTGGCCAGCGACAGCGGCTTGGCCAGCACCTCGTCCATGCCGGCCTCGCGGCAGCGGCGCGCATCGTCGTCCAGCACGCTGGCGGTCAGCGCCAGCACCGTCAGCCGCGGCTGGCCGCTACGGCCCTCGCGCTCGCGCAGCAGGCGGGTGAAGCCGAACCCGTCGAGCACCGGCATGCGGCAATCGGTAATGACCAGATCGAAGGACTCCGTCGACAAGCGGTCCAGCGCCTGCTGGCCATCGCCCAGCAGTACATGGGGCACGCCCAGCTGCTGCAGCCGCCACGCCATCATCGCCTGGTTGGTCGGGTGATCCTCGATCACCAGCACCCGCGCCTGGCGCAACGCAGCGGGCAGCAGCGCGGTCTGGTCCTGCTCGGCCAGCAGTGCCGCCGCGTCCTCGCTGCCAGCCTCCACCAGCGATACCCGCACTTCGGCACGGGTTCCTTCGCCCAGCGTGCTGTGCAGGGTCAGTTCGCCCTGCATCATCTGCACCAGGCGCTGGCAGATGCTCAGGCCCAGGCCGGTGCCACCGTGGTCGCGCTGGATATAGGCGCCAGCCTGGGTGAACGGCGCGAACAGGTGCTGCAGTTGTTCCGGCGCGATGCCCATGCCGGTGTCGGTTACGCTCAGGCACAGCGGTTGCACACCGTCTTCGCTGGTCGGGCCCAGCACCTCCAGCTGCAGGCGTACTTCGCCCTGCGTGGTGAACTTGATGGCATTGCTGAGCAGGTTGAACACGATCTGGCGCAGTCGCACGCCATCCACTTCGTGGGCAGGCGCCAGCTGTGGGTCGATCTGCACGTGCAGCGCCAGGCCACGCGCGCTGGCCTGTGCGGACAACAGGCGGCACACGCTTTCCAGCAGGGGCCGGAGCGGCTGCGGCACCGGCTCCAGGCGCATTGCACCCGCTTCCAGCCGCGAGTAGTCGAGGATGTCGTCGAGGATCTGCCGCAGCATCTGCGCCGAATCCTCGATCACGCCGAGGATGCGCTGCTGTTCGCTGTCCAGTGGGGAATGCGCCAGCACTTCCAGCATGCCCAGTACGCCGCTCATCGGCGTGCGGATCTCATGGCTCATCGTGGCCAGGAAGCGTGATTTGGCCTCGGCGGCCTGCTCCGCCTCCGCCTTCGCCGCCGTCAGTGCATCGGCCTGCATCCGCGCTTCGCTCACGTCCACCCAGTAGCCACTCCAGATCACCGCGCCTTCTTCGGCGCCGTAGGGGTGAGCCTGGCTGCGCACCCAGCGCACGCCTTCCTCATCGCTACGCAGGCGGAACTCCAGGATCAACGGCGCGAACTGGCGCGCGGCCTGCTCGATGGAGAGCAGGATGTGCGCGCGGTCCTCTTCTTCGATGCGTTCCAGCAACACCCTCGCGTCCTGTTCGGCCTGCTGCCGGGTAATACCGAACAAGGCAGGCAGGTCGCCGGCAATGAACGGGAAGCTGAGCGTGCCATCCGCATCGCGACGTGCCTGGTACACCACCGCAGGCAGGTTGTCGGTCACCTCGGCCAGGCGCTGTTCCAGATGGCGGCGTCCGGCCACCTCACGGCGCAGCCGCCAATGGCCGACACCATGCACCAGCATCGCGGTCAGCAGCACCAGCAGCACCGGTATGCCCCACCGCAGCACGTTGTTCCAATTGACGCCGTTGCGGTACTCCACGGCCAGCCAGGCGCTGCGCAGCGCTTCGCGCTTGCGTGGGGTCATCTGCAACAACAGACGGTCGAAGGTAGTGGCCAACGCTGCATGTCGTCGATCCACCGCCAATGCCAGCTGGTCGTTGAAGCCGGCCGGAGCCGCCACCTGCAGCCGCGCCGGGAAACGGCTGCGCAGCAGGTGATCGACCAGTGCAAGATTGCCGACATAGGCATCGGCTTCGCCATCGATCAGTCGTTGCAACGCCTGCTCGCCGCTGCGCGCGGCGATGATCCGGGCCTGCGGTGCCTGCTGCAGCACGTAGCGGCGCAGGCGCTCCGGATCGGAAAGCAGCACCCGCTTGCCCTGCAGGTCGGCCAGTCCCAGCAGCGCCGCACCGTCGTTCCGGGTCACGATCACGTTCGGCACGCTGATGAAGGGCTGGCTGAACACCCAGTCCGGGCCCAGGTAGCGCGAATCGGCGGGCATGCCCATCACGGCCTGCAGTTCACCGCGGCGGGCCTTCTCACGCACGTCGTACCAGTCGTGGCTGTTCTCGATCTGCAGGTTGGCGCCCGCCTGCATCAAGCGCTGCAGGTACTCGCTGGCCAGGCCACTGGGCCGGCCATCCTCGCCGGTGAACGACAGCGGCGCGGCATTCGGGGCGAACCCGATCTTCAGCGGCTGCTCCAGCACACGCTTCTCGGCCTGGCTCAACGCCAGCTGCGCCGACGCCGACCAATGCGGAGGGGGCAGCCAGCGCTGCGCCAGCGCATCCCGCTGGGCCTGGCTGGTGGCGGCCAGCGCCAGGTCCAGGGCTTCAGCCAGGGGTTGCTTGCCGTTGGGAATGCCGAAGTGCAGCCGTTCGGGTGGCAGGTCGCTCGGGCGCAGCAGTGCCACGCCCTGCAGGCGTCGGCTGGCGATCAGCTCGGTGGCGACGAAGGCATTGCCGATGTAGACATCGGCCTTGTCGTCTCTGACCATCTGCAACGCCGTCAACGTGTCGTTTGCGACAAGCTGGCGGGCACGCGGAAAACGCGCACGTACCTGCGGACCGGTCAGGAAATCCTGCTCGATTACCACCCGCAGGCCATCCAGGTCGGGTATCTCGGACGCACGAAGGTCGGCCGGTCGCCCCACCAGCGCCAGCGGCGCTTCGGAATACGCAGCGGTATAGACCATGCAGCGGGTGCGGTCGGCACTGAGACCGACATTCATCACCACGTCGATCTCGCCACGACATGTCGCATCCAGCACGGATGTCCAGTCGGGATAGCGGCGCATCTCGACCTTCACGCCGAGCTGGCGTGCAAGATGCGACAGGTAGTCCGGCCCCAGGCCGACCTGTTCGCCATCACGGAGGGACTCGAAGGGCGGCCAGCCACTGTCATACTGCCCGACGACGATGGTCGGATGCGCCACCAGGTATTCGCGCTGCAACGGGCTGAGCGGCAGCAGGCCAGGAGCCGGCTGTGCCTGGGCCACAGGCAGGGCCAGCACCGCCAGCAGCAGGAGCAGCCCGCGAACAGCCCACCTACGCATCTGCGTCGATCTCCTAGAATCCTGCCAGGGACCGCGATGGTCGCGGTCCGGCGTGCCCGATGGCCATACTAGAGCATGAGCTTGCGCATCATCATCGCAGACGATCACCCCGTGGTCCGTATCGGCACCCGCGCCGTCATCGAGTCGAGCGGCGTGGGCCGCGTGGTCGGCGAGGCCGACAGCGCGCAGGCGCTGATGACCCTGCTCGCCGCCCAGCCCTGCGACCTGCTGGTCACCGATTACTCCATGCCGGGCAGCCCACAGGCCGATGGCTTCGCCATGATCGGGATGATCCGCCGCCGCCATCCGGACCTGCCGGTGCTGATGCTCAGCGTCTCCAGCAACCTGGCGATCCTGCGCATGGTGCTCGACAGTGGCGTGCTCGGCCTGGTCGACAAGAGTTCGTCGATGGACGAGCTGCCGCAGGCCATCCAGTCGGTCTACCGCGGTCAGCCCTACATCAGCCGCAGCCTGCGCGAGCGGGTGGAAGCGGCCGGCAGCTGGCGCATGCGCGAGGGCGATGGCAAGCCGCTGTCGCCGCGCGAAGTGGAAGTGCTGCGGCTGCTCGGCACCGGCATGACGGTGAAGGAGATTTCGCTGCAGCTGCACAAGAGCGTCAGCACCATCAGCCGGCAGAAGGGTGACGCCATGCTCAAGCTGGGCCTGAAGGGTGATGCCGAATTGTTCGACTATCTGCGTGACGGCAAGATCTGAGACGCAACTCACATAACTGCGCCGTCCGCCATCGCCCTCTTTGATGGCCCGCGGATCTGTGCCAAGATGGTCGCGCATGAGTTCTCAATGCGAGGTCGAAGGAATCGACCGGCTCATGTCCTCGCTCCCGTCCCTGGTGGATGGGGTGCGGCTTCCTGCCGGCCGTCTGGCCCGGCAACGCTGACCATGGAGAGGCGCATGCAGTCCCCCCCCGAGCTACGTTGGACCCTGCCGTTGCGGCCCCTGCGCGCATTCGCGGCATGCCTGCTCGTCTCTCTTTCCGCTGCCGCCTGCAGCGCCGCCGATCCGGCCCCCTCGTCCTCCCAGCCTGCGCCTGCGCAGGCTGCCAACGCGCCCCGACAGGATGTTGCCCCGATGCAGAACCCCTCTCCCGATGCCGCCGTCACCCCGCCCGACGCGCCGACCGTGATGTATTTCATCTACCAGGTCGATGGCGACGGTGCGACGTCCTATGAGGTCCAGAACGGCAGCGTAGCGACCTTCTGGTTCGGCCACACCTTCACCCTGGACGGCACCACCTACTACACCGGTTTTTCCTGGGATACCCGCGAGCATTACGGCAAGCCGGGCGAACAGCAGCCGGCCGGCCCCGACGACCGCGCCAATCTCGCCGAGGCCACCTTCGTGCTGGCCGGCGGCGACGCGAAGAAGCCGTGGAAGTTCCGTGGCCAGGAATGGACCATCGGTGCGCTCGGCGCCTACGACAAGGCCGACGACATCGATACCCGGCGCAAGCCGATCGAACACCGCACCACCGACGGCCGCCTGCTGCTGGCGGTGCCGACCAGCAGCTTCGACCGCGGCATCAACAGCAGCGGTTACGCCCTGCTGCTGTTCAACCCCAAGCGCAGCGAGGACGACCTGGACAGCAAGGTCTGGCGCTACGTCGGCTCGGTGCGCACCGGCGAAGACAACAGCGCGGCCTGCGACGACGACAACGTGATGCCGTGCACTGACAGCGATGGCGAACTGGCCTTCGTGGCCGACGGCAATGGGCTGCCGCAGCTGACCGTGTCCTTCAAGGGCACCACCATCGAAGGTCCGGGCAAGACCCGTGCGCTCGGCGTCGGCGACGCGGTCCACTACCGCTTCGACAGCAAGGCCCAGCAGTACATCGCGCCCTGATTTCCATCCGCCGCAGGCGGGTTACCAGTTGACCGACATGTTCTTGACTCACGGATGAGTCCGGTTGGCGATTCGCGGCATCGGCCGCTCCATCAACCCCGAGGAAAACGTCATGGCACAGCATGACTACAGCAAAAAGGAAGTCCTGGACATCGTCGAGCAGGTCGCCCGGCAGAAGGGCATTCCGGTCGATGACTTCATGCGTTTCGCGCACATCGAGACCGGCGGCACCTTCAACGAGCGCGCCCACAACACCTCGACCGGGGCCAAGGGCCTGTTCCAGTTCGTGCCCGGCTCGGCCCGCCAGTACCACCTGACCGGCCACGAGTTCGACCCGACCCGAAACACCGAAGCCGCCGCGCAGATGTACCAGGACAACCTGGCATCGATGGCGCGCCGCAATGAGCGCACCGGCCACCCGTACCTGTCCGGCGGCGACACGCCGACCGGCCTGGACCTGTACCTGGCCCACCAGCAGGGCAGCGCCGGCTATGGCTCGGTGCAGACCGCGATCGCTACCGGCACCTTCGGCGTGGTCCGCAACGGCCATGGCGAAGAGATCAACATGCGCCGCAACGTGCTCAACCAGATCGGCTCCGATGCCAAGGCCCTGACCGGCCACACCCTGGCCGAGATGCGTGGCATGAACGACGGCGACCTGGCGCGGACCTTCTCCAGCTACTACATCCACAAGTACGCGGCGATCAGCATCCCGGAAAAGCACATCGAACCGCAGGCGGTGGCACCGGCACCGGCACCGGGCCAGGCCCAGGCTACGGCCACCCCAGCGCAGACTGCTGCAGTGGGCGCCGCCGCCGCTACGCTGGCCGCAACCGCAACGGCTGCCGCCACGCCGAAGCCGGGCATCGAACTGCACGCCGCCTACGACGCCGGCGTGAAGTACGACGATGTGAAGTACGCCATCAACATCCCGGGCCACGCGCTGTACGTGCCGGGCAAGACCGGCAAGAACGTGGACCAGGGCTACATCGATTGCTCCGGCTGGGTCGGCACCCTGCAGAACCGGACCATGGACGAGATCAACCAGAAGGCCGGGCACGCTGTCTTCAGCAAGGCCGACCGCATCGACCTGGGCAACCTCGGTTCCGGCGGCATCGTGCACAAGGCCGTCGAACAGTCCGGTGTACTGCTCGAGCGCGACGCCATCCTCAAGCCCGGTGCGCTGAAGGAGGGCATGGTCATCGGCCTGGATACGGCCAGGACCCGCCACGAGCACTGGAATGGCATCGACCACATCGTGATGGTGGTGCGCGACCCGAACACCGACAAACTGCTGATCAGCCAGTCCACCGGCAGCAAGGGCGTGCACACCATGCCGGTGGAGGACTACCTCAAGCAGGTGAAGGACCACCCGAACTGGAAGCTGTTCGCGTCGGACCCGTTGTCCAAGGCCCGCGACCTGCTGGAAAACCGCACCCAATCGCACGAGCAGACCCAGGGCAAGCCTGCCGCCGAGCACAAGGCCGCCGCCACCCCGCACGCCGAGCTGTACAAGCCGGGCGCGCACAGCGAGGGCGTGCGCAAGGTGCAGGAGCAGCTGGGCCACCTCGGCTATACCGGGGCCGACGGCAAGCCGCTGGTCGAGGACGGCCGCTTCGGCCGCAATACCGAAGCGGCGGTGCGCCAGCTGCAGAAGGACAACGGGCTGGTCGCCGACGGCATCGTTGGTGCGAAGACGCTGGACGCGATCAAGGAGGCCCGCGAGCGCCCGCTGCTGAACGACGAGCGGCACCCGCGCAATCCGATGTACTTGCAGGCCACCGAAGGCCTGGAGCGGATGCCGGCGGGCACCTTCAAGGACCGCCACGCGCTGGAAAGCGCCGCAGCGGCGCTGACCAGGGAGGCGCATGCCGCCGGCCTGCAGCGCATCGACTCGGTGGTGCCCAGCCCGAACGGTGAGCGTCTGTTCGCCGTGCAGGGCACGATCGGTGACCCGGCGGCCAGCCGTGTCGCGGTGGAGACGCGGGCCGCCAGCGAGCAGAGCCTGGCGCTCAGCAGCGGCGCAGTGCAGGGCACGCCGAACGTGCTGCACCAGCAGCAGGACGCGCAGCAGGAGCAGACCCGCCAGGCGCAGAAGGCCATGGGCGTCTGAGCCCGCAGCGCCTTGCAGACCGGGGAGGGGCCGCGCCATGTGCGGCCCTTTCCCTTTCTGCCAGCTGAGCGGCCGCGGCCGCTTTCAGCCTTGCTTCATGCCGCCTGCCGCTAGATGAATGCGCAAGCCGCCCGGTAGGCCAGGCAATGTTCCGGCAATGTTGGAACGCCAGCGTGGTCTCCACGGCAGCCGGGGCGCCCCGCGCCCTCCCTGCCCAGCGTGGCATGCACCTCACAGGAGAACCGAACATGCTCAGTACTTCCACACTCAGCTTCCGTGGTCTGGCGATGGCCCTGGCACTGGTTGCCGGTGTCGCCGTGGTCAGCGATGCCAGCGCGATGTCGAGGAAGGACAAGCGCACCCTGGTCGGCGCCGTGGTCGGTGGCGTGGCCGGCAATCTGCTCTCCAACGGCGACCCTGCGGCCACCGTCGGCGGTGCCGTGGCCGGCGGCGCGATCGGCAACCTGACCACCTCCGACCGCCGCGACCGTCGCTATTACGACAATCGCTACTACGACAACCGCTACGACCGTCGCTACGATCGCGGCTACTACGACCGTGGCGACGACCGCCGCTGGCAGCGCGAGCGCTACTACGACAACCGCTACTACAACGACCGCGGTCGCCATCGCGGCTGGTAAGCGGCACGGCGGTATTACCCATGCCGATGCGGAGACGGGCGGGTCGATGACCCGCCCGTTTGCGTTGGCCGCGCGCATGGCGTTGAATGCGCAGCCTTGGATGTGACTTTCCCCTCTCGGGCTGCGGCATGACGTCTTCCTCCCACCGCGTACAGGGCCTCAACAACGACGAGGTCGCTGCTGACTGGCCACCGATCAGCGCGGCGGACATCGCGTGGCTGCGCCAGCGCTACCCGCAGCTGGACAGCGGCAGCCAACCGCGCTGGCACAGCCCGCGGCCGCTGTCTGCCGCCGCCATCGTCGACGGCACGCGCGGCGCGGTGTTCATCAAGCGCCATCACCACAGCGTGCGCAGCGCGGCCTGCCTGGAAGAAGAACACCACTTCATCGCCCATCTCGCCGCTGCCGGCGTGCCGGTGGTGCAGGTGCTGCCGGCCGCCGATGGCCACACTGCGGTCGAACACGGGGAATGGACGTTTGAACTGCACGACGTCGGCGTGGGCGAGGACCTGTACCGCGACGCGGTGTCGTGGTCGCTGCTGACCGATGTCGCGCAGGCCCGCGAAGCCGGGCGCGCACTCGCACAACTTCACCGTGCCGCCGCCAGCTACCACGCGCCACAGCGCAGCACCCACCTGCTGGTCGCGCGCGACGATCTGATCCGCGCCGATGATCCGATCGCGGCCATCAAAGCAGAGCTGCACGAGCGCCCCGGGCTGGCACGCTATCTCGCGCGCATTCCATGGGAAGCGCAGCTGCAGCGCGACGTGCTGCCATGGCATGCCGGGCTGGCCGAGCGCCTGCACGCCGAGCCCCGGCTGTGGGCGCACAACGACTGGCATGTCTCCAACCTGCTGTGGCGCGACGGGCAGGTCAGCACCGTGCTGGATTTCGGCCTGGCCTCGCCCACCAGCGCCCTGTTCGACCTCGCCACCGCGATCGAGCGCAACGCCGTGGCGTGGCTGGAACTGGAACGCGGCATGGAGGCAGTGCGCATCGACGTCGCACTGGCGTTGCTCGACGGCTACCGCGAGGTGCTGCCGCTGTCGGCGGCACGCGTGCACCTGCTGACCGACCTGCTGCCGATGGTGCATTTCGACTTCGCACTGTCCGAAGTGGAGTACTTCGAAGGTGTCACCGGCTCGACCGCAAATGCCGACGTGGCCTGGCAGCCCTTCATGCTGGGGCACCCGGCATGGTTCCGCACCGCGCCAGGGCAGGCGCTGCTGCAGGCCCTGCACGCGGCGGCGTGACCCGCTTGGCGCCCCGTTGGGGTCAGATCCCTTTCCTGCGGAACGGGATCTGACCCCGCAGCCTGAAGGACACCGGCTCGCAAATCCGTACCATTTGTAGTGAAATGGTCACCTGAAGCGGGGGTGCCTGGATCTGCCAGGCTGAGAGAGTCCCTTGGAACCTGATCCGGTTTGCACCGGCGTAGGGAGCTTTGAGCCGCAGCCACACCCCCATCATGGGCCGGTGCACCTGCGCGCCGTCGCTTCGTCTCCCTTGTTGTCCGAAGACGAACCGAATGAACCGCTGCCTGCGCCCCACCCTGCTCTCCCTCGCCCTCTGCGCCGCGCTGCCGCTGCATGCCAGCGAGGCCGAGGCCACCACCGATGCGGCTGCCACAGGCGCCGAACGCTCGCCGACCGAACTGGCGGCGGTGCGCGTGGAGGCCGGCAAACCGAAGGCCGATACCTCGCGCGTGAACGCCTTCGGTGGCGGCAGCTGGAAGGACACGCCGGCGTCGGTGAACGTGCTCGAGCGCGACTACCTCGACCGCCGCCAGGTGCGTTCGCTGTCCGAGCTGGCCAGCAACGATGCCTCGCTGGGGGATGCCTATGCGCCGGTGGGCTACTACCAGAACATCGCCATCCGCGGCTTCGCACTGGACGCCGCCACCGGCTACCGCTTCAACGGCCTGTCCATCGCCGGCGAACAGCGCCTGGCGTTGGAGAACGTGCAGTCGGTGGAGATCCTCAAGGGTGAAGCCGGCCTGGCCGCAGGCGTGATGGCACCCGGCGGGATCATCAACTACATCGGCAAGCGCCCGGCCGAAGTGCGCACCGCCACGCTCGGCACCGATTCGGAAGGCTCGCGCTACGTCGCTGTCGACGTCGGCCACTGGATCACCCCGCGTTTCGGCCTGCGCCTGAATGCCGCATGGGATTCCAGCAATTCCTATGTCGAGCACGCCGATGGCCGCCGCAATTTCTATTCGCTGGCCGCCGACTGGCTGATCGGCGAGCGCGGCAAGCTGGAGGTGGATGCCAACTACCAGACCAGCTCGCAGCGTTCGGTGTCCGGCTACCAGCTGCTGGGCGCACGCGAACTGCCGCGCGGCGTCGACCGCGAACACCTGCTGGGCTACCAGCCGTGGCAGCGCCCGGTGGATATCGCCAGCACCAATATCACCGCCCTGCACACCTACGAATTCAATGACGCCTGGCAGTCGCGTGTCTCGGTCGGCCACAGCCGCTCGGTGATCGATGACAACGTCGCCTTCGCCTATGGCTGCTACTACGCCGCGCAGTGCGCCGATGGCAGCGTACCGGGCAACTACTTCGCGCCCAACGGCGACTACGATGTCTACGACTACCGCAGCCCGGACGATACCCGCCGCAACCAGCAGGCCCGTGCGGAGCTGCGCGGCCACTTCGAGACCGGCAGCGTCGGCCACCAGCTGACCGTTGGTGCCGACTACTTCCGCCGCACCGTGGACAAGCGCCCGAGCGTCAACGAGTACGTCGGCACCACCAACATCCACGACGCACAGGTGCCGGTGTTCGAGCCCTCGCCGAAAATGCCGGGGCCGTCCGCTCGGCGCCTGGACAGCCGCCAGACCGCGTTCTTCGCGTTGGACCGGATGAGCTTCGGCGATGACTGGCAGTGGCTGGCCGGTGGCCGCTTCGTGCGCCTGGACGAGCGCGCCTACGACAAGCGCGGCATCCCGCAGCGGCACAGCCGCCTGTCGCGCTTCCTGCCGCAGACCGCGCTGGTGTGGAAGGCCACCGACCAGCTCAACGCCTATGCCAGCTATGTGCGCGGCATCTCGCTGGGCCAGGAAGCGCCGTTCTGGACCAGCAATGCCGACACCTTCCTGCCGTCGGTGCAGTCGCGCCAGCTGGAAGTGGGCGTGAAGTACGTGCCGGTCGAGGCGCTGAGCCTGGGCGCAGCCGTGTTCCGCATTTCGCAGCCGTACCAGTACGCCAAGCCCGACAGCAGCGACGTCGGCTACACCTTCGTCGAGGAAGGCACACAGACCCACACCGGCCTGGAGCTGACTGCCAACGGGCAGCTGACCGATGCGCTGCAGATCGTGGCCAGCGCCAGCGTGCTGCAGGCGCGCGCGCGCGACACCGGCACACCGGCCTATGAAGGCCATCAGTTGGTGAATGTGCCGAAGGTGCGTGCCAGCGTGCACGTGGCCTACGCGCTGCCGTTCGTGCAGGGCCTGGATGTGACCGGCGGCTGGCGCTATGCCGGTGCCAACGTGGCACGCGCCGACGGTGGCGTACGCGCACCGGACTACTCGGTGTTCGATGCTGGCCTGCGCTTCCAGCATCGCCTGCACGAGCGTGCGGTGACCTGGAACCTGTCGGTGGACAACGTGTTCAACCGCTTCTACTGGCGCGATACCGGCAGCAGCGGCGGTGACTACTACCTGTTCCCCGGCGCACCACGACAGGCCCGCCTGTCGGTGACGTTCGCACTGTGAGCGGCGTGATGCTGGAATGGACCGCCGCGCTGTGCAGCATCCTCGGCGTCTGGCTGATGGCCCGGCGCCGGCTGGCAGCGTGGCCGGTCGGCCTGCTGTCGGTGGCGCTGTACGGGCTGGTGTTCGCCGAGGCCAAGCTGTACTCGGACACGCTGTTGCAGGTGATCTTCGGCGGCTTCCTGGTCTATGGCTGGCTCAACTGGCGGCAGCATGCCGCCGATGAGGGCAGCATCCGCATCGTGCCACTGGCGGGCGGCAAGCTGCTGCGCGACCTGGCCATCGGCGTGTGCGGTGGCGTGGCGCTGGGCGCGGCCATGCACAGCTTCACCGACGCTGCCCTGCCGTGGTTGGATGCGCTGCTGACCGGTCTGAGCCTGGTCGGGCAATGGTGGCAGGCACGCCGCCACGTGGCCTGCTGGTGGGTGTGGATCGCGGTGGACGTGGTCTATGTGGGTGCGTACCTGTTCAAGTCACTGCACGTGACCGCCGCGCTGTACGTGTTCTTCCTCGGCCTGGCCGTGTTCGGCCTGCGCGCATGGAGCGCGGCCGCGCGCGAGCCACAGGTGGCAACGCACTAGAGCCACGCCATGCGTGGCTGGGCCACCGGTAGTCGCCAACCTTGGTTGGCGCGCCTGCCGACCAAGGTCGGCATCTACCCACCACATCCACGCATGGCGTGGATCTACTTCGGCTCCAGCACCAGGCCCAGCCGCATCGGCTGGCGCATGTCGGCCGGCGGTGCCGCCTGCAGCGGCGCGGCCTGCAGCGTCGCGCGCAGGTCGGCGTCGACCCGGGCGTCACCCAGGCTGTCGAATTCCAGTTTCGAGATACGGCCATCCGCCGCGATCCACACGCTCACCGGCAGCGGCGTGGGCGTGTCCGGGTGTGCCTGCAGCCATTCCAGTACACGCTGCGCCTGCGGGTCCTGCTCCTGCTGCAGGCGCTGCTGCAGCTGGCCGCCCACGGCGGCGGCATAGGCCACCCAGTGCGCAGGAGCTTCCTGCGCGGAAACGCTGGCACTCCCCAGTGCCAACGCACCGAACAACGCGGCCAGTGGCCGCCACCAGCGGCGCATGCCGGTCCTGTTCCCTGCCATGACCATCGCCTGCCTCCTGCACTCCCATCCAGCGCGCCATGGTCGGCGCCCTAGATGACAGGCAGATGGCGGCCGGTGATGGCCCGGCGCTTCGAGCTTGCCCGACTGCGAGGAATTGCCTTCGATCAGCCCAGGCAGGCCTTCAGATCATCACGAGTCCAGCCGGTGAGGCCTGCGCCCTTCCAGTAGCGTGCAGACGTACCAGCCGGTACAGAGGCAAGCTCGACAATGGCAATCACCCCATGGTTGACAGGGTTGTCGATGACAATGCGCTGCCCGGATTCGGTGGGCAGCACGCGCACGACCTTGTTGCGCTGTGTCCACGTTTGGGACAGGCACACGGTGACCTGCTGTACCGATTTAGAAGAACCAAATGACTCGGGTACTTGTTCAAGCAGACCAGGTGCTGTCGAGCAGCCGGCGATGCCCATGAACAATGCCGCCAGGAATGGGGCTCTCAAGACAGACATACGTCCTCCAGGTGCATGCGTTGATCACTCGCCCAGGTCGGCCAGCACCTTGCGCGAGGGCGCGAAGAAGGTCACGCCGGTGGTGGCGGTGGAGAAGTCGAGGATGCGGTCGTGCAGCGGCGCGGGATTGCCGATGAACATGCGCTCGAGCATCGTCTCGATCACCCACAGGCGGCGCGTGTAACCAATGAAGTAGGTGCCGTATTCGCCACGGCCCGGGTTGGCGAACGGCATGTTGTCACGCAGGATCTCGTGCTCGCCGTCGGCGTCCTCGATGGTGCACAGCGTCTTGTGCGATTTCTGTGCATCGGCTGGCGCATCGTCCAGCTCGATGTTGTCGTGCTTGGTGCGGCCGATGATCGCTTCCTGCGCCTCGGTCTTCTGTGCGCGCCAGGCATCGAGGTTGTGCAGGTACTTCTGCACCACCACGTAGCTACCGCCGGCATGTGCGGGGTCTTCATCGCCCACGATGGTAGCTTCCGGCAGCGACAGCCCTTCGGGGTTGGCGGTGCCATCGACGAAGTCGAGCAGGTCGCGACCATCGAAGTAGCGGAAGCCGGCCACATCATCGACCGTTTCCACCGCATCGCCGAAGGCCATCAGCAGGTTGCGCTCGAACGCCACGATCAGGTCCATGGTGCGCGCGCGGATGTGGTAAAGCAGGTCGCCCGGCGTGGACACGGCCGTGTGGGTGGCGCCCTTGATCTCGCGGAACGGCGCCAGCTCGCGCGGCGGCGTGGTGCCCACCAGCGGCTGCCACACGCGGTGGCCGATGGCCACGTTGCAGGTGAAGGTGCGCTCGATCTCGCGGATGGCGGTGTTCTTGATCAGGTCATCGGTGCTGGCCAGCACCTCGCGCGCCTTGGCGATCGACGCCTCGTCATCCTTCACCTTCAGCACCAGGAACGCCGCCGAATGGGTGAGCGGTGCAGTGATCTGCTGCGGCTCGTTGTCGAGCGTGTGGTTGAGGGCGGTGATCGGTGCGGGCTGGGAATTCACGGCAGTTCCTGCTGGCTTCAGACGGGTGCATCGCCCGTGGCGATGTGCCGGCGATCATAGCGGAACCGCCTGACCGGGGACGGAGCGGTTCTCGTTCCGTCCACCGACAAAGGTCGGAAGACCTCAATCCACGTCACTCCAGACCGCCAGCTCATAGCCATCCAGATCGCGGAAGTGGAAGCGGCGGCCACCGGGGAAGGCGAACACCGCCTGCACCACTTCGCCACCTGCGGCGACCACGCGTAGCTGCGCACCGGCCAGGTCCGCGCAGTACAGGATCACCAGCGGACCGCCATGCGCACGCACCGGTGCGTCGGCCACGAAGCCACCTTTCAGGCGGCCATCGTCGAACTCGGTGTAGGCCGGGCCATAGTCGGTGAAGTTCCAGCCGAACACCTCGCTGTAGAAACGTTTGCTGCGGGCGATGTCGGCGACGTTGAATTCGATGTTGTCGATGCGGCGTTCGGCATCGTGGGTGGCAGCATGGCTCATGGGGTGGCTCCGTGGTTGGAACCCCAGCTTCGGTCAGCGCGGTGCGGCGGTCTTGAACGGAACGGCCATCATCGCCCCCATTCCACGCGCAGCTGCCGTGCGGTCATGCTGGCAAGCTCGCGCGCCTCGCGGCTGAGATGCGCCTGGTCGGCATAGCCGGCATTGGCGGCCAGCATCGCCAACGAGTGCTGCGGCAGCGCGCGGCTGTGCCGCAAGAAGCGTTGCAGGCGCAGGATCCGCTCCAGCGTCTTGGCCCCGTAGCCGAACTGCACCTGGCTGAAGCGCCGCAGGCTGCGTGGACTCAGGCTCAGGCGTGCCGCGAGCTCATCCAGCGTGGCATGCCCGCTGGCAAGCGCCTGGAACAGGACGTGCGCCCGCTGTGACCGGCTGTCGAGCGCCGCGCCCCCGAGGTGCGGCTGCAGGCAGTGCGCCATCCGCTGCAGGCGCTGCGCAGGCGCGGTATCGCCGATGGAAGCCGCAGCCTCTAGCGCCCATCGACCCTTCAGATCAGCCAGCGGCACCGCCTGGCCGATGATCTCGGCCAACGGCAGGCCCAGCGCGGCCAGCGCCTGCCCAGGCCGGAAGCGCGCACCCAGCACCTGCGCGCCCGGTGCAAGCACCGGATGTGCGGCGACCCGGTCAGGGCCGACGACGAACAGCGCACCGTCGCGCCAGAGGATATCCACGCAGCCATCGGGCAGCACGGTGATGTGCCCATCAGCATCGTCAGGAAGCTGGCTCTGCCACAGCTGGCCGAAGCGGCCACGCAGCGGGGCAGGTGCCAAATGCTCCTGGTAGGCCGTGCCGGTACCTGCGAGAGAGGAAGGGTCGCCCATGCCGCATTGTCGCGCCACGCAGCCCATAAAAGTGAAGCCCGGCGCGAGGCCGGGCTTCGGTTGGCGTGTGGGAGAGAGAGAGAGTCACACGCCAGCACAACACGCACTAACGACAGGCGTTTGTTACCAGGTGAAGCGCGGGCCCACGAACCACTCGCGGTCGCCGGCCTTGGCCAGCTTCACTTCGCCACTCAGGCCCCAGTTCTGGTTGAACTTGGCGGTGGCGCCGACACGGCCGTAGAACTCGCCGTCCGGGTTGATGCCGTGCTTCTTGGTGTAGTCCTCGTAGCCGGCCATCACGTAGCCTTCCACGTACGGGTTGAACGCGGTGCGCACGCCGACTTCGGTCGAGTAACCGTTGAAGTCAAGGCCGTGCTTCATGTCGAACTTCTGGTACGCAACGCGAGCCACCAGGTCGGTGTTCGGTGCGATGCCGTAGTTGTAGCCGACACCCAGGCGCCACTGGTCAACGTCATTCTTGAACTTGTCGGTCTCCTGCGCGCTGTAGTCGCCGAAGATGTGGAAGTTCGGGTGCACCGCCACGGAACCCTTCACCTTCCAGCCGTCGGCGTCGCCGCCCTTGGCATCGGTGTTCACGTAGCCGCCTTCAACGTAGTTGTACGACAGGCCATCGGTTGCCGATGCAGCGAACGGCAGAGCAGCCAGAAGACCCAGGGCAAGCAGCGAATTCTTGTTCATCGGGACACACCTTTAATTATTTTGGTTTCGTCGGCCGCCTCCCGGGAGGGGGAGAGAGAAGAGGCGGTCGACAGGTGTGAATTATCCGTTAGGGGGTCTAATCAACCCTGAATATTGAACTGACTGGTGTATAAATAAGGCTGGCGTTCAGGGAACTCCACATGCCGCACGCGTTCGCCGCATCACTGCTGTTTCCGCCCCATGCGCGCCGCGCAGTGCGGGTGCTGCTGCTGGTCGTCCTGCCGATGATGCAGCTGTCAGCCAACGCCGCCGAGCGCGCCCAACCTTCTGCGCGCATCGTGGTTCAGACAGACGATGTCACGCGATTCTTCAGCGTGCTGGATGCCAGTGGAGGAAAACCGAGTGCCGAAGATCTGCAGCGCGGCTATCTGGACACCGGCACGGATGCATTGCGCAGCTTCACCGATAGCCGCATCGGTTCGATGGAGCGTTTGGCCAGGACCATCCAGGACAAGCCGGCGTTGTTCGCCAGGGCGCGGACCTGTGCAGCGGCATTGCCGGCGATCCGCGAGCGGGTTGCCAAGGCACTCGATCGGTTGGGCACGCTGCTTCCCTCCGCACGTTTTCCGCCGGTCACCGTGCTGGTCGGTCGGGGAAACAGCGGCGGTGTCACCACTGAAGACGGCGTGGTGATCGGACTGGAAGCACTGTGCAACGCTGACTGGATGCAGCCCGACGTGGGCGACCGATTCGTACACCTGATCGCGCATGAGTACGTGCATGTACAGCAGCCCGGTGCGAGCGTCGATGTTGCGCGGCCCACCCTGCTCTATCAGACGTTGCTTGAAGGCGGCGCCGAGTACGTGGGCGAGCTGATCTCAGGGGAACCAGCCAACGCGCATCTGCGTCGTTGGACGCAGGGCCGCGAATGCGCACTCGAACGTACGTTCGTGCAGGACAGCGCAGGCACCGATCTTTCGCAGTGGTTGTACAACGGCGCTGGCGATGAAGCACGACGCGGAGATCTCGGATACTGGATCGGCTACCGCATCGCCCGCGCCTACATTTCCCGTGCGCCGGACAGGTCCCGGGCCATCGCCACGCTGCTCGATGTGCGCCCCGAAACCGCCGCAACCGTGCTTCAGGCGAGCGGATGGCATCCTGCATGTAGCGCTGGAAAAGGTGCGGAAACGCAACCGCTGTGACACCCGCTTCATACTGATGAATTGGCGATCTTGAACAGGCGCAAGGCGCGCCGCCGACGCAGATCAGCTCGCCTGATCCCGCTTGTTAATGTTGGGTCAGAAGCGGGCTTCACAGTGCATCCACGTATTCAAATTCCAGCTGAAAGCGCTTGGTAGCAGCGGGAACAAACGCCGCTATATTCCAGCTTCCCCAGACGAAGGAGGGAGTGCAATGAACCTGAACCCGCAACACATGAAGACGGCCCGCGCACTTGCTGTAGCGCTCATCGCCACCGTGAGCCTTGGCGCCTGCGCCTCATACAAGAACGAGTTTGCAACCATCAACTCGCGTCTCGATCAGCTCGACGTCAAGGTGCAGGGTGCTGCGCAGAGCGCGGAGTCCGCCAACCAGTCCGCACAGCAGGCCAATCAGCGCCTGGACCAGATCGAAGGCCGCGTCCAGCAGCTTGAAAGGGCACCTGCCGGCCGCAAGCCGCGCGGGTAATCGCTCCCTCACCGTTTGAATTGATCCACATCTGTATCGGGACCCAGTGGCCTTCGCCGGCCACTGGCATCCTTCCACCCAAGATTGCATTGCAAGGAGCCGTCCCATTCGTACCTCCTCCTCCCCTGCACGCCGCGCCCTCCATGCCGCACTGGCCATGGCACTGGCCGTTGCGTGCAGCGGCGTAGCCAACGCCAGGGACAAGGACGCACCTGCACCACCGGTGGCCGCCGTTGATGAACTTCCGCCCGACCAGAGCGTGTCCGAAACAGTGATCGAGCTGGCTGGCTGGGTCGTCGCCAGCAAGGACAACCAAGGCTATCCGTTTGCGGTCATGGACAAGGCAGCGGCGCAGGTTCTGGTCTTCGGCGGCGACGGCAAGCTACGCGGCGCAGCACCGGCGCTGTTCGGTTCGGCCATCGGCGATCACTCCGCACCGGGCGTCGCCAAGCTCGCACTGAGTGCGATTCCCGGCCACGACCGCACCACGCCTGCCGGCCGCTTCATTGGTGGCTACGGCCCCTCCGACGATGCCGGGCGCGTGCTGTGGGTGGACTACGATTCCGCCGTGTCGATGCATCCGCTGCCGCCGGGTAGCCCGAAGGAGAAGCGCGCCGCGCGGTTGGCATCGCCCACGCCGGACGACAACCGCGTCACCCACGGCTGCATCAATGTCTCGCCCGCGTTCTATGAGCAGATCGTGCAGTCCACGTTCGAGAAGGGCGGCGTGTTCTACATCCTGCCGGACAAGGATTCGATCGCGAAGACGTTCCCGGAGTTCGCGCAGAGCCGGGGCGATGCAAAGGACGAAGACGAGAAAGGTGCACGGCGCGCGAGCAAGTAGATCGCGCTAGTGTGTTGCCTCGGCTCGCCGCCCAGGCTCACGGTGAAACATGTCGCACTACTATGTCCACAATGGCTACTGCGGCTGGGCCTACGGCACGCCAAGCGATCCTCAGCTGATCTCGCCCGAGGATGCTGCCAGGCTGATGCAGACCGTGGGACTCAACTCCATGCAGGTTTCATCCATCCTGCCACCGGCCGAGTACGCCGAAGCTGGAAGCCGCCTCTTTGAAGTGACGGGCGGCAATCGATTCCTGTTCCTGGGAGACCACACCGACTGCTCGGATGTCGACTTGGGGAAAGTCTCCTCGCCTCTCGTCATCGACTGGACGGCGGTCTGATACTTCGTGGTCGATTGCATGGTGTGCGGCCCACGCGCAACTGCCCCAACAGTGGAACGGCTGGTTGGATCGATGAAGCCTGCTGGCTGCGCCAGAGCCCCAGCTGCATAATCCGGCCAACAAGGCCATCCTCACCTCGGCCTGCGTCTGGATCGAGAGGACAGGAATGAAGATTGTTGCTGCGCAGATTCGGTCATCGCCTGGGGACATCGATGGCAACATCGAGCGGCATGTCCCCTTGATCGATCTGGCTGTTTGCTGTGGCGGTGCGGCCGTCTTCTTTCCGGAGATGTCGCTCACTGGCTATGAGCCACGAATGGCGGAGCGGTTGGCGCTGACGGCAGATGATGCTCGCCTGGCCGTGTTCCAGTCGCTCAGTGATCGCCACCGGATTCTTATTGCAGTCGGCGCACCGTTCCGCGGCATGGACGGGCCAGAGATCGGCATGTTCATCTTCCGCTGCAATCAGGCACCCGCTGTCTATACCAAGCAGATTCTTCATGCCGACGAGCTGCCTTACTTCAGACCGGGAACCGCGCTGCTTCCGGTGTCCATGGGAAAGGAAACCCTGGTTCCTGCCATCTGCTTCGAGTCGCTGCAGTTGGAAAGCGCCGTGCAGGCGAAGAAGGCCGGCGCAACGATCTACGTTGCCAGTGTTGCAAAGCACCTGGCCGGTATGCAGCGTGCTCACCGCCATTACGCTGCAGTCGCGCGGGAGCTGGGGATGACGGTGATGGTATCCAATGGTGTAGGCCTGGCCGACGGCTTTGAGATGGCCGGCCAGTCTGCTGCCTGGGACAGCACCGGCGCCTTGATATGCAGCACCGGGGCTGGGGATGATGCGCTGGTCGTGTACGACCTGGGGACACGAAGTGGCACGGCAGTGGCACTTTCGACGGCGGAGCCCCACCCCAGAGGCGCGCACGCGGATCCGGCCAGCCTGTCGATTCCGGATTGAGCACGGATTGCGTGCCTGCACACACCAGGACAGGCAGCCGAGCCCGGCAAACGCGGCCGGAAAGGTGACCCGGGCAGCAGCGCCCGCGGTTCCGCCGGGCACGGCCCGGCGCTACCGCGGGCACCACCTCACTCGCAGAGCGCGCTGTCTTCCTTCAAGGCGGCATCCTGCAGTGGCTGGCGCTGTTCGATCTGCGCACGTTGTTCCGCCGTCGGCTCGCCCAGCCACCACACACGGCAGCGCGCGGTAAGACGGCCGACCATCTTCGCTTCCGTCGGCGAATACAGCATCGCCAACGCGGTGCCGGGGCAGTCGTGGGCCTGGCAGGCGGTGTAGAACCACCATGGCTCGCCCTGCAGCACCAGCAGCTCGCCGGGCCCGCTGGGTCCGCTCAACAGGCGTTGGCGCAGCGAGGGAATCTCCTTGTCGCTGGATTCGGCTGCCGCGGTGCCCTTCATCAGGGTGTTGAAGGCCGCCAGCACCTTCGGGTCCTTGCGGCCGCAGTCATCCACGGTGTTGCCGCCGACCAGGGTGAAGAAATGGGTCGCCAGCGGATTGTCCGCGCAGGTCAGTTCGCCGCCGGCACTCGGGTCTTCCGGTTCGCCTTCGTTGTCCCACACCGAGGGGTCCACGCCGTCTTCGATGGCCGGTTCCTTCTCGACGACCGTCGCTGTGGCGGCCGGTGCTTCCGTGGTCGGTGCCGGTGCGGCCGGTGCTGCGGCCGGTGCCGGTTCCTGCCCGCAGGCGGCCAGCAATGCGACCGTCAGTGCCATCCCTGTGATTCGAATCTTCATTCCCTGTCCTGTTCCATCCAATCGAGGTCAACGCCAGGTGCGGTCAGCACACCTGGCGGGACTGCGATTGTACGGGTACCGGGTTGCGCCGCAGCGCGCGGTGGCGGCACAACAGCCGCCACCGCGGGCACCGTCACGGCGGCAGGGTCTTCTGCACGCTGATCTGGATGCCCTGGTTGTCACGGCTGCTGCTGTCGAGCTGGCTCTGGTATTCGGCGCGCAGCGACCAGCCCTTCAGCGTCTGCAGGCCGATACCCGCCCCCAGCAGCGTGTGGTTGCGCGACTGCCGGCCCAGGGTGGCGCGATAGACCGGGCCGGACATCAGGTCGGCGTAGCGCATGAAGGCCTCGCTGGAGCCCTGCATGTCATGGCCGAACTCGGCGCGCAGCTGCGGCGTCCACATGCCGTAGTCGCGCTTCACCAGCCACTGCGCCAGCACACCGGCGGTAGCGGTGCTGGTGTTCACCGTCTGCTTCCCGTAGTCGAGCGCGTACACCGCATCACCGCGCTCGCGATAGCCATCCAGCGTTGCGCGGGCCAGGTCCAGGCGCCCGTAGGGTGTCAGCAGCAGGTTGTCGAGGCGGTGCTGGAAGCCGGTGGAGAACGAGGCGAACCACTGCGTGCCGTCGCGACTGCCGTAGGCGGTATTGCCGTTGTCGGTGATGAAGCGGCGCGCATCAAAACTCAGCCACTGATAGCCAAGCAGGCCATCCACATAGAACCCACCTTCCGGATGGAAGCTGGCATAGCCGGCGATGCTGTAGCCATCCACCGTGCTGCGGCTGCCATTGCGGCCGATATCCGACGCGTCATGGCCATAGCCGATGCCCGCGCCCAGGCTCAACGACGGACCCAGCTGGCGGTCCGCACCCAGGCTGACGCCGGAGGTGGTGAAGTCGATGCCGTTGCTGCCTGCACCCGGCTTCAGCGTTCCAAAGTTCACCGCACCGCCGGTCCAGAACGCAAAGCCGTCGGCCGACGTGGCCGCAGGCGCGGTATCGCCCTGCAGCGCCGGTTCCTCGACCATCGACAGTGCCTCGCCGGTGGCGCCGATGCCCTTCTGCAGCAGCTCCGTCTGCTGCGCACGGCGCTGGCTGCTGGCCGAACTGAAGGTGATGCCGTTGCTGAAGCCACTGCGACCGCCGCCGGCCCGCAGGCTTTCCAGGCGCCGCTGCAAGTTGCCGATCTGGCCGATCGCCATGCGCCGCGCGCCTTCGACCTGTGCGTCGAGCACGCCCAGCACTTCCGCATCACGTGAGGGGTCGCTGCGCGGCTTGACCATCACATCCACCGTGCCGGGTGCCGACGTGGCGAAGGCGTTGCTCAGCGTGTAGGTGATGCGCACCGCTCCCCCGAACGTCGCCGCCGCGGTGAAGGCCAACGTGTAGCCGGTGCCACTGGCGGAGACGCTGGCCGTGCCCGCTTCTGCCGGCGAGACCGAAACCACGCTGGCGGCGGTGAACGGTCCGCCGCGTGCGGTCGTGGTCAGGTCCACGTTGACCACGGTGCCGGCAATCGCCGAGGCGGTCAGTGCCGGTGCCACCGGGCGCGGATTGACGTTGACGCTGATCCTTGCCGGGGCCGATGCCCCGAACGGGTTGCTGAGCGTGTAATCGAAATCGACCGCGCCGGAGGCATCGGCAGCGGCGCTGTAGACGATGCTGGTGCCCTGCACCACGGCAGTGCCTGACGATGGCGCCCGGGCGATCGTGACCGCGGTGAACGGACCATTGAGCGCCCCGGCTTCAGCCTGCACGGTGACCGATTGCCCGGCCAGGACCGTGGCGCTGTGCGCCGCCGCCACCGGTACTGCCAGCGGTGTGACGGTGATGCTCACTGTGGCCACCGTGGAAGTGCCGCCGGGGCCGGTGGCGGTGTAGGTCAGGCTGTCGCTGCCAAAGAAGCTGGTTGCCGGGGTGTACACCACGTCCAGCCCGCTGACCACCACCGTGCCATGCGCGGGTGCCTGTGCGATCGCGATGCTGGTGATCGGCCCGGTGTCGTTGGCGGTGACGTTGACGGTCACCGCCGCATTGGCCGGCGTACTGGCCGCATCATTGACCACCACCGGCACCGGCTGGTTGATGCCCACTGTGAATGCCTGGCTTCCGGTGAAGCCGAAGGTATCGGTCGCGGTGACGGTGAAGCTGTAGCTGCCCGCCGCCGTGGGCGTGCCACTGAGCGCACCGGCACTGCTCAACGCGATACCGGGCGGCAATGCGCCTGCGCTCAGGCTGTAGGTGAAGCTGCTACTTCCGCCGCCGGCGCTCAGCGTCTGGCTGTAGGCGGTCGCCACCTGCCCGCCGGGCAGCGTGGTCTGGACGAAGACGATCGCCGGCGCATTCACCGCCACCGTGTAGGCCTGACTGCCGCTGAAGCCGAAGCCATCGGTCGCCTGCACGGTGAAGGTATAGCTGCCGGTGGTGGTCGGCGTGCCACTGATCACGCCGGCGCTGCTCAACCCGATGCCCGGTGGCAGCGCCCCGGTGCTCAGGCTGAAGGTGTAGCCGCCGTTGCCGCCGCTGGCCGTCAGCGTCTGGTTGTAGGCGGTGCTGCCGGTTGCGGCAGGCAACGTGGCCGGCGTGAGCGTGATCGCCGGCGCATTGATCGTGAAGCTGTAGGCCTGGCTGCCGGTGAAGCCGAGGCTGTCGGTGGCCGTGATCGTGAAGACGTGGCTGCCTGCGGTGGTCGGTGTGCCCGACAGGATGCCGCCACTGGTCAGGCCGACACCAGGTGGCAACGCGCCCGCGGACAGGCTGAAGGTATGGCTGCCGGTGCCCCCGCTGGCAGTGATCGTCTGCGAGTAAGCCGTGCCGCCGGTCGCGGCCGGCAGCGTCGACGGCGTCAGCGAGATCGTCGGCGCGTTCACGGTCAGCGCATAGGACTGGCTTGCGCTGAACGGTGCGCCGGTACCGGTACTGCTGTCAGTCGCCCGCACGGTGAAAGTGAAGTTGCCAACCTGGGTTGGCGTGCCAGACAGCACGCCGGCGCTGGTCAGCGAGACACCCGCGGGCAGCAGACCGGTCTGCAGCACGTAGCTGTAGCCGGGCGTGCCACCACTGGCGGAGAACGTGTAGCTGTAGGCAGTGCCGGCAGTGGCATTGCTCAGGCTCGCCGCCGGCAGTACCACGACACCGCCACCGACGGTACCCGAGTAAGGCTGGTTGCCGCTGAACCCGCCGTTGTCGGTTGCCCCGACGGTGAAGTTGTAGGCGCCCGCCTGGGTGGGCGTACCACTGATCACCCCGCTGGTCGTGTTCAACAACAGGCCTGCAGGCAACGCGCCTGCGACGATGGCGTAGCTGAAGGCCGGCTGGCCTCCGCTGGCAACCACGGTCTGGTTGAAGGCCGTGCCCACGGACATGGCCGGCAGGGTTGCGGGTGTCAGGGTGATGGTCGGGGCAACCACCACCATGGTGTAGCCGCCGGTGACGGAGAACGGAGCACCGGTACCGCTGGACACATCGGTGGCAGTCACGCTGAAGCTGAAGCTGCCGGCTGCGGTCGGCGTACCTGACAGGCCACCGCTCGACGCCAGGCTGACGCCGGGCGGCAAGGCACCCGAGGTGATCGCATAGCTGTAGGGTGCCGTGCCGTTGGCGGCGGTAAAGCCGATGCTGCCCAGCGCGATGCCAGCCGTTGCATTGAGCGTGGCACCGGAGGCCGGTGACAGCACCAGCGTTGGCGCATTCACGATGAGCAGATAGGGATGGCTGCCGGTGTACGGACCGGTGCCGGTACTGCTGTCGGTGGCGGTCAGGGTGACGTTGAAATTGCCAGCACTGGTGGGCGTGCCGGTGATCGCACCCGCGCTCGACAGGCTCAAGCCCGGCGGCAGCGCACCGGCGGTCACTGCGTAGCTGTAGCCGGCGGTGCCATCGGAAGCGGTCACCGTCCGCGAATAGGCAACTCCCACCGTCGCGTTGGCCAGCGTGTTCGGCGCGATCGAGATCGTCGGCGGGTTCACCGTCAGCGTCAGCGCAGGACTGGTCGCACTGAAGGGTCCGGTGCCACCGCTGCTGTCGGTGGCGGTCACCGTGAAGTTGAAGGTACCGCCTGCGGTCGGCGTGCCTGCCAGGCTGCCGTTGCTGGCCAGGGTGATGCCGGCCGGCAGGCTGCCCGAGGCGATCGAATAAGTGTAGGGCCCGGTGCCGCCGCCTGCGCTGGCCAACGAGCCGCTGTATGCGGTACCGACCGTTGCAGCAGTCGGATTGCCAGGCGCATAGGTGAGTGCCGGCGCGGCGATGTTCAGCGTCAATGTGCCGCTGTTGGCGCTGAACGGGCCGATTCCGGTGCTGCTGTCAGTGGCGCGTACGGTGAAACTGAAGCTGCCGTTGGCGGTCGGCGTGCCGGACAGGATGCCGTTGCCGGCCAGGGTCAACCCAGGCGGCAGGCTGCCCGAGTTGAGCGTGTAGCTGTATGGCGTAGCGCCGCCGCTGGCACCGGCCAGCGACTGGCTGTACGCCGCGCCGACGGTGCCTGCAGGAGGGCTGGTGGGGGTGTAGGTGACGGTTGGCGGCGAGACGGTAATCGTCACGGTCGCCGGCGCCGATGTACCACCGGCATTGGTGGCGGTGTAGGTGAAGCTGTCCGGCCCGGCATAGCCCGGCGTGGGGGTGTAGGTGATCGACGTTCCCGAGGCGGTTGCAGTGCCATGCGTGGCCTGCGTACCGACCGCAACCGATGCCGGGACGCCACCGGTGATGTTCAAGGTGATCGGGTTGCTGGTACTGCCGTAGGCAACCGTCGCACTGACCGGATTGGCGACCGGCGGCACCACGTTCTGCACGTCGATGGACAGACTGGCCGCTGCGAAGAAGTGCGTGGGCGTGCTGCTGTCGGTGACGCGCACGCTGAAGATCTTGTTACCCAGGACGGTCGGCGTACCACTGATCGTGCCATTGCTGGCCAGCGTCAGGCCGGTCGGCAGCGTGGTGCCACCATCCATCGCATAGGTATACGGCCCATTACCGCCACTGGCAGTCAGCGTGAAGGAATACGGTGTGTTGATGGCTGCGGCCGGGGGCGTGTTGGTCACGCTGATGGTCGGTGGCGCAATGGTGATCGAATAGCTGGCGACGCGGGTGAGCGGCGTAACAGCACTGTCAGTCGCGGTGATCGAGAACGAGAACGTACCCTCCACGGTCGGCGTGCCCGACAGGACGCCGCCCACCAACGTCAAGCCGCTGGGCAACGTGCCGGGCGGGACCGTGAATGCGTAGGGCGCGGTACCGCCGCTGGCGCTGAAGGTGGTGCTTGCATACGCCACGCCTACCGTTCCGCCAGGAACGCTTGCCGGGGAAATCAAGATCGGCGAGGTGGCGGCCTGGATGTGCACGGTGACGCTGACGTTGTTGGAGCCCGTCCCGTCATCGAAGGTGAAGGTGTCGGTCGTCGCGCCGTCGCCGTTGTTGCTGTAGGTGATCTCAGACGCAGCACCATTGGTGGTGGTGGCCGTGCCATGGCCGGCAGCCGCGATCACATTGCCGATGCCGAACCCTGGCGCGCCCTGGCAGGTGCTTGCATCAATGGTGATCGTCCCGCCGGAGGCCATCGGCGACCCCGCGCTGGCGTTGGTCGGCGTGAAGGTGGTGCACGCTGCGTGAACGACGCCTGGCGCTGCCAGCACCAGGAACAGCAGGAGGAACGCTCCCAGGCGGCCGGAAACACCACGGCCGAGCCCATGGCGCATCGCGTCGCGATGCATCGACTCCGCATGCCACATGACCTGCCCCCTGGTGCCCATCTTCCCGATGGGCGATGCGCCTGCCGGCGCGGATGAGAAAGCTGCCGTGGCTCGCGAACGAGCGGCCGCGGTTCCGGTTTTCACCGCCAGATAATCCCTTGCCGCGCCTGGCGACCGCTCCCCCCGGGTCTCCCCCCCGGGCGGCTGCGCAATATTCTCTTACAAATGACAAGACACTTGTCAAGACCCCGGTAAATGCGCAAGAGTGCCGCGACCGGCAGGGGGCCACGTGCCGGCACTAAATCTCAAGGGGAAAACGTATGTCGCAACCCTTTCTCGGGCAGATAATGCCCTTGGCGTTCGCGTTCGCGCCAAGAACCTTTGCCTTCTGCAATGGGCAGCTGATGCCCATCGCGCAGAACCAGGCACTTTTTTCGCTGCTGGGCACGTTCTACGGCGGCAACGGCACGACCAATTTCCAGTTGCCTGACCTGCGTAGCCGCACGCCTGTCGGCAGCAACGCTGGCACCAATATCGGCCAGCCCGGTGGCGTGGAAAGTGTGGTGTTGAACGTTTCCCAGATACCTGCGCACAACCACAGTTTCAACGGTACGACCAGCCCTGCCAGTACCCGGATTCCGGCCGGCAACGTACTGCTGGGAGCAACCGGAACGCAGAATGTCTATGGCCCATCCGGTGGCACTCCAGTAGCACTCGCACCGCTCGACCCTGCAGGCCAATCGGCGGCGCATTCCAATATGCAGCCGTACCTGGCAATCAATTTCTGCATTGCGCTGCAAGGCGTATTCCCCTCGCGCAGCTGACCGGAGCCAGTGCCATGTCGCAACCCTTTGTTGGCGAGATCCGCTTGTTTCCCTACAACTTCGCGCCGGTGGGATGGCTCGACTGCAATGGCCAGACATTGCAGATTTCAGAGTACGAAGTGCTGTACACCTTGATCGGCACCACCTACGGCGGCGATGGCGCGGTGACGTTCCAGTTGCCCAACCTTTCAGGCCGTGTACCGATCCACCAGGGCACAGGCCTTGGGTTGGGAACCTACGTGATGGGGCAGGCCGCCGGCAGTGAATCGGTGACGTTGACCAGCGCGCACCTTCCCGCTCATACGCACGCCTTCAATGCCGTCGATGCGGTAGCCAGTTCAGCGACACCGGGGTCCAACCTGCAGTTGGGGGCGGTCAGTGGCGAGACGCTGTACACCGACAGTGTCACCGGCATCGCAGGTGGCCTGCTCGCGCCTGCGGCGGTGGGCAGTGCCGGCGGCAACCAGCCGCACGACAACACCATGCCTTCGCTGGTCGCGCGCTACTGCATCGCGTGGGCCGGCGTTTTCCCCTCGCAGGGCTGACTCACTCCGTTCGGCTACAAGGATTCCATCATGAGCGATCCCTTTACCGGCGAAATCCAGATGTTCGGCTTCAATTTCGCTCCCAACAACTGGGCCATGAGCCAGGGCCAGCTGATTCCCATCCAGCAGAACACAGCGCTGTTCTCGCTGCTTGGCGTAACGTTTGGAGGCAACGGAACCAGTAACTTCCAGCTGCCTGATTTCTCCGGCAATGCCGCCTGCGGACAGGGCAACGGACCCGGCCTGACGCCACGCGTCATGGGCGAGGTCTTCGGGTCGGACACGGTGACGCTGCTCTCCACCGAAATGCCGGCGCACTCGCACGGAGCCCGCATCTACAACCAGCCCAACAAGGCCCATCGCAGCGGCGTCCCCGCGGCCAACGATGCGCTGATCACGCCGGAAAAGGCGTCGATCCTCACCCCCACCACCACCGCCAACAGCGTCTTTCCGCCCAACACGGTCGGAATGACGGGCGGCACCGCACCGCACCCGAATCAGCAGCCTTATCTCACCGTGAACTTCTGCATCTGCCTGTTCGGCGTCTTCCCGCAGCGGCCATGACTGCGAACGTGGCACTGGCCTTTCCTTCGCTGCGGGCGGCCTGGCTGCCCGCAACGGGGGACGGTCTTCCCGCAGGAGTGAGCGTGCGCGAAGCACAGGATGGCGACCTGCCGTTCCTGCAGCGGCTCTATGCAGAGTCGCGCGCGGCCGAGCTGGCCCATGTCGGGTGGCCCGACTCGCTGCGCCAGGCGTTCCTCGACAACCAGTTTGCACTGCAGCACCTGCACTACACCCGGCATTACCAGCCTGCGCACTATCTGCTGGTCGAGCAGGCCGGGCGGCCGATCGGGCGCCTGTACCTGCATTGCGACGAACACGAAGCCACCCTCATCGATATCGCCCTGCTGGACGCCGTGCGTGGCTGCGGCATCGGCTCGGCCCTGGTGCGCTGGGTACAACGCGCGGCGCACGCCGTGCCGCTGCACAGCGTCGTCCTGCATGTCGCCTGGGAAAACCTGGCCGCGCGCCGGCTCTACGAACGGCTCGCGTTCCACACCGAAGGCGATACCGGCAGCCACCTGCGCATGCGCTGGGTGGCGACAGCGGTCAGTTGAACAGTGCCTGGTAGATGAAGCCGGTCCGATCGCGCGCGATCGGTACCAGGAAAATGCCGAACTCGCCGAGCCCGTGGTGGCGCATGGTGTAGGTGCGCTGCGGGAACAGGACCGCCGATTCATTGCGGAACAGCAGCGAGAACGGTGCACGCATCTGGCCTGCAATCTGCCGATCGGGCATCGGCGCGGCTTCCACCAGCACGAACGGAACACCGGTGTTCTCGATGTCGGCGCTGAAGGTTTCGTTGAGATGACCTGCGAACTGGTCCAGCTGGAAAAAATGCATGCGTCCCCTCCCCCGGTTGACGTCGAGCATGCCGAAGGGTCCGCGTGCTTTCAATGGGGCCCGTGCCTCCGCCGGTCGGGCGCGGATGGGGGATACTCGCCCTGGCGCTCACCGGCGCACCCAAGGACTGAGCCGATGCGTATCTGCCTGCTGCTTCTCGCCCTGTCCGGCCCGCTGCTGGCCGCCGATGGCCCACCCTCGGCACCGGCTGCCACTGCGCTGCCGGATGTAACGCTGCCCCCTTCGCTGGATCGCGTGCTGCGCGACTACGAGCAGGCGTGGCACACGGGCGACGCCAAGGCGCTGGCCGGGTTGTTCGCCGAGGATGGGTTCATCCTGCAGAGCAACCAGCCTCCCGTGCGCGGGCGCGACGCGATTGCAGGCGCCTACGCCAGCCAGGGCGGCAGTCCGTTGCGGCTGCGTGCCCTGGCATATTCGGTGGACGGGAGCACGGGCTACATCATTGGTGCCTACCGCTACGGCAATAACGTGGGGGACACCGGCAAGTTCACGCTGACGCTGAAGCGCGTGGGCGATGGGCCGTGGTTGATCTTCTCGGACATGGACAACACCAGCGTGCCGCCACGGGCGCTGTGATTGCTGCCGCCGGGCGCCAACCAAGGTCGGCAGCTGCCAGAAGCGGGTTCGGCAGTAGATCCACGCCATGCGTGGATGGGTCGCGCACAAAAAAAAAACCCGGCACGTAGCCGGGGTTTTTCGATTCACTTGAACAGCGTATCCGGATACTCCGGTTTCTGTTCCCGCGCCAGCAGTGCGCGCAGGCCTTCTTCCGGCGTCTGCTCGCCGTGCAGCACAGCACGCACGCGGTCGGAGATCGGCAGGTCGATGCCATGACGGCGCGCCTGTCGCATCACTTCGTCGGCGGTCTGCACCGACTCGACCACCTGGCCGATTTCGCGCACGGCATCCTGCAGCGTCTGGCCACGGCCCAGGGCCAGGCCCAGGCGGCGGTTGCGCGACAGGTCGCCGGTGCAGGTCAGCACCAGATCGCCGAGGCCGGCCAGGCCCATCAGCGTTTCCGGCTTGGCGCCGATCGCAGCGGCCAGGCGCAGCATCTCGTTCAGACCACGGGTGATCAGGCCGGCACGGGCGTTGAGGCCCAGCTGCATGCCATCGGCCACGCCGGTGGCCACGGCCAGCACGTTCTTCATCGCGCCGCCCAGCTCGGCACCGACCATGTCGTCGCCGGTGTAGGCGCGGAACGCCGGGCCATGCATCGCCTCGGCCACCGTCTGCGCGAACTCGGGCACGTCGCCATGCACGGTGATCGCCGTCGGCAGGCCCTGGGTCACTTCCTTGGCGAACGACGGCCCGGTGACGACGGCCAGCGGCACGTCCTCACCCAGCACTTCGCGTGCCACTTCATGCAGGAAGCGGCCCGAACCGGGTTCGAAGCCCTTGGTGGCCCACGCCACACCGGCACCGGCCGGACGCAGCGGCGCCAGCGCACGCACGGTCTCGCCGAACGCATGCGACGGCGTCACCACCAGGATCCAGGCCGCGCCCTCCACGGCCGACGCCAGGTCGGTGGTGGCACGCAGGCTGTCCGGCAGCGGGATGCCCGGCAGGTAGCGCGGGTTCTCGTGGCGCTGGTCGATGGCCTCGACCACGGCAGCGTCGCGCCCCCACAGCACGGTCGGGTGACCGTGCCGTGCGAGCAGGCTGGCCAGCGCGGTTCCCCAGGAACCGGCGCCCAGCACGGCGATCTTGTCAGCGGGAGTGCTCATCCGTGACGTCGCGGCAGGAATCAGGCGTTGCCAGCCGGCTCGGAGTCAGCCAGCGACGGTGCGTCGCCCTGCTCCTGGCGCTGGCGCAGGGTTTCTGCGTACAGGCCTTCGAAGTTGATCGGCTGCAGGAAGAACGGCGGGAAGCCGCCGGCCTGGATCAGGTCGCTGATCAGCTGGCGCACGTACGGGAACAGGATGTTCGGGCACTGGGTGCCGAGCAGTACGTCGATCGACTGCGGGTCCAGGCCGACCAGGCCGAACACGCCGGCCTGCTTCACTTCGGCCACGTAGGCGGTGCGCTCACCGGCCTGGCAGGTCAGGGTCACGGCCAGCACGACTTCGAAGGCGTTCTCACCCAGGCGCTGCACCTGCTGGTTCAGGTTCAGCTGCAGCTCCGGCTGCACCTGGTCATTGAAGATGGTCGGGGCGTTCGGCGACTCGAAGGAGACGTCCTTGACGTAGATCTTCTCGACGGTGAAAGCGGGGCCGGTAGCGGCATCGACCGGCGCAGCGGCGCCGTTGGTGATCTCTTCGGACATTTCCAGTAACTCCAGGTGAATGCAATGAAAACGATGGTCGAACTACTGCGATGGGGGCGGGATCAGGCCCAAACAAGGCCGGATCCGCCACCTGCGACAATCAGTTGCGGCCCTTGACCAGCGGCAGTTCGGCCTGCTGCCAGGCGGGAATGCCGCCGTCGAGCACGTAGACCTTCTCGAAGCCGGCCTTCTTCAGCGCCTTCGCGGCGGTTTCCGAAGCGTTGCCGCTGCGGCACACCAGCACCACCGGCGACTGCTTGGCATTGGCCACCAGCTTGTTCTCCGGGCCGAAGGCACTGGCCTGGGCATTGCGGCTGCCGGCAATGTGGCCCTTCTCGAAGTCACCGCTGGCCGACAGGTCGACCACCACCGTGCCGCCCGCGTTGATCAGCTGGGTCAGTTCGGCGGGCTTGATGCCCTTGAAGCCCCGGAACAGGCGGCGGATCTCGGTGACGATGATGGCCACGGTCAGGCCGACCAGGGCCGCGGACAGCATCGGGTTTCGGCCTGCAAAGGCCAGCAACTCTTCGTAATTCACTCAGGTCACGGGTCGATTAAGCGGGCGCCGATTGTCGCACAAGCCGGACGCAGCCCGTCACTGCCCCTTCCACAGGTCCGGCAGGCCGGCAGTCTGCCACCAGCGCTTGGCCTCGGAGTCCCAGCGCCAGCGCTCGACCACGACCACGGTGCGCTCGGCCTGGGTGTTCTGGTTGATCACCCCGATTTCGACCCGGCGCTCGACCAGGCCCCCGTCCAGCGCGGCGCTGCTGCGCTCGCGGTAGGACGACACGCGCAGCTGCGCGTAACGGTTGAGCTCGAACTCGGTCGGCGGCTTTTCCTTGCGCAGCTTGGGGTCGAGATAGCCGATGGCATCGTCCATGCTGCCCCAGCGGATGGTGGCGCCATAGGCGACCTGGGTCTCTTCCAGCAGCTTGCGCTGCTTGCGGCTGAGGTCGTCGGCCGAAACCACGGCGCTGACCAGCAGCAGGGAACACATCAGGAACTGGATGAGGCGGCGCATCGGTGGTTTCCCCAGAACGTCAGCCTGCCATCCTACCCTTTGGCGAAGGCAACAAAGCGACCGCTGAACTCGGCGGCAGGCTTGCCATCGGCACCGGGCTGGGTGGCGATGATGCTGATGCGGGCCTTGCGGCGCTGCCGGAAGGTATTCAGGAAGGCGTCCCAGCCGGTGGCTTCGGCCGCTTCGGCGTGGGCATGCAGGTCTTCGTAGACCGGCGCCAGGTAGCGCAGGTTGCTGTCGGCCACATAGACCTCGGCATCGTGGCCGGCCAGGCGCAGGCGCAGGCTGACCAGGGCCCAGCCGGACAGGGTCAGCACCGAGGCCAGGCTGCCGCCGAAGGCGTTGCCCTTGTCGTTGACGTTGGCAGCCAGCGGCGCGGTGATGCGCAGCACGCCATCGGCATAACCATCGAGGCGGATCTGCATGGCGCGCACCGCCGGCATGCAGTCCAGCACGTCCTGCAGGGCGGCCAACGAGGAAGTCAGGGCATCAACGGACATCGGAGCAGCGACCACGACAACGAAGGGCCCGCATAATGCAGGCAATGGTCGACCATACGATACCCACTGGCGCCACCCGTTCCGGCGCGCGCTGGACCCTGATCTCGCTGCGCCCGCAGGGCCAGAACGCGGCGCTGCGCCGCGCCGCTGCTGGGCTGGGCGGGGATGTACTGGCCCTGGCGCCCTGGCGCCTGCAGCGTCTGCACGGCACGCCTGTGGTGCGCCAGCTGCAACGCGCGCTGAACTGCGATCGGGTGGTGTTCACCAGCCCGGCCGCCGTCGCCGCGGCGGCATCGCTGCTGCCGCTGGCCGATGCGCAGTGCAGCCCGTGGCTGACCGTGGGCGAAGGCACCGCGCGTGCGCTGCAGGCACTGGGCGTCGACGAGGTGCATGCGCCGCAGCGGATGGACAGCGAGGGGCTGCTCGCGATGCCGGTGCTGGCCGACGTACAGGGCCTGCGCATCGGCCTGGTGACCGCGCCCGGCGGGCGTGGCCTGATTGCCGCGCAGCTGCAGGCCGCGGGCGCCACGATCGAACGCGCCGACGTCTACCAGCGTCGCCTGCTGCGCCTGCCGCCGCGCGCGCTGGCTCGATTGGCGCATTCAGCACAGCCGTGGGTGCTGGCCGTGAGCAGTGGCGAAGCGCTGCAGCATTTCTGGCAGCAGCTCCCGCCGGCCGAGCAGCAGCGCCTGCGGGCCTGTGCCCGCGTGGTGGTCGCCAGTGACCGCCTCGGCGAACAGGCGCAGGCGCTCGGCCTGCAGCGCATCACGCGCAGCGCCGGCCCCACCGCTGCGCAGCTGGTGGCCGCTGCACACGCCACGCTCACCGTCCCGGCAGCGACCTGAACAGGGACGTGGATCACGCTTGCCGCTGTCGTCGGCAACAGTGATGCTGTGCACAACGCGGCCTGCCGGCCCCCGACCGGCGACGCTGCCGACAAGGAAGCCCGATGAACGACACTCCGCCCGCTCCCCCATCCCATCGACCCGTGCGCTGGCTGTTGCCGCTGGCCGCTGTGGTCGTGCTCGGCGCGGGCGGCTATGCCGGCTGGTACGTCTGGCAGCAGCAACAGCACGAACAGCAAGCGCAGGCCCAGACCACGGCCGTACAGCTGAAGGGCCTGGAGGCCACGCTGGATGCGCTGCGCCGTGACCAGCGCGCGACCAGCCAGCGCCTGCAGGACGCGGCGACCACCAATCGCGTGCTGCGCGACGAGATGCTGGGACTCTCACAGCGTAGCGCGTTGCTGGAAGAGAACCTGGCCAAGCTGGCTGACAGCGCCAACCAGGGCCGCCAGGCGGTGCAGCGCGATGAGGCCGAGCTGCTGCTGACCCAGGCCGCGCAACGCCTGAACTACGCCGACGACGTGGACGGCGCACGCCGTCTGTACGCGCAGGCGGCCACCGCGCTGGCCGAACTGCCCGACACTGATGGCCTGAACCTGCGCCAGGCGCTGGTGCAGGAGCGCGAGGCACTGGATGCGCTCGGCACCGGCCCACGCGTGCAGTCGCTGCAGCGCCTGGATGCCGTGGCCCGCGCGCTGCAGGGCCTGCCCTCGCAGATCACCGGCACGACCGGCAGCAGCACCGCCAAACCCTGGTGGCAGGCCACGCTGGCGCCATTCGTGGACATCACCCCGAGCCGCCAGAACGGCCCGCTGACTGCCGCCGAACAACGCAACGCCGACGATGCCCTGCAGCTGGAACTGACATTGGCACGTGCCGCCATCGAGCGCGGCGACCGCGCGGGCCGCAATACTGCACTGGACCGCGTGGAGCACTGGGCACAGCGGCGTTGGCCGGATTCACCAGCCCTGCGCGCACAACGTGCTGAACTGAAGGCCTTGCGCGAACTTCCACTGCAGGCCAACGACGCTGTTCTTGGCAGCACCCTGCAACAACTGCGCACCCAGACCGACCGGAGGTAAGCCCGCATGAAACCCCTGCAATCCCTGGTCGTGCTGTTGCTGGCCGTGGCCATCGGCGTGGTCGCCGCGCAATGGCTCGGCGCCGATGACCTGAACCGCTTTGGCGAAGTGACCCTGCGCTACGGCGGCTACGACTACCACAGCAACCTGCCGAAGGTGGCACTGCTGGCGGTGATCACGGTGCTGGTGCTGTGGCTGCTGTGGAGCCTGATCGCTGCACCGTTCCGTGCCTGGGGCCGCTACCGTCGCAAGCAGGGCCGGGTGCGCCTGATCGACGGCCTGCAGGCCTATGAGCATGGCCAGTGGCAGCGTGCGGAAAAACTGCTGGACGGCGCCGCCAAGGACGCGGAAGTGAGCGCGGTGGCGCTGGCCAATGCCGTGCGCAGCGCGCAGGCACGGGCCGACGGCCCCGCCGGAGAGGCGCTGCTGCAGCGCCTGGGCGAAAGTGATGCCACCCTGCAGGCGCTGCTGCGCGCCGAACAGCTGCTGGCGCGCGATCTGCCGGTGGATGCGATCAACGCATTGGACGTAGCGGCAATCCAGCCGCTGCCGCCGCGCGGCCTGTGGCTGCGCACCGAAGCGCTGGCACAGGCCGGCCGCGCCCACGAGGCGTATGGCCAGTTGGGTGCGCTGCGCCAGAGCAAAGTGCTTCCGGCCGACGCGAACAGCGAACTGGAAGCGCGCCTGGCCGCACAGGCGCTGCTGGAAGCGGCCGACGTCAATGCGCTGGCCGCGCAATGGGAAGCTACGCCGAAAGCATTGCGCCCCACCCCGGACGTGGTGGGCGCCTATGCCAGCCGTGCGGTGGCACTGAACTGGGATGAGCCTGCATTGCTGGCGCTGGAACAGGCCCTGGACCATCGCTGGGACGACGAACTGGTGACGCTGTATGGTCGCCTTCCCGCCGAGCGCCTGGCCACGCGCCAGAGCAATCTGGCGCGCTGGCGCAACGTGCATGACGACTCGGCCGCGCTGCGCCTGGCACAGGGCCGCGTGGCCCTGGGCCAGCAGCAGTGGGATGCCGCCGATGCGTTCCTGCACGAAGCCATCGCCGCGGGCGCGGGTGCACCGGCGTGGGAAGCGCTGGGTGAACTGTTCGCACAGCGTGGCGATCATGCGCTGGCCGCGCAGTGCCTGGCCAATGCGCTGCGCCTGCAGCGCGGCGAGGACAGCGTGGAACTGGTGCGCGGCAGCGAAGCGCCGCTGCGTGCCACGGTGGAGGAGCAGCCGGTTACGGTGCAGCCGCCGGTGTATGACGCCAACAAAGAGCGCGACGAATTCGGTAATCCGCGGTTGCCGTAAGCATGGCTGAGGTGTGCCGACCAACGGACGGCACCCACCGTAGCAAGAAAAAAACGCCGCCCATCGGGCGGCGTTTTCGTACCAGCGCTGCCGGCCAGCGGCCGGCACTACCGTGATGCTCAGCGTTCGACGATCGCCACCACGCCCATGCCGCCGGCGGTGCAGATCGACACCAGCGCACGGCCACCGCCGCGTTCGGCGAGCTGCTTGGCTGCGGTGGCGATCACGCGTGCGCCGGTGGCGGCGAACGGGTGGCCGGTGGCCAGCGACGAGCCCAGCAGGTTGATCTTGTCCGGGTCGATGCGACCCATCGGTGCATCCAGGCCCAGGCGGTTGCGGCAGTAATCCTCGCTCTCCCACGCACGCAGGGTGCACAGCACCTGTGCGGCGAAGGCCTCGTGGATCTCGTAGATGTCGAAGTCCTGCAGGGTCAGGCCGTTGCGCTTGAGCATCTCCGGCACGGCCACGGTCGGCGCCATCAGCAGGCCTTCGCCATGCACGAAATCCACTGCCGAAACGTGCGCGTCGCGCAGGTAGGCCTGCGGCTCGTGGCCGTGGGCACGCGCCCACTCCTCGCTGGCCAGCAGCACTGCGGCGGCACCGTCGGTCAGCGGGGTGGAGTTGGCGGCGGTCAGCGTGCCGCGGCCGGAGACCTTGTCGAATGCCGGCTTCAGCGTCGCGAGCTTCTCCAGCGAGGTATCCGGGCGCAGGATGTTGTCACGCTCGACGCCACGGAACGGTGCGATCAGGTCGTTGAAGAAGCCACGCTCATAGGCGGCAGCCAGCTTCTTGTGCGACGACACCGCCCACTCGTCCTGCGAGTCGCGCGAGATGTTCCACTCCTTGGCCATGTCCTCGCAGTGGTCGCCCATGCTCTTGCCGGTGCGCGGCTCGGCCACGCCGGGGAACTCGGGCTTGAGCTCGGAGAACTTGAAGCCGGCGGTAAGCGCACGGATCTTGTCGCCGGTGCTCTTGGCACGGTTGGCAGCCAGCAGGCGCGCGCGCAGCTTCTTGCCGTAGACGATCGGCACGTCGGAGGTGGTGTCCGAACCGCCGCCGATGCCCGATTCGATCTGGCCCAGCGCGATCTTGTTGGCGACAGTGATGATGCTGTCCAGCGAGGTGCCACAGGCGCGCTGCAGGGTGATGCCCGGGGTCAACGGCGACAGGCCGGAAGACAGCGTGGCTTCGCGGCCCAGGTTCCAGTCGCTGGAGTGCTTGATCACCGCACCCATCGCCACTTCACCCAGCTGCTGGCCATGCAGGCCGAAACGTTCGACCAGCGCGCCCAGCGTACGGACCGACATGCCGAGGTTGCCGACATCCGAATACGCGGTGTTCTGGCGGCAGAACGGAATGCGGACGCCACCGAGGATGGCGACGGGACGAGCGTTGGGCATGGAGATACCTGGCATGGATGAGGGTGTCTGCAACATGGCCTGCACGACGGAGCAGGCATAATGGAGCCAAGTGTAGCTGCCGCCCTGTGATGGGCCAACCGTGGAACCATGAGCAAACCCGACCCCGCGATGAATGCCCTTGGCGTGCTGGCCCTGGAACTGGCCGGCGGCGAAATCCCCCGCCAGGCGGTGCTCAGCGCTGAACAGGCCGGTGAACTGGCCGAACGCGTCGGCCGTGACCTGTCCAAGCTGGTGCCGCAGGTGGCCGAGCTGGACCTGGTGTTCGCCGCCGCCCATTTCGACCCGGCCGAAGTACTGCGCCCCGGCTGGCCGATCCATCGCCGCCTGGAAGAACTGCAGATGCGTGCCCCGGGCCGCAACCAGGGCCCGCGCCTGCTGGCGTTCGGTACCGATGCCGAGGGTGACGTGCCGCTGCCGTTCCAGGCCGATGCCAGCCTGGTGGGCGGTGGACTGCGCGTGGTGCCGTTCCTGCTGACCGGCAGCGATGTGGCCACCACCAATGCAGTGGCCAATGCGCTGGAAGAGACACTGCTGGCCAACGGCATGGCGCATGCCGACACCGCGTTGATGGCGCAGAACAGCTTCGGTGCCCGCATCGAGCACGCGCGCTATTTCACCGTGAACGACCTGGCCGCGATGATGTCGATGCAGTACGACAACCAGGGTCTGGCCGCGCTGTGGCCGCTGATCGAGACCGCGATCATGGCGCCGGGCGAGGACGAGTGGCTCAATGCCGCGCCCGAGCCGCTGCTGCGCTACACCCATGGCGAAGCACGCATGGCGCTGTTCGACCCGGCCGGCTGGTGCGCGCACTACAACCACGGCAAGAACGACTGCGACCGCCTGAAGGGCATCTACGAGCAGTTCCTGATGCGCCAGCGGCAGATGGCCGCGGTGCTGGAAGCGCACGGCGTGCCGGTGCTGTTCGTGCACTGCGAAGCCGGCCAGGACGCGCGCGAACTGCTGGCGCGCTGATGCGGGTGGCCTGATGGTAGTGCCGGCCGCTGGCCGGCAACCTCCGGATTCGCGATTGCCGGCCAGCGGCCGGCACTACCGATCAAGAAAAACGCCGGCAAAAGCCGGCGTTTTCCGTTTCCAGCAAAAGCGTCCTTACGGGGCCTTCTGGATCACCGCACACGCCAGGCGCGCGCCGGCGTTGCCGGTCGGCTGGGTCTTGTAGTCGTCCGCATCGGCGTGGACGATCAGGCCGCGGCCGACGATGTCGAAGTCATCACCCTTGCCGATGTTGACGTTGCTCGACACCGGGCCATCGATGGTGGCCACGCCCTTGTCGTCGGCCTTGATGTTGGGCATGTCGCCGCCGTGGTGAGGATCGGTCGCGACGTTGCCGTGATCCTGGTGGCCGGGGTTGAAGTGGCCGCCGGCGCTCATGCCATCCGGCGCGCTGCAGTCGCCCTTTTCGTGGATGTGGAAGCCGTGCTCGCTGCCCGGCTTCAGGCCGGTGATCTGGCCGGTCACGTGGACCTTGCCGTCGACCACCTTGAAGGTGACGCTACCCTTGGCCTCGTTGCCCTGGGTCGGTGCCAGCTCAGCGGTGGCCGAGGCATCGCCAGCCGGTGCAGCCGCCGGTGCCGGCGCTGCGGCCGGTTCGGTGGTAGCGCCGTCAGCCGGTGCGGCCGGCGGCGTTTCAGCCTGCGGCGCGGCCGGCTGCTGGTTGCAGGCCGCCAGGCCCAGTGCAGCAATGGCTGCGAACAGCGAAGTGTGGATCAGACGCATTGGATTCTCTCCCTGGATGTTGCCTGCAGTGATCAGCGGACGACCCGGATCACGCCACAGGCGATGCGGACGCCGGCATTGCCGGCGGGCTGGCTGCGATAGTCGTCGGCGTTGGCATGCACGACCAGTGCACGTCCGGCGATATCGGTGGCGGCGCCTCCGCCAAGGGTAACGCCCTTGAGGTGGATATCGACGTTGGCGCGGCCCTGGGCGTCGGCACGCAGATTGTCCATGTCGCCCAGGTGGTGCTTGCCGGTGCCAGCGCGGCCATGCGCAGCGCCACCGGGATTGAAGTGATTGCCGGCACTGCTGGCATCCACCGCGCTGCAGTCACCGCGTTCGTGGATGTGGAAGCCAGCCTGCTGCATCGGCTGCAGGCCACCGACCAGGCCGGTGATATGGATGCCGCCCGGTTCCACCATCAGCGCGATGCGGCCACTGACGATGCTGGCCGAGGCCGGCGACAGATTGGCCTCGGCCTGTTTCGCGGCGCTGACCGCGACCGGCGGTGGCGGGGTGGGTTCAGCCTTCTTCGGCGCACTGCCACAGGCAGACAGCAGCACGGCGGCAGACAACGGCAGGATGGCAAAGGACAGACGCATCGAAGACTCCTTGCAGGTGACACTACGGACGGCATCGTCCATGAACGATCAACGGTTCGGCAAGCGGGCGCGAGGATCGCGTGCAGGGACCGTTCAATGGCCCCCGCGGCGGCGCCCGGCGCCCAGCTTGCGGGTAAGGGTATTGCGGCCGAGTCCCAGGCGGGCAGCGGCTTCGGCGCGGCGGCCATGGGTGATCTGCAGCGCGGCCTCCAGCAGGGCATGGTCGACCCGCTCGCGCACCTGCGCGTGCAGCCCTTCCACGCCTTCGGCCAGCTGACGGCGCGCCCATTCGGCCAGCAGCGCTTCCCACTGGCCCGGATCGGCTGCGCTGGCACTGTTGCGGCGGCCGCGCGCGCGGTTCAGCGCGGTATCGACATCGGCCACGCCGATGGTGTCGGCGGCGGCCAGCGCGGCCATCCGCCAGCACACGTTCTCCAGCTCGCGCACGTTGCCCGGCCAGTCGTGCTCGCGCAGCGCCTGCAGCGCCGCGGCAGTGAGGCGCTTCGGCGGCGTATCCAGCTTGCGTGCGGCGGCGGCCAGGAAGGTGCTGGCCAGTTGCGCGATGTCCTCGCGGCGCTCGCGCAGCGGTGGCAGCTGCAGGCGCACCACGTCCAGGCGGTGCAGCAGATCGGCGCGGAACTTCCCCTGCGCGACCAGCCCTTCCAGATCCTGGTGGGTGGCGGCCACCACGCGCACGTCGACGCGGATCAGCTCGCGGCCACCGACGCGGAAGAACTCACCCTGCGCCAGCACACGCAGCAGGCGGGTCTGCAGCGGCAACGGCATGTCGCCGATCTCATCCAGGAACAGCGTGCCACCGTTGGCCTGCTCGAAGCGGCCGATGTGGCGGCGCTGCGCACCGGTGAAGGCACCCGCTTCGTGGCCGAACAACTCACTTTCCAGCAGTTCGGCGGGGATCGCGGCGGTATTGAGCGCGACGAACGGACCCTGCGCACGCGGCGATTCGCGATGCAGCGCATTGGCCACCAGTTCCTTGCCGGTGCCGGTCTCGCCGGTGATCAGCACCGCCAGCGGCGCCTGCGCCAGGCGACCGATGGCGCGGAACAGCGCGCGCATCGGCGGCGTATCACCCACCAGTTGCGGCGGCTGGTCGCTGGACGTTTCGGCGGCGGGGCTGGGAGCGGCCAGCGCGGGCGCCACCGCCGGCAGCACACGCTGCGCCAGCGCCACGGCATCGTCCAGGTCGAACGGTTTGGACAGGAATTCATGCGCGCCACCGCGGAACGCACCGGCAGTACTGGCGACATCGGTATAGGCCGACATCACCACCACCGGCAGCTGCGGCAGCGCGGCCTTGAGCTTGTCCAGCAGCACCAGGCCATCGTCGCCGGGCATGCGCACATCGGTGAACAGCAGCGCCGGCGGCGGGCCTTCGCTCAAGGCCTGCAGGGCGGGGGCGGCACTGTCGAAATCGACGACCTGATAGCCCGCCTCGCGCAGCGCCGTGCACAGTACGAAGCGCACCGCACGGTCATCGTCGACCACCCAGATGCGCTGCGCGGTGGTTGGGGACTCAGACATCGCGCGGGGCCTCCTCGGCCGGGGCGGCGCCGTTGCCAATCGGCAACAGCAGGGTGAACACGGTATGGCCCGGACGCGAACGGTAGGTCAGCGTGCCGCGATGCTCGCGCGCGACCTGCTGGGCCAGTGCCAGGCCCAGCCCGGTGCCTTCGGCACGGCCACTGACCAGCGGCAGGAACAGGTGTTCGGCCAGCTCCTCGGGCACCCCACGGCCGTCGTCGGCGATCTCCAGGCGCAGCGCCAGCGTGTGCAGCTGCTCGGCGATGCGCACGCCATGCTCCACGCGGGTGCGCAGGGTGATGCTGCCGGCGCCGGCCTGGATCGCGTTGCGCACCAGGTTCCACACCGCCTGGGTGAGGCGGTCTGCGTCGCCATGGAATTCGGGAATGCTGGGGTCGTAGTCGCGCTGCAGGCGTACCGCCCAGCCGGCCTCGTTCTCGGCCAGGCGCAGCACACGTTCGAGCGCAGCATGGATGTTCAATTCGGCATGCGGCGCGGCCGGGGCCGGCGACAGCAGCTGGTCGAGCAGGCCGTTGAGGCGTTCGATCTCCGAGCCGATCAGCTCGATCAGCTCGCGTTCGCTGGCATCGCGCTGGGCCGCGCGGCGGGCCAGCAGCTGGGCCGCGCCCTTCAGCCCGGCCAACGGGTTGCGCAGTTCATGGGCCAGCCCCTTCAGCGCTGCGCTGAGCGCGCTGGGCAGGGCCTGGGTCGGGTCGAGCCCGGGAAATTCATCGACCGGATGCGCCTCCAGCAGCCAGCCACCATCGTCGCGGCGGCTCATCCAGCCCTCGGCGAAGCGCGGTGCCTCGCCGGGCACCGCCAGCGCCAGCCGGTTCAGGCGCAGGCTGTCGCGCTCATCGCGGGCCAGGAAATGGGCCAGCGCCTCGCCCTGCACTTCCAGTGCGGCCAGCGGCCGGCCCAGCAGGCGCCGGACACTGACACCCAGCCAGCGGGCAAAGGCCGGATTGCAGCCGGCAATGCAGCCATCGGCCCCGGCCCAGGCCAGCGGCGTGCCCAGGGCATCGAGGGACGGCGGGGGTGCGGGGTCGGACATTGCACCAATGTAGTGCAAAACGTGGGTTCGGGGTCGGATCCCCTTCCGTCAGGAAAGGGCTCTGACCCCGGCCGGGCAGCGTTACACCGGGTAGCCGGTGGCTTCCCGGGCCTTCTTCCAGGCGCTTTCGAATTCGCGCGCGGAGATTTCGTCGTCTTCGTCGAAATCCAGGAACGACACCGGCTGGTCGGCCAGCAGGAAGCGGTCGTCGCTGTGGGCATGCTCGTCGGCCCAGACCATCTTGGTGCCGTAGATTTCCACCTGGCGCACGATCTTCTCGCCACGCGCTTCCATCAGCACGTTGCCCTTGCCCAGGCCCGATTCGGCCCAGTGCTTGTAGTACTTCTTTGCGGCCGATTTGGCGCCGGATCTTGCGTTGTGCTTTGCGTAGGTCATTGCAGGGGTCCTGGCCGCAGGCGCGGCCGGAAAGTTCGGAATGGCGCCATTATCAGGCATCCGGGGGCCAACCTACTGCGGCAACGCCACGCCCTTCGGCCACAGCATCCAGATGTTGCCCTTCTGCTTCATGTCGCCGGCGAGCTTGCCGGCGGCATCGCCGCTGCCCCAGTACAGGTCGGCGCGCACTTCACCGGCGATGGCGCCGCCGGTGTCCTGCGCGGCCACCGGTCGCACCACCGGGCTGCCGTCCGGGCGCGTGGTGGACAGCCACAGCAGGCTGCCCAGCGGCACCACGGTGCGATCCACCGCCACGCTGTAGCCGGCGGTGAGCGGCACATTCAGTGAACCGCGTGGCCCCTCCGGGCTGTCCGGGTTGCGCACGAAGAACACGTAGCTGGGGTTGCTGCGCAGCAGTTCCGGCACGCGCGCGGGGTTGGCCCGTGCCCAGGCGCGGATGGCGTCCATGGTGACGTCTTCCTTCTTCAGCTGGCCCTGGTCCACCAGCCAGCGGCCGATGGCACGGTACGGGTGGCCGTTCTGTTCCGCATAGGCCAGCCGCACCTGCGTGCCATCGGCCAGGCGCACGCGGCCGGACCCCTGGATCTGCAGCAGTTGCAGGTCCATCGGGTCGGTCAGCCAGGCCAGCACCGGGGCTTTGGCACCCTTGGCCGCGATGGTGCCGGCGTCGTCATAGGGCTTGAGCACCTTGCCTTCGACGCGCCCGCGCAGGCGCTTGCCCTTCAGTTCCGGGTAGAGGCTCTCCAGCTGCACCACCACCAGATCATCCGGTGTGCCGTAGACCGGCACCGTCGCCTTGTCGGTGCGGGTGAGGCTGCCGGCGTAGATCGGCTCGTAGTAGCCGGTAATCAGCCCGTCGGCCTGGTGGCCGCCGGCACGCAGCGCATAGACATCGAGGTCGCGCTGCAGGAACTGGCGGATCGCGGCCGGGTCCTTGTCCGATACCGCGGCGGCGACGGCGCAGGGCTTGGCCCAGACCGCATCGTTCTTCAGGCGGGTGCAGCTGCTGCGCCAGGCAACGAAGCCGGCCTGCAGGTCGCTGTCGGAGACCAGTGGCAGTGCACTCCATGCAGCCTTGGCATAGGTGGCCGCGGGCGGGTTGACCGGCGTCGGCACTTCAGATCCGGTGCGGGGAGCGGTGGTGGAGCAGCCTGCGAGCACGGCCGCTGCCAGCAGGATGCAGTGCTTGCGCTTGAAGAAGGTGGCGGAATCGATCATGCCGCCATGGTGGCGGGCCGGCCGCTGGGCGGCAACCCAGCGCGGGGTCAAGCGTTCATGCGCGTGGTCACGGCGTCTGCAGCAGCAGCGAGTGCAGGATGCGGGCGTCTTCGGCATCCAGCATCTTCGGCAGGTCGTCGCGACCACGGAAACGGCGGTGGAAGGCCGCAACGGTGGCCTCACGGTTGTCCAGCGGATAGCCGAAACGGGCCAGCGCATTCCACGCGTCGAAGCCTTCCGGCGCAGCACCATCGGCCGCACGCGGCCAGACGCCGAATCCGGCCTCGGCCAGCTGCTGCCACGGGAAGAACCGGCTCGGATCCTGCTTGCGCGTCGGCGCCAGGTCGGCATGGCCGATCACCTGTCGCGGCGGAATGTTCAGGCGCGTGGTGAGATCGCGCAGCAGCACGATCAGCGATTCGATCTGCGCCGCACTGAACGGGCTGCGGCCATCGTTGTCGAGCTCGATGCCGATCGAGGCGGAGTTGAGATCGGTGATGGTGCCCCAGCGCCCGGCCCCGGCGTGCCAGGCACGGCGCTCATCGGCGACCAGCTGGTAACGATGGCCATCGGCGCCGATCAGGTAGTGCGCACTGACCGGTCCACCGCTGTTGGCCGTGCGCAGCGTATGCAGGCTCTGCTGCACCGACTTCTGCTCGGTGTGGTGGATGACGATGATGACCGGCGTGCGCGCGTTCTGGTTGGGTGATGGCACCCAGGTGGCGAGCGGGTTGTGCTGCACGGGCGCGGTGGCGGTGCAGGCCGCCAGGGCCAGCGCCAACAGTGTGGAAGCCAGGAGGCGGGGGCTGATCATGGGCAGATTGTAACCATGGACCGCAGCCGTGGTTCGGCGCAGCGCGCCGAACGACATCGCTGACGGCTCCGCAGTCCGCGTGCTGATGGCAGTGCCTGATCATGAAGATGTAGCGGATCACATGAAAAGATCGAAGCGGCACTATGGGGCAGCAGGGCCCGGGAAGATCAGATCTTGCCCAAATCTTGCGGCATAGATGCTCTCGAACTGGAAGGAAAGCACGAACCGCGATTCACTTGCCGCAGCATAGCGCTTGACGAAACGGCAAATTTCCTCCCAGGCGCATTCAAATCCGCTTGCGCGGAAATGGAACGAACCCAGCAGCCCCACACGCCAGTCGGCCTCCAGCCCTTCCGCGACGACAGCCTCCGGCGGTTCAACGATGCGGAAACCGAATCCCGTGTTGGACGCTGGAAGATGCCCCTGCAGCTTGTCCAGATCATCGGAATACTCGGCCTGGATCGAATCCAAGACTTGTAGCACGGCCTCGAAGCTGGAACCGACCTCGACTTCGAGAAACAGCGAAATGCTCATCGTCGAACCGTTATAGCGCCGTCATCATCAAAGGTCTTGTGCTGCGGCAGAGCGGTCTCATCCACGTATCGGGCATTCGGACGTAATGATCCTTTTATCCGCTGATCCTACCCATGAATTCCGCAATCAACACCCGATCCGAATCATTCTTTCCAGCCCGATCCAGAACTGGACCAATATGGTAGGAAAGAAGGTCACGATAGGCACCCGCCTCTGGAATGAAGGCATCAAGACAACTCAAGAACGACCTCACCGACATAAACGAAAGAAACACCTCGTAGGGATATGAACTCGCAAAAGGAACACCCTGCAAATAGTAGTTTGCCAGCCTCTTCTGCTCTGCCCTTGGCCAAGATCGGCACTTCATCAGAACAAATGCGTCCCGATAATTGTCCGACTTCAATGGCGCGTAACTCATCAGCCACTCTGATGCGGCCGTAGCGTCCATTGCAGACATCTCACCGCAGAGCTTTCTAATTCTTTCATCCATAGATCTGCAGCCCGACTTGATGATTGCCTCGTTGTAGATTGCTTCATTCCCCGGCCTCGGCATCAACTGCTATTTGTGCCCCCTCCTTTGCGAGGGCGCCCAACAGCGCATGTGGATAGCAATCATCCTTCGACAGTAGTCACATACACCACCCGGCGACTTAGATCACCGCGCCATCGCGATCCGGAATCCTGAAAAGTCACTCGCAAGAGCGGACTTTGGCTTCAAAACATTACCCCGCTTTTGTTCACGCCAAGCGAGTTGATTCAAGGGCTGTATCCGATGAAGTCCACGCTCAAATCAGGTCCAGACGTCTCCCTCAGGCGTGATCCAAACCAATCCAAACGGAGCATCCGTAAGAAACCAGAATCCATCCTCATCGAGATCTTCCTGATCTCTTGTAGCAGGCCAAGCGTGACGCAGAACACCCAATTGCGCATCGATATCGCCATCGGCGAAGACACCATCCGAGGCAAGCTTCAGCTTCCCTTCCTCCATCAACATCCTAAGCATTGAGAAGAACTCTTCCGTCTGCTGCTCAAAATTAATATCGCCCCCCTCAAATTCCATATTCATATTTCTCCATAGGACTCCCATGGAGTATCCATAGGAGTAATGAAGAACATTCCTGATCGCGTCAGTCATCATTTGAACTTGATCTCCACAATTCTATTGTTGTTAATCAGAGGATGCCTGATTTCAATAGTCCACACTGCGCCTGTCTGCTGGGCTGATGAAGAGAAGCTTCGCAGAGTAACCTTTGAACCGTCAGGCCGAGTTGCAACGTAGACATCACCTTTGCCGGGAATAGTCTTGACAGTCGGCATCGCATCAATTCCAGCCAACTCCTTGTAATACCCCATGACTTCCGGCGTCGACGCGCCGGGGAACACAGGCGCACCGACACTCACGGTCTGATCAGCCTTCAAGGTTCTTCCATTTACCACGACATCGAAATCTCGAGGATGAATTGAACTTGTATTGAATAGACCTTCCAATCTTGTCATTTCCGCATCTGAAACTCTTGTTCGTTCCGCTTGAGCGACACGCGGATCCGGTTTCACCGGATGAGGAATTGTTCCATGGTCTTTGATCTCGTCGGGCAACATGGGTGGCAACCCATCCGCCTTGGCGGCCTCACGCTCCAACGCCGCCAGCTTCCTGGCCTTCGCGGCCGCCCGCATCGCGGTGACATCACCCAGGCTGACCACGGCCAATGCGACGTCCAGTCCCATGTCGCCCTTGATGAAGCCGTTTGCTGCCACATCTGCCAGGTTCCACTTCTGGTTCAGGCCCAGCTCGTAGGTCGCCGCATCCCAGCCGTTCCCGAAGTAGCCTGAAATGGACGACCAGGCGCCGGCACCCTTTTCCTTCACGACACCCCAGCCGCCAATTTCGCCGATGCGCTGGAAGTCGTTCAAGGCCTGCTTGGTGCTCTCAATGGACATGTAGATGGCATTCATCTTCGCCATGTCCATGACCATTCCACCCGCGTTGGTCACCACGCCTGCTCCCGAGCCCACCTTGTCGAACAGCAGATTCAGTGCCGCGTTGGCTGCCGCCTCCTGTGTCTTCCCATTCAACGCGAGCATGCCGGCGGTGAATGGATCGCAGCGCCCTGCCGCTGCACAGGTGATCTTGTAACGGGCATCCAGCGAGGACGTATGCGTCAGCAGATCGGAGGCGACCTGGCCACCATTGCCCTTCGTCAGTGCCGCCTGGGCCAGATCAAGGCCATTGTCCTTGATCCATCGCAGATAGGCGGAATCATTCTGGGTAAGTGACCAATAGGCGTCACCCAGCTTCGTCTGCTCTGCGCGGCAGGCAGGCGAATCGGCAGCCGCGGTACATGCAGCAATCAGTGCCGCATTGCGCGCGTCCGACAGTGCTGCCAGCTCCTTCTGCTCGCCGCAACGCTTCCCGCTCTTCATGCAGCTCAGCATGGCGTCGAGGAACTGCATGCGCTCGGCATGATTCAGATAGTTGTTCTCGACGGAGTTCCTGGCGATGGTGGCTCCCAACGCCGCACCCATGGCTCCGTCTCCACCAATCCCACCTGCCATCGCGCCGACCGCCTGGCCCAATGCCTTGATCTGCTGTTCCTGCTCCGGAGTCAGCTGCCCGCCATTCTGCCGCGCGTAGTAGTCACCCAGGAATTTGGCTGCCAGTTCACCCCCTCCGGCAGCAGCGGCTCCGGTACCCGCCGAACCCCCATTCGCCTCCGCAAGCAGCGCGCCCAGAAGCGCATGCGAGAGCATCTGCATCGCCTCACTGGGGACGGCGCTCTGCTTGTTGGGATCGAATGTCTTTCCAATCAGCTCAGCGGCGTAGGGCGCGAGTGTGTTCGAGATGACCTGACCACCCGCCTGCCCTGCCACGCCGCCGACCAGCGCGGTGGAGACCGCGTTGAGCGCACGGCCATAGGTACCGTCGGGTGCCCACTTCTGCTGCGTGACCAGCGCATCAGGGTAAGAGCTGTCAAAGCCGGCAAGGGCGGTGTACTGGTCCTTGGGACTGAGGTTGGCAAAGGCCTCCTTCTCTGCGGCGCTCTTACCCTCCAGGTAGGCATCGGTGATCTTGTTGATCCCGTAGCTGCCAATGTCCGATGCGATCTGCTTGCTGGTGGCCAGTACTGTGCCTGCTGCGTTCGCCAGTGCCTGCTGGTCGGCCAGCATCTTGTTGGCATCAGGCATCGCCTCCAGCGCACGGTGTGCCGCAGCCGCATCGGTATTGACACCAAGTTCGGCCGCCGTGGTCTTCCTGCCGCCGATGGTGATATTGCCCTCGGTCAGTGTTGCACGCGTGCTTGAGCTGTCGCTGCCACTTTCATGCATCGGCAGTCCACCGCCGAACGCGACACCATCCACGCCGCCGAACGTTCCGGATTTGATGCTGCTGCCGATGCCTTGCAGCTGCTCAACCGCTCCCACACCCTTGTCCGTCGGGCCCTTGCCACTGCTGCCGAAGCCACCACTGATGCTGCCCGACGTGGCCTTGTAGTCCATGTGGTTCTGCAGGTCGGTGAACGTCAGCGAATCCGCAGTCAGTTCACTGTTGCCCGCATTGGTGCTGGCAATCGCGCCGCCCACCAGGTTCACGTGACCTGCATCGACGTGGTACCCGCCATTGCCGGCAAACAGGCCGCTCTGCTGGCCAACACCCTGATAGCTGCCGTTGGCCTTGCCCGCACTGGCATACCCGTCAGCATTCCATGCGGTACCGAACGACACCTGCACGCGACCGCCCACCTGGCTGTTCTTCGACATGCTCTCGGCGATGTCCTGCAGCGATTCGATGGTCAGCGTCCCGCCGGTCTTGACGTCGATGCGATCAGCGGTCGCCGTGGCACCACGCAGCGTGGTATCGCCCTCGGCCTTCATCGAAATGTTCTTGCCAGTCAGCGTGGTGTTCTGCCAGGTGCTGCTCTCGGCATTGGACTTGCTGCTCCCGACGCTCGCTTCGGCGTACACATACACACCGGTCTGCGCGCCCACCGCAACGCCCACGCCGACTTCGGCGCCGGCATTGCTGCTCTTGCTGCGGTCGGCCACATGCGCCTTGCCCGCTTCCAGCAGGATGTCGCCGGCCGAATCCAGACTGAGCGTGTTGCCCGCGCTCAGATTGCCCTGCACCACGTGGATGTCGCCCTGGGTACTGGTCAGGTTGACGTTGCCGCCACCCTGGATGGTGGAGCCGCGCGAGACCTGGCTGCTGCCATCGGCACTGCTGCTGGAGGTCTTGAAGCCGACGCCGGCCTCGGCACTGAGCAGTGCCCCGCCTCCGCCCTTGCCGGCCATGCTGGAGATGGCACTGGCCGCTTGATAGGCATTGGCACCAGCAGCAAGTCCCTGCATCTTCTGCAGGCGATCGTCGGACTTGCGCGCGGCGTCGACGTTGTTCAACAGATCGATCAGCGGCGACTTCACCCGCGCGAAGGCACCGATCTTCAGATCCTTGTCGCTCTGCGAGTAGTGACCGCTTTCGTCGGCGGTCAGCAGCTCGATCTCGGCAGCGGTGATGTTCACGTCCTTGGCGGCCACTACATTGCTGGCGCTCTGCGTGTACTTGCCACCTGCGGTGAGGTTGACGTTGCCGCCAAGGCTGCCGACCGTGCTGGCCACCTGTGAGACCTGCGCGCTGTCATCGCGATGCTGTTCGCGATGCCAGCCGGAGAACTTCTCGGTGTCGGAGATCTGCACAGTGCCGATCGCCTTGCTGTCCGAGCGGTTGGCATTGCTGACCGTATCCTGCCCGCTACGGATCGTCAGGTCGCCCGCGGCGCGGATGTTGACATCATTCTCAGCCGCGATGTTGGCGGCGGTCAGGCTGATATCACCCTCGGTGGTGGCCATGCGCACGCCACCACCGACCGACAGCTGCGTGCCGGTGATGGTGTCGCTCTGTCCGGCGCCATCGCTGCGTGAGTTGTTGGTGCCGAACGGCAGGCCTGCGGAGTTGGTGGCGATACCCCAACCCTTGCCACGGCTGTCGCTGCCACTACGCTCGGTGTTGTGCGCGACGTCGAAGACGATGTCCTTGGTGGCCAGCAGGACAGCATCGCCCTCGGCCGACATCTGCGCGCCCTGGCTGGTGATGGAGCCGCCGTTGGCGATCAGCGAGAGATTGCCGCCTGCATTGAGGTTGCTGACCCGGGCATCACTGCTGGAGTGGCTCTGGTTGCTGTTCGAGCGCTGGCTGCCGGCCGTGATCGCCGGCAGCACGGCGGCCACACCGGCCGCCACGCCTTCGGCGGTGCGCGTGATCCGGCCCATCATCGTGCCGCTGTCGGCCATGCCTTCGGTGGCCTTGTCGCGTGCGGTGCGGTAGGCCTTGGCGGGATCGTAGGTGACGCCCACCGAGAACCCGCTGGACTTGCTCGACTGGCTGGACTGGGTGTCCGCCGTATCCTGGCGGGCAAGCAAGTTGATGTCCTTGCCTACCAGGGTCAGATCCTTGCCCGCCGCCACGTCCGACGCTGAGAGGGTCAACTGGTTGCCCGCGTTGATCAGCACGCTGCCTTCGCGTGAGGCAATCGCCGAGCCGACCTGGGTGGTCGACTGCTCGGAAGTGCTGCTGCTGTTCTTCGAGCTGCCGTAACCGATCGAGGCGGTGCCATTGGAGAAGCCACCGGTGAAGCCGGACTTCTTCCTGCTCTCACTGGACTCGCTGCTGTGATGGTCTTCAGCGGAGGTGATCAGCACATTGTTGCCGGCGCCGAGAACGACCGTACCGGTGGCATCGACTACCGCACCCACCGCGGTCAGGTCACGGCCGGCGGTGACGCTCACGCTCTCGCCCATCAGACCGGTGCCGATCGCGTAGCTGTCGCTGCTCTCGGCATGGCGGGTGGTGGTGGTGCTCGAAAGTGTCTTCTTTTTCTTATCGTAACTGTCCAGGCTGAAGTCATGCGTCTCGCTGGCCGAGAGCAGGTTGACGTCGCGACCGGCGGTGACACTCAACGTGCCATCCGAGCTGGTGGCCTGGGTAGCGGTCAGATTGATATCGCGGTTTGCCCTCAGCACCATGTTGTCGCCAGCCAGCAACTGGCTGCCGCGCACGGTCTCATCACTCTGGCTGATCTGCAGCGAACTGCGCTTGCCGCCTGCATTGAAGTCGCTGCTGCGGCTGTCCACCAGCACCTGGCTGTTGATATCGCCGCCGGCCTGCAGGGCCATGCCGCCATCGGCCGTGATGCGGGTCGCAGCCAGGTTGATGTCCTTGCCCGCTGCCAGCACCACATCGCCGGCGCCCTCAATCGAAGTCACCGCGTGCGTGGTCTGGCTGTTGCTGGTGTGGTTGCGGCTGTCGTGGTTCAGCGCGCTGCTCTGGCCCAGCGTCTGTGCGCCGAGGTCCAGGTTGCCGCCGGCAACCAGCTGGGTGATGCCATCCTTGCCGGCATTGCGGATCTCCGCCGCCTTGAGGCCGATGTCACCGCCAGCCACCACCGACAGCACACCGTCGCCGCTGGGATGGGTGACATACAGGCCTGCCACGCGGTCGAGCGTGGTCTTCTGCTGCGACAGGCGATCGCCCTGGTCCTTCCATTCCGTGGTGGTCGAGGCCACGGTGATGTTGCCGCCGGCCTTCAACGCCAGCGCGTCGGTAGCCTTGACGGTGCTGCCGATGATGTCGATGTCCTGCCGTGCCGACAGGCCCACCTGGGCACCGCTGATCTGGCCACCGGACAGGTTGCGGATGTTGCCGGCATCGATGCTGACCAGCTGCCGGCCGGCAATCGTGCCGCTGTTGACCAGGTCACCGCGCAGCTTGACGTCCACCTCTGCGCCGGCCAGCAATGCGCCATCGTTGCCAAGGTCGCCCGGCAGCACCCGCAGGTAGACCTGCGGGACCAACGCGCGAACCACCGAGCCATCGGCGAGGGTGACGTCCTTTTCCACCAGCCAGACGATGTCGCTGGTCAGGCGTGCCATCTGCTCGGCCGTAAGCGCTACGCCAGGGCGCAGGCCCCATTCGCTCGCCACCGTGGCACCGGCCTCCAGCAGCGCGCGGTACTGCTCCTCGTCGCTGGCGTGGCCGGTAAGGAAGCGGCGGCCGGTGAGTTCGCCGATCTGTTCGCGCACCAGCTTCTGCTCGTAGAAGCCATCACCCAGGCGCTTCTGCATCTGCGCGGGATCGAAGCCGGCGCGCTGCAGAAGGTAATCCGAGCTGAGCCAGTCACGGTAGCTGGTAAAGCGCGGATCGGTTTCCACGATGTGGCTGCCACGGTTGGCGTCCACGTTGAACAGGCTGGCCGTGGGCGCACTGGCATTCGGGCGGGTGGTCACCACCACGCGCGGGTCAGAACCGGTCGTCGTGGTGGCCTGCTTGCCCTCCACGGCGGTGTTGCCACCACTTCCCGTGTGCTCCCCAGCGCGGACCGTGCCCGGGCCGTTGGCATTGGCCTGCCCGGCCTGTGCCGCACTGATGTCCTGCGCCGTGCCGGCACCGGTGCCGGCATTACCGGCCTGGCCCGGTCCTTGTGCACTGGCTGCATCCGCGCGCACACCGTCGGCCTGGGCTACCGCCTGCTGGTGGCCGCCATTGGCGCCCTGCGCCGCGCCGGCCGTGCCCGGCCCCTGCGCGTCCACGCTGCCTGCCCCCTGGCCGGTGCTCTGGCCAGGCCCCTGCACGCTGCCCGCGCCTGGACCGACCGCACCCGCACCGCGGCCGCCAGTATCCAGCTGCGCGGTTCCCTTGCCACCACCGGCGTTGGGGTTGCTGCCACCGGTGTTGTCGTTGCGCAGGTTGCCGACATCGATGGTGAGCTTGCCACCGGCCGTTATCGACGAACCCAACGCGCCGGTCTTTTCGGTGATGGGGGCCGCCTTCCAGCGGCTGGAGGAGCCACCGTAGGTGATGGACACGTTGTCGAAGGTACTGGTGCGGGTCAGCTGCTCGGCGGCATTGATCACCTCGGACTGGTCACGGTTCAGGCCGACAATGGCCAGGTCGCGACCCGCGGCGATGTTGGCGAAACGGTTCTCCAGCCGATCGGTGCTGATCCGCATGTTGCCACCCGCATTGATCACGGCGTTGTTGCCTGCCGAGACCACCACATCTTCCACGGTGGTGCGGGTGGCGACGCGGGTCTTCTCGTTGCCGCTGGTCTCCTGCGGGTGGCGCTGCATGTTGATCAGCGTCGCGTCCGGATTGTCATAGTCCGGATAGGTGATGATCTGCACGCAGGTGGTGGTGCAGGTGCCGTAGGCGTTGTTGTACCTGAGGGTGTCGGTCACGTACTCGACCGGCGGCGAACCGGGACCGCGGGTGGACAGGTCGCGGAACGGATCTTCTGCGCCCGCACCGAGCTGATCGGGGTTGTTGCGGTTGTCGGCTCGGCCGATGTAGTAGACCGTGACGGTACCGTCCTGCACGTTGAGGCGTTCGCGTGAAGCGCGCGCACCATACGCGCCGCCGCGGGCAAAGGCATAGGCGCTGGTGTTGCTGGTCAGCCGGATGACCGCCTTGCGGATCTGCTGGCCATCCGGCGTGACATACGGGGTGTCCTCGAGGATGTCCGACGGATCAAGGTAGTAGATCTCGTACGGCTGGTAGTTCGAAGTCGCGCGGAAATCCCGGTTGTTGTTGGTGGCGTTCTTGAACCAGCCGGGCTGCTCCAGCCGGACCGGCGCGTGCACGGTGGTGACCTTCTCCACGACTACGTTCTCGCGGATGTTGTTCACTGCCAGTGCGGACAGGTCCAGATTGCCGCTGACCTCGATGGTGGAACCGATGTTGTCCACCTTCTGGGCACTGCCTACCGCGCCCAGGCCGTTCAGGGCGCCGCCGATCGCGGCGTCGCCATCACTGAAGATCAGGCTCTTGCCGCTGTTGGTCAGCGTGCCGACGCCGAGGTCCAGGCGCTGGCGCGCGGCGATGGTGCCCGCACGGTCCGCGCCACCGATGTTGGCGGCGAGGTTGTTGAGCGATCCCGCCTGGATGGCGACGCGGTCACCGTAGATGCGGCCGCTGCCGATGTTGTCGACCGACGCGGCGGTGATATGGGTGACGTTGCCATCCAGCAGGCCGTAGTTGACCAGTGCGCCCCCCGCTGCAAGGCGGGTCAGGCCGATGCTGCTGATCTCGCCGGTGGCGGCGTTGGTGATGTTGCCGGCGTTGATGTTGACGTTGGCGCCCGCCAGCTTGCCGCTGTTGTCCAGGTTGCCCTGGATGGACAGGCTCAGCGTGCCGTTGGCCACCATCTCGCCGCGGTTGGTGTGGCTCTGGCCCAGCTCCAGGGTCATGTCACCCTGCGACATCAGCCGGCCGTCGCCGATGATCTCGCGGGTGCGGAGGGTCTGCTGCCTGCCGGCCGCCAGGGTGCCACCGCTGTTGACCAGAGTATCGGCGCGGACATCGGAGGTCAGCGCCGCCGACACCTGGCCACCGCTGTTGTCCAGGCGCTGGTTCACCTGCAGCAGCAGGTTGTCGGCAATCACCTGGCCGTTCTGGTTGTCCAGGTTGCTGGTGATTACCTGCAGGGTCTTGCCCTGCAACCCCAGCACAGGACCATTGCCCGGGCTGAGCGTATTGCGGTTGTCGACATGGCTGGCCTGCAGGTCGAGGCGGCCGGTCGCGGCCACGAGGCCGCCACTGTTGAGCAGCGCGCCCTGCAAGCCGATATCGGCATTGCCGCCGGCGGTCACATTGCCACCGCTGTTGGCCAGCTGCTGCGCGCGCAGCAGCAGGTCAGCAGCACTCACCAGCGAGCCACCGCCACTGTTGTCGATGTTGATGGCCTGCACGTCGGCGCCGGCCTTGGCGAACACGGCGCCGCCACGATTGTCGAGATCGCCGCTGCGGATCTGCAGCGTGCCGCTGCTGACGATGCCGTTGCCATTGGAACTTGCATTGGTCAGCCGCTGTCCCGCGGTGTTGATGCTGAGCGCCCCCGCCGACTGCAACAAGCCGCCGGTATTGTCCAGCGCACCACTGCGCAGCTCCGCATTTCCGGAAAGACTGGCAATGATCCCGCTGCGGTTGTCCAGCGCCTGGCCGCGGCTATCCAGCTGCAGGTCGTTGGCAATGATCCGGCCACTGTTGTTGTTCAGGCCACCGGCCGAGACCTGCAGGTGTTTGCCGGCCTGGACCAGGCCGCCGTCGTTGCGCAGCAGATCGGCACTGGTCAGCTGCAGATCCTGCCCCGCGGCCACGGTACCGCCGCTGTTGTTGATGGCCTGTGCCTCGGCCAGCAGCGTGCCTCCCGCGGACAGCGTGCCCTTGTCACTGTTGTCGAGCAGTCCGTCCACGCGCACGGTCAATGCGCTGTTGCCATCGCTGTGCACGGTGCCGCCACGATTGTCGAGCGTGCCCGCGCTGATGCCTGCGTTGCCTGTGGTCAGGATGCGGCCGCCGCGATTGTCCAGCGCGTGGGTGATCGCCAAGGTACTGCTGCCGCTGCCGGCGGCCTGGATCGTTCCCCGGTTGTTGAGCAGTTGCGCGCTGCGCAGATCCAGCGCGCCGTTGCCGGCAAGGGTGCCTCCGCTGTTGTCCAGCCGATCGCGGGCGGACACCTTCAACGCATCGGTGCCGGAGGCGATGATCGAACCGCCCGCGTTGAGCAGCGTGCCCGTATCCACGGCGATGCGGGCCGCGGACAGCGTGCCATCACGCAGGTCGGTGGTCTCGCCGGTCAACTGCAGGGCGCCATTGCTGAGCAGCTTGCCGCCCTGGCCATTCAAGGTGTGCGCGTTGATGGCCAGCGTGCCGGTACCGGCCTGCTGCACGGTGCCGCCGGCATTGCCGAACCGTGCGCTGGTCAGGGTCAGGTCGCCATTGCTGGCGATCAGACCGTTGCCGCCATTGTCCAGTGAGGTGGCGGCCTGCACGCTGCTGGCCTGCGTGCCCGTCGCCAGCAGCTTGCCGTTCTGGTTGTCGAAGCGGTCGGCATTGATGTTGAAGTGATCGGCACTGAGCGTGGCGCCGCGATGGTCCACAGCCATCGCATCCAGCTGCAATGCGCCTGCCGTGGCGATGCTTCCGGCGGCTCCATCCAGCTGGTCGGCATGCACGTTCAACACGCCCTTGCCTGCATGGACGATGCTGCCTGCGGCGTTGACCAGCTGCCCAGCATCGATACGCAGGTTGGCGGCATTGCTGGCGATGGTGCCGCCACCGTTGTTGAATCGGCCGGTGACGGAGATCCGGCTGTCGGACGTACCTGCCGAGCTCAACGTGCCGCCTGCATTCGACAGCGAATCGGCACTGATCTGCTGCGCGCCGTTGGCGGCAATGGTGCCGCCGTCATTGCCCAGCGCGCCGCGCACCTGCAGCGACATCGCCTGGTTGCCGGTGGCGTTCAGCTTGCCGCCCGTGTTGTCCAGCTGCCCGGCCTCGATGCTGACCTGCTGCGCGGCAGTGGTGCCTGCGCTGAGATCCAGCGTCTCACCCTTCAGCTGCAGCTCGCCGTTGCTGACGATGCGGCCGGCGTGGCCCTGCAGTGTGGTGGCATCGATCTGCAGCAGGCCGTCGCCCGCCTGCTCGATGCTGCCGCTGCGGTTGTCCAGCGAAGCCGCCGCCACCTGCATGCCCGCGCCGCTGGCGATGGTGCCCTTGTTGCTGTTGTCGAGCAGGCCATCGGCCTTGACCACCAGCCGTGCTGCGCTGTGCAGCGTGCCGCCCTGGTTGTCGATGCTGCCGGAGGTGATGCCGAGCCCGCCGTTGGCCACGATGCGGCCGCCGCGGTTGTTGAGGTCCTGGCCGATGATCAGCTGGCTGGCCGCCGTGCCAGCGGACTGCAGCGTACCGCCAGCGTTGACCAGCACGGCGCTGCGCAGATCCAGCCCACCGTTGCTGGATACGGTGCCGCCGCTGTTGTCGATGCGCTCGCGCGCGCTCAGCCTCAGCATGTCGCTGCCGGTCGCAGTGAGCGTACCGCCGGCGGTGATCAGGGTGCCGGTATCCACCTCGATCCGCTTGGCCGAGGTGACACCCGCCCGCAGGTTGGTGGTGGTGCCCTTGAGCAGCAGGCTGCCATTGCTGACCAGCGTGCCGCCAGTACCGTCGAGCGTTCCGGCGTTGATCGACAGCACCCCTTCGCCGGCGTGCTGCACGGTACCGCCGGCATTGCCGAACACCGCCGCCTGGACATCCAGGTCGCCGTTGCTGGCCAGCAGACCGCCCTCACCGTTGTCCAGGTTGCCGACCACGTCGATCCGGCTACCCTCTGCACCGGTCGCGATGACCTTGCCGGCCCGGTTGTCGAACGACTGTGCGTCCAGTTCGATGCGCTCGGCCTGCAGGGTGGCGCCGCGATGGTCCACGCTGCCCGCCTGCAGGGTGATGCCGCCTGCGGTGGCGATAGTGCCGCCCTGGCCATCCAGTTGCCCGGTGCGCAGCAGCAGGCCCTGGGCGCCAGCGTGGCTGAGCGTGCCCTTGACGTTGGCCATGCTGCCAGCGTCGATCTTCAGCGCCGCACCATTGCTGGCCAGCACGCCGTTGCTGTTGTCGAACAGACCCGCTACCTGAAGCTCGGTAGTGGCGCTGCCTGCCGAACTGAGTGTGCCGCCACGGTTGGAGAGCTCGCCGGCTTCGATGTGCTGGGCACCGTTGCTGGCAATGGTGCCCGCGTCATTGGCCAACCGACCGCTGACCTGCAGCACCAGCGTCCCGCTACCGGTCGCGCGCAGCGCGCCTGCACTGTTGTCCAGGCTGTCGGCCACGATGTCGAGCTGCTCGGCCGCCACGCTGCCGCCGCGGAGGTCCAGCGACCCGCCCTGCAGAGACAGCGCGCTGGCAGCACCGATGCTGCCGCCCTGGCCCGACAGTGTTTCCGCCTCGATGTGCAGGTTGCCGTTTGCAGAGATCGCGCCGCTGCGGTTCTCCAGCTGTGCGGCCCGGATCGCAGAGGCCGCTTCACCCGCTGCAATCAGCTTGCCATGGTCGTTGACGAAGCGGCCTGCGCGTACATCGACGGCGCCATTGCTGCCCAGCGTTCCGCCGGTATTGTCGAGCAGGCTGCGGGCCTGCAGTTGCAGTGCCTGGGTGCCAAGCGCACTCAGTTTGCCGCCCGCGGTGATCACGCTGTCACCGTCGATGCTGATGCGTTGCGCGGTCGTGGTGCCATCGCGCAGATCGAGCGTGTCGCCCTGCAGGTCCAGCGAACCGTTGCTGAGCAGGGTGCCACCGGCGCCGGTCAGTTCCTGCGTGGTGATGGCCAGGCTGCCGGAACCGGCCTGCTGCACGGTTCCGCCGGCATTGCCGAAGGTACGCGCGTGGATATCGAGATCGCCATTGCTGGCGAGGGTGCCGCCATTACCGTTGTCCAGCGCGCCCTGCACGCGCAGTGTATTGCCACTGGTGCCGGTGGCGATGATGCGCCCGCCGCGGTTGTCCAACCCGGTCGCCGTGATATCCAGCTGCGCGGCAGCCAGCGACGCGCCCTGGTGATCGACCTCGGCCGCAGTGAGTTGCAGGGCACCGGCGGTGGCGATCTGTCCCTTCGCCCCGTCCAGACGTCCCGTGTCGATCACCAGGCCGGCGCTGCCCGCATGGCTAAGGGTTCCGTTGGCATTGACCAGCGTGCCGCTCTTCAGCTGCAGATTGGCCGCATTGCTGGCGATGCTGCCGCCGCTGTTGTCGAGCGTGCCGTCGACCCGGATCTGCGACGCTGCAGTGCCCGCCGAATTGAGCGCACCGCCGCGGTTGGACAGCGCGCCCGCCTGGACCTGCTGCGCGCCATTGGCGCTGATGCTGCCGCCGTCGTTGCGCAGCAGGCCCTGCACCTGCAGCTGCATCGCGTTGTTGCCCAGTGACAACAGGCTGCCGCCGCTGGTGTCCAGGCCCGTGGCAGTGATCTTGACGTCACGGGCGCGGGTGTTGCCCTTCTGCAGGTCCAGCTGCTGCCCGCTCAACTGCAGATGGCCGTTGCTGGCGATGCTGCCGCCAGCGCCCTGCATGGTGGTCACCTCGATCTGCAGCGTGCCGGTGCCGGCATGATCGATGCTGCCGCCCTCGTTCAGCAGGCCATCGGCCTTGATGTCCAGATCGCCATTGCCGGACAGCAGGCCGCGCTGGTTCTGCAGCCGCTGGCTGGCATGGATGTGGCTGGTGCCGGTGCCTGCGGCGATCAGTTTGCCGCCATCGTTGATGAGGATGCCGCCGTTGATGTCCAGCGCACCATTGGCGCCGACGGTGCCGCCGCTGTTGTCCAGGGTGCGCGATACCTGCAGCTGCAGCGCGTCGCCGCCCGTCGAGGTCAGCATGCCACCGGCGGTGGTCAGGTCGCCGGCGCGCACATCGATGCGCTGCGCGGCGGTGGTGCCGTTGCGCAGGTTCAGGGTATCGCCGTGCAGCTGCAGGGTGCCGTTGCTGAGAACAGTGCCGCCCTGGCCCTGCAGGTTGGCGGTGGCAATGCGCAGGTTGCCAGCGCCCGCCTGCTGCACGGTGCCGGCAGCATTGCCGAAGGACGCTGCATCGATCTGCAGGTCGGCATTGCTGGCCAGCAGGCCACCGTCGCTGTTGTCCAGGTGATTGCGGACGTTGAGCGTACTGGCCTGCTGCCCGGTGGACAGCACGCGGCCGCCACGGTTGTCGAAGTCCTGTGCGGTCAGCTCGAGCTGGCGGGCGACCAGCTGCGCACCGCGGTGGTCGGCACGGCCCAGCTGCAGGCCTGCCACGCCAGCAGTGGCGATGCTGCCCTGCACGCCATCCAGCACCCCCGCACGCAGCAGCAAGCCCTCGCTGCCAGCGTGGTTGATGCTGCCTCGCGTGTTGACCAGGGTGCCGATGTCCAGACCCAGGTGCGCGGCATTGCTGGAGATGTTGCCCTCGCTGTTGTCGAGCTGGCCAATCGTCCAGGTCGTCTCGGCGCTGCCACCGTGGGCAAGGCTGCCGCCGCGATTGATCGCCGACTGCGCCTTCAACTCGAAACCACGGGCGAAGGTCATGCGGCCGCCGCTGTTGTCCAGCTGTTGCACCTGCGCGCTGGCCGCGCCCTGGACCTGCAGGGTGCCACGCATGTTGCGCAGCGCTTCTCCCTGCACCTGCAGGGTGCTTGCGCCCAGCATGCCGTCGCTGTTGTCCAGGCTGTTGCGGGCGCTGAGCTGCAGGTCACCACTGGCTTCAATGCGGCCGCCATCGTTGCTCAGGGTTCCGGCGATGTTGAGCAGGCCGGTTGCCAGAGACGGGAGCGGCGTGACCGGCGGGGTGCCGGTGCCAGGGGAGCCGGTGCCCGGAGTACCCGTGCCTGGCGTGCCGGTGCCCGGGTTGCCGGTGCCCGGTGTTCCGGTTCCCGGCGTACCCGTGCCCGGAGGGGTGCCGGTACCCGGCGACGCACTGGCCACGTTGCCGATACGGCCCTGCAGATTGCTGACGTCGGCCGCCTGCAGCTGCAGCGCCTGCGCTCCAAGCTGTTCGATGCTGCCACCGCGGTTGCGCAGCGCATCGGCATTCACTTCGATGCGCCGTGCGTTGAGCGTGCCGCCGCTGTTATCGACGTCTGCCGGGGTCTGCAGGCGCAGCTCGCGCTCGGCACTGAGCGTGCCTGCATTGGCGATACCCGCGCTGGCGTCGATGCGCAGGTCCTGCTGCGCATGCATCGCGCCGGTGTTCTGCAGCCGGCCGTCGGCGGTGACCACCAGCTCGCCGGCCTGTGCGCCGATCTTGCCGGCATTGCTCACACCCACGCCGTGTTCGTTGCCGACCAGCCAGATGCGGTTGGCATACATGCCACCCAGCGCGCCCACATCCAGGGCAAAGGTGGGCGCCGCAGATGCAGGCTTCTGCAGCTGCACGCTGCTGTGGTCAGCGCTGACCACGTTGCTGCCCAGGCTGGCCTGCAGCTGGTTGGCCCAGATGCCGGCGTTGACCTGCAGCGAACGGGTGATGATGTCGGTGTAGTCGGCGCGACTGGTATCCAGGCCTGCGCCACCGACACCGATGCTGCCGCCCTGCACGCGATAGCCCTCCAGCACGCCATTGTTCACGATCGGCGTACCGGTGGTGAGGGTCACCCGGCTGGCATTGAGGAAGCCCGCGCCATTGACCTGGATGCCGGCCGGGTTGGCGATGACCACCTGCGCCCGCGCACCCGCCACTTCCACATAGCCATTGAGGTGGCTCGGATTGCTGCTGTTGACCTCGTTGAGGATGACGCGCGCGGTACCTGTAGCCAGCCACGGATTGCCCTGTACCCAGCCGCCCAGCTGGGTCTGCACCTCACCGCGCGAGTTGTTGAGGATGACGCCCTGCTGGCCGACGTCGAACTGCTGGTAGGTATTGCGCGACACCCCACCAGCGCTGGGCGTGGTGATGTTCACCTGGGGCGTGCCGTTGGCCGAGGTGATCACCGTCGGGCGCTGGTTCGCCGGCGCGCCGGGGTCTGCGGCAATTCGGCCCGGGTCGGCCGGCGCCTGCTGCGCGGACAACGGCTGCACCAGACCCACCCACCCCAGCATCAGCCACAGCGCGAAACTGATCGGACGTAGCGTGCTGACCGAACGGCCTTCGCGATTGTCGGCGCCGCCGTGCGCGGCGTTGACCAGCTCGGACACAACCTGCATGACCCCGAGCGTACGGTTGAAGACCAGACGGTAGATTTTGTTCACGGCGCTGATTCCTTTCGGTGCTGTTGGGTTGTATGCGCAGCAGGCTGCGCGGTACCGCATCGTGTTGGCCGCGCGGCAGGCAGCGCAGGCCGGTCATGTGCAGGCGTCAGAACGAGACACCCATGTTCATTCCGAACGTGGTGTAGGCAGTCTGGAAGCCGCGCGGCTTGGACAGGGGGCTGCCGACGAACGCGTCCCAGTTGATGTGGCGGGTGCCGCCGCGAAGCCCGAGGGCCGTGCCGGTGAGCCGGTCGCCCGCCAATCGCGCCGTGGAAGGTCCACCGACACGCCCGTGATCGACGGCGACATAGGCCTCCACGCCGCCGCCCAGAGGCACGCCGAGTTCATTGCGCAGCAACCAGCCGCGCTCGCCGGTCAGCGACATTTCGCCATCGAAGCCACGCACCGTGTAGCGGCCACCAATCGAGAATCGATCCTGCGGCACCAGCGGCGAGCGGTTCCACTGCGCTCGCCAGCTGCCGGTGTAGCGCAGGCTCTGGCGGCCCCATTGCATCGGCAGCACCAGCTGCGCGTCGGCGGTGTAGATGCGGCCATGCGCCGTACCTTCGCCAAACGCCTCTTCCGGCGCACGCAGCGCATTGAAGGCGCCGGTACCCTGGCGGTATGCCAGGTTCACATCCAGCGTCGCCTTGCCGATGAAGTGACGATGGCCCAGGCCCAGCTCCCAGCCGGCCATGCGGCGACGCTGCACTTCGATCTCGGTATCGTTGATGAAGTTGTCCGATTCGCGATACCAGCCACGCGCGTACATGCTGGTCTTGGCATGCGCATTGCGGAACAGCATGCGTGTCAGGCGCAGCTCGGCGTTGCGGCTGGAGCCACTGTAGACGTAGTTTTCGAACGCGCCGGCAACGGTCTGCTCATAGTCGAAGTTGCTGGCGTTGGCGCCCAGCAGCCATCCGCCCAGCGGCACGCTGTAATGCACTGCCCAGCTGTCGGTGCCGCGCTCGCTGCCGTTGAACACCGATTTGCCCACGTTGATGTAGAACAGGTCGCTGAGACCGGCCGCGTTGTCCACCGACACCGTGGTACCGGCCTGCATCTTGCCGGTGGACTGGCTGCCGGCATCGTCCAGGGTCAGGTTGACCCGTACCAGATGTGCCTGCTGCCAGCTGATCACCAGGTCGCTCTCGCCCGGCTTGGCCGCCGCGCCATCGGCCGGGGGGGCGATCTGGATGTCCACCGAAGCGGTCGGCACACGCTGCAGGTTTTCCAGCGCCTGCTCGATGTCACGCAGGTTCAGTACTTCGCCGCGCGCGACCCGCACCGCGTTCCAGAGCGCGGGTGTACGGCCTTCGCCATCGGCGAAGCGGATGGCATTGACGCGCCCTGGCACGACCGTGAGCGTCAGCACGCCGGACTTCAGGTCCTGCGGCGCAGCGAGAATGCGGGTAGTGACGTAGCCACGCTCGATGATTGCGTTCTGCACGCGCTTCATCACGATGTCCACGCCGGCGGTGCCCAGGCAACGCCCGGTGGCAGGGTCGCTGCGCGGATCGGCCGCCGCCAGTGCCCAGCGGAAGCGTTCGGCCAGATCACCCTGCAGCGCGATGCGGTTGATGGTGAAGCAGGGCGACTCGTCCGCCGGCAGATGGCCGAGGTCTTCGGTGGCCGGCTGCAGCCGGACATCCGGCGCGGATTCCTGTTGTTCCCGCAGCGCGCGCTCGCGCTCCTGCTGCCGGAGCAGCTCCTGCTCCGGTGACACTGCCTGCGCCAGGACAGGTGCCGGGATGCCAACGATGGCCAGTGCCACGCCCACGGACAACCGCCACTGCAACGCGCGGCTGCGCACACTACGTCCCTGTTTCACGATGCTCTGTTCCCTGCGGATAGCTGCCAGTCCGACGAATAGCCGGCTGGAAGAGGCAGCACTTTAGGGGAATCGCATCGCAGGCAACAGGGCCGGCGAGCCAAGCGGAGCGGGGCTTTCCCGGCAAAGTGTGATGTCCGACGGAGCACCTTCCGCGGGCCGGCAACGCTTGGAATCTGTACCGGAACTGCCCGCGTGCCAGCAGGCACCGGCCGCACTAGGGCTGCCGGTGACGGACGCCCGCCACTGACTGCAGCGCAGCAGTGACGGGGCGTCCACGAAACCGTGAAACCGATCAGGCCTCGTAGGCGGACTCGCCGTGCGAAGTCACATCCAGGCCGGTGCGCTCTGCTTCCTCGGTCACGCGCAGGCCGACCACGCTGCGCACCACCAGCAGGATCAGCGTGGTCACCACCGCCGACCACACCACAGTGAGGCCGACGCTGACCACCTGCACCCAGACCTGATGGGCGATATCCAGATCGGCCTTGGTGCCACCCAGCGACTGTGCACTGAACACACCGGTGAGAATCGCGCCGACGATACCGCCGACACCATGCACACCGAACACGTCGGCGGTGTCGTCCACCTTCAGCAGGCGCTTCAAACCGGTCACGCCCCACACGCAGACCATGCCGGCGACGAAGCCAATGACGATCGCACCCAGCGGGCCGACGGTGCCGCAGGCCGGGGTGATGCCGACCAGGCCGGCTACCGCACCCGAGGCCGCGCCCAGTGCCGACGGCTTGCCCTTGCCGATCGCTTCCACCAGGGTCCAGCCGAGTACGGCGGCGGCGGTGGCCAGCACGGTGTTGAGGAAGGCCAGCGAGGCAACGGTATCGGCAGCGGCGGCGGAGCCGGCGTTGAAGCCGAACCAGCCGACCCACAGCAGCATCGCGCCGATGTAGGTGAACGGCACGTTGTGCGGCTTCAGCGCGGTCTGGCCATAGCCCAGGCGCTTGCCGACAAACCACGCAGCGACCAGGCCGGCCACACCTGCGTTGATGTGGACCACGGTGCCACCGGCGAAATCGATCGCGCCCATCTCACCCAGGTAGCCGCCACCCCAGACGATGTGCGCCATCGGGATGTAGCTGAGGGTGAACCACAGCGCCGAGAACAGCAGCACCGCGCGGAATTTGATGCGTTCGGCGAAAGCACCGACGATCAGCGCAGTGGTGATGCCGGCGAAGGTCGACTGGAAGGCGACGAACAGGTAGTCCGGCAGGCCCTTGATCGGCGTATTGCCGACCGAGTCGGGCGTGAAGCCCTTGAGGAAGGCGAATTCGGTGAACGAGCCGAAGAACGGATTGCCGGCGCTGAACACCGCGCTGTAGCCATAGGCCACCCACAGCAGCAGCACCAGCGAGAACACCACCAGGATCTGGCTGAGCACCGACAGCACGTTCTTCGAACGCACCAGACCGCCGTAGAACAGGGCCAGGCCCGGCACCACCATCAGCAGCACCAGCAGGGTGGAGGTGAGCATCCACGCGACGTCGCCGCGGTCATAGGCGGCCGCCGCTTCGGCCACGGCCGGTGCAGCCGCTGCGGCAACCGGATCCTGCAGCGGTTCAACCGCCACGCTCTCGCTCGGCAACGGCGACACCTGCACCTGGGCATGGGCACTGCCCGGCCAGGCACCGGCCGCCAGCGCGCTGAGCAGCATCAACAGGCACACCAGATGGAACCGGGCTTGCCACCCGGTGAGAAGGCGCATCTTCATGGGGGAGTCTCCGGAAGGGGGTTACAGCGCGTCGGCACCGATCTCGCCGGTGCGGATGCGGATGACCTGTTCGACGGCAGTGACGAAGATCTTGCCGTCACCGATCTTGCCGGTGCCTGCCGACGACTGGATCGCTTCGATCACCGCGTCGGCACGCTCGTCGGTGACCACGGTTTCGATCTTGATCTTGGGCAGGAAATCGACGACGTACTCGGCGCCGCGATACAGCTCGGTGTGGCCCTTCTGGCGGCCGAAGCCTTTCACTTCGGTCACGGTGATGCCCGACACGCCCGCGTCGGACAGGGCCTCGCGGACCTCGTCGAGCTTGAACGGCCGGATGATGGCGGAGATCAGTTTCATGCGCATGTCCCGAGGGTGGATGGGGCCAGCGCGCCAGCGCGCGTTGGCATCAGGCAACCAGCGGCCATCAGGGTGATGGCCCTGGCTGTTGCACCGGACACGTACAGGGCCGGGACGGCCGTGCCTCTCTCCTTGCACGACCGACGCGGGAGGGAGGGCGGCCCTGGTCGCGTATCCGGTCTCTCTCTTGCCCCTGGATCAGGGGTCAGAGCCCATTCGTAAACGAACGGCATCCGACCCCGATCTGACCGCGGCTCCCCAGCCGCGAAAACGGGTGCGATGGCGGCGGGTGGGAGGGGGATGCCCACCGCCATCGCGCCCGGTCAGCTGGCGTAGTACAGCTGGTATTCCAGCGGGTGGGTGGCCGCGCGGAACTTGGTCACTTCCTGCATCTTCAGCGCGATGTAGCCGTCGATGAAGTCATCGCTCATCACGCCACCGGCCTTCAGGAACTCGCGGTCCTTGTCCAGCGCTTCCAGCGCCTGGTCCAGCGAAGAGCAGACCTGCGGGATCAGCTTCTCTTCTTCCGGCGGCAGGTCGTACAGGTCCTTGTCGCTCGGTGCGCCCGGGTCGATCTGGTTCTTGATGCCGTCCAGGCCGGCCATCATCAGCGCGGTGAAGGTGAGGTAACCCGACTGGATCGGATCCGGGAAGCGCATTTCGATGCGGCGCGCCTTCGGGTTGGAGACCCACGGAATGCGGCACGACGCCGAACGGTTGCGGGCCGAGTAGGCCAGCATCACCGGTGCTTCGTAGCCCGGCACCAGGCGCTTGTAGCTGTTGGTGCCCGAGTTGGCGAAGGCATTGATGGCCTTGGCATGCTTGAAGATGCCGCCGATGTACCACAGTGCCAGCTGGCTCAGGCCACCGTAGCCGTCACCGGAGAACAGGTTGGTGCCGCCCTTGGACAGCGACTGGTGCACGTGCATGCCGCTGCCGTTGTCGCCGACGATCGGCTTGGGCATGAAGGTGACGGTCTTGCCGTTGCGGTGCGCGACGTTCTTGATCACGTACTTCATGCGCAGCAGTTCGTCGGCCTTCTGCACCAGGGTGCTGAACTTGGTGCCGATCTCGCACTGGCCGGCGGTGGCCACTTCGTGGTGCTGCACTTCCACTTCGATGCCGACCTGTTCCAGGGTCTTGCACATCTCGGCGCGCAGGTCGTGCAGGGTGTCGGTCGGCGGCACCGGGAAGTAGCCGCCCTTCACGCCCGGACGGTAGCCGCTGTTGGCACCGTCGTACTTGGCGCCGCTGTTCCACGCCGCTTCTTCCGAGTCAACCTGGAAGAAGGTGTGGCCCATTTCATTGGCGAAGCGGACCGAGTCGAAGATGAAGAACTCCGGCTCCGGGCCGAAGAACGCGGTTTCGGCGATGCCGGAGGACTTCAGGTAGGCCTCGGCGCGCTTGGCGATGCCGCGCGGGCAGCGGCCGTACGGCTGCATGGTGGCCGGATCGAGGATGTCGCAGCTGATCACGATGGTCGGATCGGCGTAGAACGGGTCGACGTAGGCGCTGGCGGTATCCGGCAGCAGCACCATGTCCGATTCGGCGATGCCCTTCCAGCCGGCGATCGAGCTGCCATCGAACATCTTGCCTTCTTCGAACAGCGACGGCTCGACGATGCTGACCGGGAAGGTCACGTGCTGCTCGACGCCACGCATGTCGACGAAACGCAGGTCGACGAACTCGATCTGGTTGTCCTTGATCAGCTTCTCAACGTTTTCCACGGACATCGGTACGACCTCGGATGGGGATGAATGCCTGCTGAGGTACAGCAACGACCGTGCCAACTTTTCACTGGCCGCAAGTCATTGATTTAAAAAAGGGCGCCCCGTGGCGGTGCAGAACGGTGCGCACCAAACGGGTGCGCCCAGCACCAGACGCACCCGTTTGGTGCAGCAGGGATCGTCTATCCTCTCGACCTTCTTCCTTCCGCCGCGCGTGCACGCACCGTCCATGTCCGACCTGCTCTCCGCCCTGCTGCTGGGCATCCTCGAAGGCTTGACCGAATTCCTGCCGATCTCCAGCACCGGCCACCTGCTCATCGCCCAGCACTGGCTGGGTGCCCGCTCGGACTTCTTCAACATCGTCATCCAGGCCGGCGCGATCGTGGCGGTGGTGCTGGTGTTCCGGCAGCGCCTGCTGCAGCTCGCCACCGGCTTCAACCAGCGCGAGAACCGCGAGTACGTGTTCAAGCTGGGCGCCGCCTTCCTGGTCACCGCGGTGGTCGGCCTGGTGGTGCGCAAGGCCGGCTGGTCGCTGCCGGAGACGGTCAGCCCGGTGGCCTGGGCGCTGATCATCGGTGGCGTCTGGATGCTGCTGGTGGAGGCCTACACCGCGCGCCTGCCCGACCGCGACCAGGTGACCTGGACGGTGGCGATCGGCGTGGGCCTGGCGCAGGTGGTGGCCGGTGTGTTCCCCGGCACCTCACGCTCGGCCTCGGCGATCTTCCTGGCCATGCTGCTGGGCCTTAGCCGCCGCGCCGCTGCCGCCGAGTTCGTGTTCCTGGTCGGCATTCCCACCATGTTCGCCGCCAGCGCCTACACCTTCCTGGAAATGGCCAAGGCCGGGCAGCTGGGCAGCGAGAACTGGACCGACGTGGGCGTGGCCTTCGTTGCCGCGGCCATCACCGGCTTCGTCGTAGTGAAGTGGCTGATGGGCTACATCAAGTCGCACAGGTTCACTGCCTTCGCGATCTACCGCATCGCGCTGGGCGCGGCGCTGCTGCTGTGGTTGCCGTCCGGCAGCTGAACAGCGCCGGGGCACGGTAACCCCATTGCCGGTCCCACCCCGTTTCCCCCACGGTTCCCCAAGGAGAATCACCATGAACCGCAAGCTCACCCTGCTCCTCCCGCTGGCCCTGATGGCCGCCTGCAGCCAGACCCCGGCCCCGGCCGGCAATGGCGGCGACGACGTGGCCCCGGCCGCGGCCAAGGCAGCAGACCAGCAGACGCTGGCGCACCTGGATGCGCAGCGCCTGCAGAGCCAGCACTGGCTGCTGCAGCAGGCCACCGGCGCCGACGGCAAGCGCATCGACGCGCTGTTCGCCCGCGAAGACAAGCCGGTCACCCTGGACTTCGCTGATGGCCGCCTGTCGGTCAGCAACGCCTGCAACCACATGGGCGGCGGCTACACCCTGGCCGACGGCAAGCTGACGGTCAGTGCGATGGCCTCGACCATGATGGCCTGCACCGACAAGGCGCTGATGGCGCTGGACGAAGCCGTGTCGAGCCGCCTGCAGGGTGAGCTGAAGGCCGAGCAGGATGCCGATGGCAAGCTGACCCTGACCAACGCCAAGGGCGACGTGCTGGTGTTCAACCCGGAGCCGACCGCTGAAACCCGCTACGGCGGCGCCGGCGAAACCGTGTTCCTGGAAGTAGCCGCCAAGACCGAGAAGTGCTCGCACCCGCTGATCCCGGACTACCAGTGCCTGCAGGTGCGCGAAGTGAAGTTCGACGACAAGGGCCTGAAGCAGGGTGAGCCGGGCAAGTTCGAGAACTTCTACGGCAACATCGAGGGCTACACCCACGAAGACGGCGTGCGCAACGTGGTGCGCGTGAAGCGCTACGAAGTGAAGAACCCGCCGGCCGATGCGCCGTCGCAGGCGTACGTGCTGGACATGGTGGTCGAGTCGGCCATCGAGAAGAAGTAAGACGACAGAAGGGCGGCCGCGAGGTCGCCCTTCTTCGTGGTGGGTAGAGCCGGCCGCTGGCCGGCTGCCCTGCGGAGCACCGCCAACACACGGATATTGCCGGCCAGCGGCCGGCACTACCCGCATGCATCAGGGAGATCGGCATGAAGCACGTCCCCGCCCTCATCATTGCCGCGCTGCTGGCCCTGTCTACGGATGTGGCCGCTGCCAGCACGCCCACCACCGGGCAGCTCGAGGCACATCCGTGGCAACTTGCGCGCGCCACCGACGCGCAGGGCCGGCGCATTGATGCGTTGTTCGTGCGCGGTCGACCGCCCTACACGCTGCGCTTCCAACCCGGCTACATGAGCGAGTTGAACCTGTGCAACCAGTCAAGCAGCACCTATCACCTGCAAGGTGACCGGCTGGTTCTTGAGGGCGGCGTCATCACCACAGCCGCTTGCCTCCGGGCCGAGGTGGCCGAACAGGAACGTGTCGCCGGCACGCTGGTGAATGCACGCGCAGAGATGACGCTTGCGCTGGATGAGCGTGGCCGCCTGCTGCTGCGCAATGCGCACGGCGATGTGCTGGTGTTCGCGCCGGTAGCCGGTACGGACGAATGAAAAGGGCGGCCGCAGGGCCGCCCGTCTTCGTCAGCGGTAGAGCCGGCCGCTGGCCGGCTGCCACGGGCGAATGCAGCAACACACGGACGTGGCCGGCCAGCGGCCGGCACGACCCGATATGCAGCTTCAGCCCAGCGCCGGATTCAACGTGTAGGTGCCGTGCAGTGCCGCTTCGGCCAGCACGTGGCCGTGCATGGCCCGGTACGCGTCGGCGGCGGTGAAGCGTTCCGGCAGCTGCAGCGACGCCACGTCCAGCGCGAAAACGCGGAAGAAGTAGTGGTGCAGGCGTTCGTCGTTGAACGGCGGGTACGGACCGTCGTAGCCCAGGTAGTCGCCGGCCATGTCCGGGTTGCCGGCGAACCAGCCGGTGAAGTCGTTCAGGCCCTGGCGGCTGCCGGCCGGCCCGGCCGGACGGGTCCGGCCCTTCACCACGAAGCCATCGCTGCAGCTGCCTGCGGCGATCTCGTGTACCGAGGCCGGAATGTCGGCCATTACCCAATGCACGAAATCACAGCGCGGCTGGTCGCGCGGCACGCTCATGTCGGTGCGGCCGACCGTTTCCGGCACGGTCGGCACGTCCGGATCGACGCACACCAGCAGGAACGAGCGGGTGCCCTCCGGCACGCCGCTCCAGGCCAGGTGCGGATTGCGGTCCGGCGCAAAGCCAGCGGCATCGCCGGCGGCGAATTCGCGGTCGATCGGTGCACCGTTGGTCAGGCTGTGGCTGCTCAATTGCATCGGCGTGTCCTCACTCTTCCGGGTAACCCAGGCGCACCGCGATCGGGGTGAGCTTGGCGAAGGCGGCGCTCATCACGTCGCGGTAGTTGCGCCAGTGGCCCGGCGGGAAGCGCGGCGCACCCAGCTGCGCGGCCGGCGGCATCGGCCGCTCGAACAGGCGGCCCAGCAGTTCGGCCATCGCCTGCGGATCGTTGCCGATCTGATCGATGCGCAGCAGTACCTGCGGGTACAGATCGTCTTCGTGCAGGGCGGCGACCTGGGCCAGCGCGCGCGCCAGCCATTCGCTGGCTTCGGCCAGGGAGGTCATTGCCAGCGGTGCGGCGGCACCGTAGGCCACCCAGTCCAGCAGCATGTCGCGCGGATCGCGCAGCACCACCAGCAGGCGGCCCTGCGGCAGCTGCGGGCGCAGCGCCCACAGCAGCGCGTTGTCCCACCACAGCAGCCAGTCGATGATCGCGTCGTCCTGCACGCCGCGCGACGGCAGCTGTTCGCGCCAGCGCTGCACCAGCCGCTCCGGGGTCAGCACGCCCGAGGCGAGGTCCTGCAGCGTGTGGTAGTTCTGGAAGGCGTCGTCGGGTGCATTGGAGGTATAGCGGTCGCTGCGCAGCACCGGGCTGGCGGCGGCCAGGCCGGTCGCCACGCGCTCCACGCCCGAACCCGGCGCGCCCCACAGGAAGATCGGCGCGGAGGTGGCATCGCCGTCGATCTCGCCCTTGTCCGGCCAGCTCGGCGGCGCCTTGGCCTGCGGCGGCAGCGGCAGGCGCTGCGAGGCCTGGTCGGCCTGCAGTGCCAGCCAGGTCTGCAGCGCGTCTTCGTGCTGCCCGGCGCGATCCTGGATCTCACCCAGCCAGGTGCGCAGGTCGGCGCGGTGGCCTTCCGGTGCCATGTCGATCAGCGCCTGCACGCGGGCGACCGCGGCGGCCGGATCACGTTGCAGCAGGCCTTCGACCAAACGGGTTTCGCCGCTGACGCGGCCCGGTTCGAGGCTGACGATGCGCTCGGCGATTGCTTCGGCCTGGGCATGTTCGCCGACCATGTCGTGCAGGCGCAGGCGCGCTTCCAGCGCCGGCAGGTGGCCCGGCATCGCGTCCATCCAGCGCTCGACCGTGGCGGCGGCGGTGGCACTGCCGACCTCTTCCACCGCCAGGCGTGCCAGCCACAGGTCGTGCAGCTGCGGGTGCTGCTCCAGGGCGGCATCCAGGCGGGCGCGGGCCTCGTCTTCGCGGCCCAGGCGCTGCCAGGACATCAGCAGCAGCTGCAGCACGTCGCGGTCGTCAGGCAGCGACTCCAGCAACGGCAGCAGGTGCTCCAGCGCCTGCAGCGGCTGGCCGCTGCGAAGTGCCAGTTCGCCGGCCAGGCGGCGCATCGACGGCGTATCCAGGCCCTGCTGCTGCAGCGCGATCTGCATCGCTTCGGCGGCGGCTTCCAGGTTGCCCTGGCGCATGGCCAGCTGCACCACCAGGCCATGCAACGAGGCGATGGTCGGATTCAGCTCCAGCACGCGGCGAAACGCCTGCTCGGCGAAGGCCAGCATGTTCTTGCCCAGGTAGGCGAAACCCAGTGCGTAGAGCACGCGAATGTCGTTGGGCTGGGCCTGGTTGGCCGCCGACAGCAGCGTCAGCGCGCGATCGGCATCATCGCGGCGCAGCGCGATCATGCCGTCGATGGTCAGCAGTTCCGGGTGGTCCGGTTCGACGCGCGAGGCCAGGGTGGACAGGCGCTGCGCTTCATCGAAATCGTTGCGGCCGATCGCCAGATGGGCCTGCATCAGGTACGCGGCGAATGCGTTCGGGTCCAGCCCGGTGGTGCGCGTCAGTGCTTCGCCGGCGCCGTCGAACTGGCGCAGGGCCAGCAGCAGGCCGGCGTGCTGCAGGTGCAGCTGGGCATTGTCCGGGGCCAGCTGCAGCGCCTGCTGCAGGGCCACCATCGCGTCCTCGGCCTTGCCCTGCTGCTGCAGCGCAAGCGCCAGCCAGCGGTGGGCCTCGGCCTGGCCGGGTTCATCACGGGTCCACGCCTGGGCCAGCTGCACGGCCTGGTCGGCCTCGTTCTGGCGCAACGCTTGGATGATCTGGTCTTGCATGGCGGTCCGGTTCAAGGGCAAACCCGCATTGTAGCGGCCTGCGCGCCCGTGCCGGTTCAGCCTTGCAGCACCCGCTGCAGGCGCTGCGCCACCCAGCGCTCGGAGAAGCCGTCACCGCGCCAGTTTTCCAGGAAGCCACAGTGGCCACCCCAGCAGGCGGTTTCCAGGTGTGCCTGGCGCGGCAGCCGCCAGTCGCTGAAGGTCGCGTACGGGATCACCGGGTCGTCCTGCGCCATCAGGATGTCGGCCGGTACCTGCAGCGTGGACAGGCGATCGCCGGCAATCGAGTAGCCATCGAAATAGGCCTGCAACGAGCCGAAACTGGTGTGGCGTTCGACCAGCCAGGCGGTCAACGCGCGGATGTCCAGCTTCAGCACGCGGTCGTCGCAGTCGCTCAGCTCGGGGAACAGGTCGCGCTTGCGCCGCAGCGAACCGGCCCACTTGCGGCGGAAGTACCAGTCGTACATCGCCGGGCCGTTCTCGATGCTTTCCATGGTCAGCGCCGGGTCCAGCACCGGGCATACCGAGGCCACGCGCAGCAGCGGCACGCCGGCCGCCGGCGCACGCAGGGCCAGGCGCAGCACGAAGTTGCCGCCCAGCGAGTAACCGGCGGCCACCAGCGGCAACTGCGGCCAGCGCTGGGCGATATCGCCCGCGGCATGCACCACTTCGTCGATCAGGTTGGAGTGGAAGATGCCGGGGTTGAGATGATGGGTATTGCCGTGGTCGCGGAAATTCAGCCGCACCACGTCGAAGCCCTGTTCGAGCATGCGCGCGGCCGCCATGCGCATGTAGCTGGATTCGGCGCTGCCTTCCCAGCCGTGCAGCAGCAGGGCCATGCCCTTGGGTTCGCGGCCTTCGACGTGGCTGTGCCAGCCCTGCAGGCGCACGCCATCGCCGCCGTCGAGGATCAGTTCTTCGCTGATCGCGCCGGTCGCGGCCAGCAGCAGCAGGCCGCGCTGCAGGCGCATGCGGCTGGAGCTGAGCATCGACTGCAGGTGCGGATTGCGCAGCCAGCGCGGTGGCTGGTAGTCAGCCGCATGCAGCGTCGGCGTGCCGGCGTCCAGGACGGGTGGCGGGATCAGGGCCACCGCACCCTCACTGCGTGCTCATGGCCGCCACGATGCGCGCGCGCGAAGTCTCCGCGATGCGCCGACGGCCTTCCAGGTCCTGCGCACCGATCGGTGCCAGGAAATGCACTTCCGCACGCCGCGCCGGCTCACCGAGCAGGCGCAGGAAATTGGCGAAGAAACTCTCGCCGGGGCCGAACGCGACAATGGTCTGCGCATCGCCCTTGACCCCGTACACCAGAGCCACCGGCTGCACCGGCACGCCGGTTTCAACCGCGGCCTGGAAGATGCGGGCATGGAACGGGCCCACTTCGTGGCCACCGCGGGTACGCCCTTCCGGGAACACGCCCACCGCCTTGCCTTCGCGCAGGCGATCGGCCATCACCTGCATCACGCCACCGAGCGATTCGGTGTTGCCGCGCTGGTGGAAGATGGTCTGGCCACGCGCGGCCAGCCACCCGACCAGCGGCCAGCTGGCGATCTCGCGCTTGGCGACGAAGCCCATCATGCGCTGGCTGTGCAGGATGCAGATGTCGACCCAGCTGACGTGGTTGGCGACGAACAGCACGGCACCGGGTAGCGGCCTGCCGATCTGCACCAGGCGGAAGCCGAAGATCCACATCAGCCCGCCCTGCCACCAGTTGACCACTTTGGCGCCGAAGGTGGCTTCGCCCACGCGCAGTTCGCCCCACGGCCGAAGCATGCCGATCAGGATGAGCGGCAGGAACACGAGGATGTGGACCAACAGCAGCGGTACGCGGTACAGGTAACGGCACACACGCGCCACGCCGCCACGGGGGGCCGGAGTGGGGGAAGTCATCCGCGCACGATACCGGAGGGCCGTCATCGCTGCCAGCCGATTTAGGCCATAACACCGATCGACCGGGGCAATCGGCGGGGAACGCTGGGTTCCGCTGCCGTCACCGGCCGTCCGGGGCTCAGCCGTGGCCGGCCGCCACCACCGCCAGGGTCAGCCGCGAGATGCACACCAACCGGCCCTGCCCGTCTTCGATGCGGATCTCCCACAGCTGGGTGCTGCGGCCCACGTGCAGCGCGCGGGCAGTGCCGGTCACGGTGCCAGAGCGCACTGCGCGGACATGGTTGGCGTTGATTTCCAGCCCTACGCAGATCTGTTTCGCAGTATCCACGCAGAGGTTGCCGGCGCTGCTGCCCAGGGTCTCGGCCAGCACCACCGACGCGCCGCCATGCAGGATGCCGTAGGGCTGGCGGGTGCGCTCGTCCACCGGCATGGTGGCCTGCAGCCAGTCGTCACCGGCCGCGCTGAAGACGATGCCCAGCGACTCGATCGCGGTGTTGCGGCTGAGCGTGTTGAGCTGCTCGAGGGAAACGGCTTCGCGGAACACCTGGGTCATGCGGGCACCTTCAGAGGATGGGAACGAGGCCAGCGCCGAATGCGGTCAGCATGCGTACCAGCAGCCACTTCGGGCCGACATTGACCTCGGGGAAATCGCCCACGGCGACATAGCAGCGGTGGAAGTCCGGGTCCTGCCGTGGCAGCGGCTGCGGGCAGTCCGGGCCGGGCTTGAACTCGTAGTCGGTGGCATAGCGCCACGGCCAGAAGTCGAGGATCGGCAGTGCTTCGGAGGCCTTGCCGACGCTGTAGTTGAGCCCGGACAGCACCGGCGGCTTGGCCCGCGGCGCCACCGTCCACGAGTTCTGCGGGTGGGTGTCGCGCAGGATGCTCTCGGCCAGCTGCTCGGCGAAGGCCGGGTCATCGATGATCACCGCACCTTCGGTGTTGTAGTTCTCGCTGCGCGGATCGAAGTTGTGGGTGCCGACCACACCGATGCGGCGATCGACCACCAGCGACTTGGCATGCAGGCCCATGCGCGCGCCCTTGCGGGTGACCGGCAACGGCTTGTTGACCGCCTTGCTGCCCAGGAACGAGGGACGGGTCTCGGTGCGCAGCAGGCGGGTCTCAACCTCGCTGCCGGCCGCGCGGCGGCGCTCGCGCGCGTTCTGGTAAGCACTGCCGGTGCGCGGATGGTTCACCGGCCCCTGCTTGCCGGTGGCTGCCGGGGGCTCATCGCGATCGCGGCTGTCGCCGGCATTGCTGCCAGCGGCGCTGCCGCCGATCAGCGGATTGCGCTCATGGTCCCCGTCGCCCGCGGCCGCCGCGATCGGGTCGGGCAGCAGGTTGCGGTAGTCGACCGGCGCATCCAGCGGGAACGGCTTGTATTCGAAGATGTTGAAGCCCAGTTCGCGCATGTTGCGCCGCTTGTACTTGTACGACAGCGCATACACGATCGGGTTGTCGGTGGCTGCCAGGCTGTTGCTGGACACCACCACGCGCGGCGGCTGCGGGCGCTTGCGCAGCTCGCGGAACAGCTTCTGCGCCGGCTTGGACAGCACCAGGTACGGCGTCTGCAGGATCACTTCCTTCTGCGCGCCAGCGATCAGCGCATCCAGCTGCGGCTCGGTCACGTGCTGGCCGGCCAGCGGCGCATCGGCCTTCTCGCGCCGGTGCTTGCGCGGCAGGTCGGCAACATAGCGCACCGAGGCCACCGGCAATGCGGTATCGACGAAGGAGCGGGTGACGAAGTCCGTGTCGCTGGCTTCGGCACTGACCCGCTGTACCCGCTCGGGGCGGCGGAAGCTGGCCGGCGGCAGGGTCGGCACGCCCTCGCGCAGCAGGGTTCGGCCGACATCGTTCAGGCGCTCGGCCGGCACGCTGCGCTTGGCGCGCCAGAAGGCATCGAAGTTGGCGGCCATCGCCCGCGCCTCCGGGCCGGCGATCAGCACGTCGCGGTCGCGGAAGTTGTACTCGCGGTCCCAGTCGTAATAGTCGTCCTGGTAGTTGCGGCCGCCGACCACGCCGATCGCATCGTCGATCACCAGCAGCTTGTTGTGCATGCGCTGGTTGAAGCGGCGGAAGCAGCACAGCACGCTGCCGGCATAGTCGAAGTAGTTCAGCCGGGCCTTGCCGAAGGTCGGGTTGTAGACCCGCAGCTGGAAGTTCTGGTGCGCGCCGGACAGCGCGCCAAGGATCTGCAGGTCGGAGATCGCCGAGAGCTGGTCGATCAGCACCCGCACCTTCACCCCGCGCCGCGACGCGGCCAGCAGCTCGTCGATGACCAGCCGGGCGCTGTCGTCCTTGTCGAAGATGTAGGTCTGCAGATCGATGCTGCGGGTGGCGCTGCGCAGCAGGTTCAGGCGCGCCACCAGGGCGCCCTCGCCCTCGTCGAGCAGGGTGGCGTAGTGGCGCGGCTGTTCCGGGGTGGATTCGGTGAACGCCCGGCCGGCCAGCGCACGCAGCGGCGAGTCCTGCGCGCAGCGATCGGCGCGCTGGCAGTCGACGTCGGTCGAGCGCGCCTGCACGGCGATCGCTTCGGCACGGTCGCGCTCGGCATGCGAGAGCGATGCGCAACCACTGCCCAGCAACACGGTTGCCAGCGCCAGGACACGCAGCAGGAGGTTCACGGTTTCGGCGCCTCGCTCAGGCGCGCACGCAATACGAAGGTCACTCGGTCACTCAAGGCTAGCTGCCAGCTGTCCATTCCATACCGGCCTCGCTGCACGGTACCGCGGCTGACGACATCGCAATCATAGCCCGGTCGGGCGCACTCCGCCTTCTCGACCTGCAACGACTCGGGGTGGCTGATGCCGCGCAGGGTCAGCCGGCCATTGATGTCGCCGCCCTGTTCCACCGTCTCTGGCCAATACGGCAGCGAGTCGAACTCGACCACCGGATGGCGCCCGGCATCGAAGAACTCTTCGCCGCGCATCCAGCCGGTGTAGCGCGCCTTGCCGGGGATCTCCACCGAACGGGTGAACATCTTCAGGTGCACCTGGTGGCGGCCGTCGGACAGGATCTCGATGCGCCCCTCGAAGTGCGGGAATACGCCTTCGATGCGCTGGCCGAAGCGGGTACGCACCTCGAAGCCGATCCGCGAGCGCTCGGTATCCAGGCGCAATACCCGTGGCGCTTCGGCGGACACGGGCGGCAACGGGGTCGGTGGGGGCGCCGCGGCCCAGGCCGGGCCGAGCGCCAGCAACGCGGGCAGCAGGAAGCGGCTGCGCCGCGCCAGGCTCATCGGATCACGGCCACCAGAACGCGTTCAGGCTGGCCACGCCCGGTTCGATCGAGGCCTCGCGCGGGAAGCCGAGGACCGCCACGCCGCCCGGCGGCATGCCGCGATAGTCGCTGCTGGTGCCGTCGGTCATCAGCGCCACCAGCTGCTCCAGGCCCGGGTTGTGGCCGACGATCAACACCCGGTCCAGGTCACGACGCTCGTCCACCAGCGCCGCCAGGGTGCCCGGGGTGGCTTCGTAGATCCGGTCTTCCAGGCGCTTTTCGACATAGCCGATGGCCGTCATCACCGCTTCCAGGGTCTCGCGGGTACGTCGCGACGGCGAGCACAGCACGCAGTCGGGCAACAGGTTGTTTTCCTTCAACCACTTGCCGGCGGCTTCGGCTTCGGCGAGCCCTACCGGCGACAGCGGCCGGTCGAGGTCGGCCTGGCCGGAAACGGCGGGTTCGGCATGGGCATGGCGCAGCAGGATCAATTCACGCATCGCGGGTTTCCATGAAAAGAGGGTGGAGACGTGCAGCGTTACAGCTTCAACCAGGACAGCAGCGGCTCCCAGTCGGCCTGGTGCTCGCGCACCTGGGCCGAGCGGTAGTCGAACAGGCTGCGGCCCAGGCCGGTCATGACCACGTAGCTCTGGCTGTCACGCAGCTGCGCGACCACCGGGTACGGCCATTCGGCCAGCATCTGCAGCGCCTGCTGCGAAGTCTGGGTCCAGGGTTTGGTGCGGTTGAGGACCAGCCCCACCGGCAGCTTGCGGCTGTGCACGCGCGGGTTCTGGGCCAGGCTGTTGAGGAAACCGACGATGGCTTCGATATCCAGCGCAGAGGGCAGCACCGGCACCACCACGGCGTCGGCCGCATCCAGGAAATGGGGGATATCGTCGGCCAGCGCACCGGCTGGTGCGTCGATGATGACGGTATCGGTACCGTCCGGCAGCTTCTGCGCCCACTGCTTCTTGCGATACACGTCGATGGGGAGCACCGCGCTTTCCAGCCCGGCACGCCGTTGTGCCCAGCGGGTGCTGGAGCCCTGCGGGTCGGCATCGGCGATCACCGTGGCCTTGCCCTGCAATGCCGCGTACGCGGCCAGGTGGGTGGCGACGGTGGTCTTGCCCACCCCGCCCTTGGAACCGGCCACCAGGATCGTCTTCATGCCAGCCTCGCTTCCGGGTACGTGCCCCGAGCGTACACCGGCGGTGGTGACGGGAGGTAGCGCCGTGCTGAACCTGTGGCCATCGCCTTTGCTATCGTGGCGCCCCCGAAGGATCGAACCGGCATGAGCGAACTGCAGGACCTGAGCGCACTGATCCGCGCCAACACCCCCCTGATCGTGATCGAGACCCAGGATGAGGGTCGCATCGTCGAGCTGTTCCGGCAGACGCTGATGCACGTGTGGCGGGCCCTGCACCGCTGGTCCATCACCGAGGGCCTGCGTCGCATCGACCTGGACCGCGAGGATCCGCCGGTCGGCCCGCCCGATGCCAGCGCCGCGCTGCAGATGATCCGCCAGGCCGACCAGCGTGGCGTCTACCTGCTGCTCGATTTCCACCCCTACCTGGGCTACGCCAGCCACCAGCGCGCGCTGCGCGACCTGATCCAGCGCCGCCACAGCGAACCGCACGTGCTCGTGCTGATCGGCGCCAAGGTCGAGCTGCCGGCCGAGCTGGAAGCACTGGCGGTGCGCTTCAACCCGCGCCTGCCCGATGCCAACGCCCTGCTGAAGATGCTGCGCGAGGAGGCCGACGCCTATGCGCGCGAGCACGGCGGCCGCCGCGTCGAGGTCGACAGCGAGGCGGTGAAGAAGATCCTGAAGAACCTGCAGGGCCTGAGCCTGGTCGATGCCCGCCGCATCGCCCGCCAGCTGATCTACGCCGATGGCGCGCTGCGCGACGACGACCTGCCGCAGCTGGCACGGCTGAAGTTCGAGCTGCTCAACCGTAGCGGCCACCTGTTCTTCGAGCATGACAGCGCGCGCTTCGGCGACGTGGCCGGCGCCAACCGGCTCAAGCGCTGGATCAGCCAGCGCCGGGTGGCCTTCATCGCCGGCTCGGCACCGGCCGGCCTGGACCCGCCGCGCGGCATGTTGCTGCTGGGCGTGCAGGGCTGCGGCAAATCGATGCTGGCCAAGGCCACCGCCGCCGGCTTCGGCGTGCCGCTGCTGCGTCTGGACGTGGGCGCGCTGTACAACAAGTACCACGGCGAGACCGAGGCCAACCTGCGCCAGGCACTGGCCTCGGCCGAGCAGTTGGCGCCCTGCGTGTTGTGGATGGACGAAATCGAGAAGGGCCTGGCCAGTGGTGGCGAGGACGGTGGCGTATCGCGCCGCGTGCTCGGCTACCTGCTGACCTGGATGGCCGAACGCAAGGCGCCGGTCTTCATCGTCGCCACGGCCAACCAGGTGCACGAGCTGCCGGCCGAACTGCTGCGCAAGGGCCGCTTCGACGAGATCTTCTTCGTCGACCTGCCCACCCCCGAAGTGCGCGTGGAACTGCTGCGGCTGCACCTGGGGCGACGCCAGCTCAATGGCGACGACTTCGCGCTGCCGGCGCTGGCGGCCGCGGCGAATGGTTTCTCCGGCGCCGAGATCGAGCAGGCGATCGTGGCCGGGCTGTACGCGGCGCACGCCGAAGGCCGGCCGCTGGATACCGAGCTGCTGATGAACGAGATCCGTGCGACGCGGCCGCTGTCGGTGCTGATGGCCGAGCAGGTCGAGGCATTGCGGGCGTGGGCGTCGGGGCGGACGGTTTCCGCGGACGATTGAGGGGCTTCCAGCGAACGGCGCAGCCCCTCGTGGCTGGTCGCTCAACGCAGATGCCGGGTAGGGCCGGGCGGGTAGGCTGCGCAGGGGGCGCTGCAAGTACGTCCCTGTAAGCTCGATCGCCGCATCCATGCGGCTCACACCCCTGCGCAGCCTACCCGCCCGGCCTCTGACAGTTCCCGGGGCGTCCATCCACGTAGAAGAAAGTAGAAGAGCAGAAGCAAAAGCGCTTGGCTGGCCGCTCTTTGTAGAGCCGAGCCCACGCTCGGCTGCCTTTCGATCAGATATCGAATACTCGATTCCGATGCGGATGCATCCACGCATGGCGTGGATCTACCGTGTCGACCAAGGTCGACACCTACCAACAGCAGCGTCGAACCGTCAGAGGTGGGGCGGTGTGGGTTGGCAGGACCGTTGGCGCCATGGATGGCGCCATCGAGCCCCCAGGGATGGGTTCACGGCGTGTCCTGCCTGTCCATACCGCCCCGCCTTCCTCGGGAAGTCTGCCGTTGCTTTGGCTTTGGCTTCGGCTCCAGCCGTTGCCTCTGCGGGTGCCGGGTGCAACCCGGCCAACCCCCTTCCCTCAGGGCCAGGCCGGCGGGGCGGCCGCCCAGGCCTGCTGCACTTCCGCCAGCGAGGCGCGCTCGTCGTCACGCCACAACGGCAACAACTGCGCATAGCGGCTGCTGTCGCTCCATTGCGTCGGCTCGGTACGCACCGCTGCGGCATACCACTGCACCGCCTCCTGCTTCTGCCCGGCCCGCCACAGCGCCAGCGCATAGGTGGGCGGCAACCAGCCCGGCTTGCTCAGCGAACCACCTGCGGCGGCCTGCCATTGCTCCAGGGCGGCCTCGGCCTGGCCCTGCCGCAGCAGGTCCCAGCCGTAATTCCAGCGCACGCCACGGCCCAGGCTGCCCTGCACCGGCGCATCCTTCAGCGCTTCGCGATACAGCTGTTCACCCAGTTCGGTACGGCCCTGCGCAATGGCCACCGACGCCAGCTGCACGGTGGCCTCCACGGTACGCCGGCCGCGCTCGCGCTGCTTGAGCAGCTGCGCCACCAGTTCATCCCCGTCGGACTGGACCACGACCATCGGCACGGCGGCCGCATCGCTGTCGAAGTAGAACTCCTGTGGTGCCGGCACCGCCGGCGCGGCCCACACCGGGGCCGTTCCCGAGACCAGCAACATGCTGCCCAGGATCTTTCCTGCAACTGACATCCCTTCTCCCCAGGCCGCAACCGCAGCCTCCCTCTCTCTCCCCGATCCTAACCCCAGCATGGCCGCCGGCGCGAGTGCCGGGCCGGTCGGGCCTCGCTGCTACAATTCGCGCCTTTCCCGCCGCGTGCCTGCATGCGGCCGGTGCCAGCCGATCCTGACCGGGCCAGCCATGACCAGTACCGCGCAACTCACTTCGCCCTCTTCCGCCGACCTGATCGACCGTGACTACACGCTCGACCACAAGTACACCCGCAACGAGGGGCGGATCTACCTGAGTGGCGTGCAGGCGCTGGTGAAACTGCCGCTGATGCAGCGGCTGCGCGACGCGCACGAAGGCATCGACAGCGCCGGGTTTGTCAGCGGCTACCGTGGCAGCCCGCTGGGCGGTTTCGACCTGGAGCTGTGGCGGGCGCGCAAGCACCTGGACGCGGCCAAGGTGAAGTTCACCCCCGGCCTGAACGAGGACCTGGGCGCCACCATGGTATGGGGCACCCAGCAGACCAACCTGTTCCCCGGCGCCAACGTGCAGGGCGTGTTCGGCATGTGGTACGGCAAGGGCCCGGGCGTGGACCGCTGCGGCGACGTGTTCAAGCACGCCAATGCCGCCGGCACCTCGCGCCATGGCGGCGTGCTGGCGCTGGCCGCCGACGACCATGCCTGCCGCAGTTCAACCCTGCCACATGGCAGCGAGGATGAGTTCGTCAGCGCGATGATGCCGGTACTGAATCCGGCCGGCGTGCAGGACATCCTCGACATGGGCCTGCTGGGCTGGGCGATGAGCCGCTATACCGGACGCTGGGTCGGCTTCAAGACGATCGCGGAGACGGTCGAATCGTCGGCCTCGGTCGAGGTCGACCCGATGGCGCGCCGTATCGTGCTGCCGGAAGACTTCGAGATGCCGACGGGTGGCCTCAACATCCGCTGGCCGGACCCGCCGCTGGACCAGGAAATGCGCCTGCACCGCTATGCGGTGAAGGCCGCACAGGCCTTCGCCCGCGCCAACGGCATCGACAAGGTGGTGATGGACGCGCCGCGCGCGCGGCTGGGCATCGTCACCACCGGCAAGAGCTACCTGGACGTGCTGCAGGCGCTGGAATACCTGGGCCTGGACGAAGCCGCGTGCGCCGACATCGGCATCCGCGTATACAAGGTCGGCATGACCTGGCCGCTGGAGCCGCAGGGCATCGCGCGTTTCGCGCAGGGCCTGGAAGACATCATCGTGGTGGAGGAGAAGCGTGCCTTCATCGAGCGCCAGATGAAGGAGCAGTTCTTCAACTGGCCGGCCAGCTGGGGCCAGCGCCCGTCGATCGTCGGCAAGTACGACGAGAGCGGTGAGTGGATCCTGCCGTCCACCGGTGAACTGACCCCGGCCACCATTGCCGGCGTGATCGGCCGCCGCATCCAGAAGTTCTTCAACAACGAATCGATCGAGCAGCGCCTGCAGTGGATGCAGGAGAAGGAAGCCGAGCTTGCGCTGCCGCGCGCCAGCTTCCCGCGCGTGCCGCACTACTGCTCCGGTTGCCCGCACAACACCTCCACCCAGGTGCCGGAAGGTTCGCGTGCGCTGGCCGGCATCGGTTGCCACTACATGGTGACCTGGATGGACCGCAGCACCGACACCTTCACCCACATGGGCGGCGAAGGCGTGACCTGGGCCGGGCAGGCGCCGTTCACCGATACCCCGCACGTGTTCCAGAACCTCGGCGACGGGACCTACTTCCACAGCGGTTCGCTGGCGATCCGCCAGGCGGTCGCCGCCGGCGTCAACATCACCTACAAGATCCTCTACAACGATGCGGTAGCGATGACCGGCGGCCAGCCGGTGGACGGCCCGCTGAGCGTGCCGGACATTGCAAAGCAGATGCGCGCCGAAGGCATCCACACCATCGTGGTGCTGTCGGACAACATCGGCAAGTGGACCGGCCAGCGCGAGCACTTCCCCAGCGACGTCGAGTTCCATGACCGCAGCGAGCTGGACGAAGTGCAGAAGCGCCTGCGCGAAGTGAAGGGTGTTTCGATCCTGATCTACGAACAGACCTGCGCCACCGAGAAGCGCCGCCGCCGCAAGCGCGGCAAGCTGGAAGATCCGCAGAAGCGGGTGCTGATCAATTCGCTGGTCTGCGAAGGCTGCGGCGACTGCGGCAAGAAGAGCTTCTGCGTGTCGGTGCTGCCGAAGGAAACCGAGTTCGGGCGCAAGCGCGAGATCGACCAGTCCAACTGCAACAAGGACTATTCCTGCGTGAACGGCTTCTGCCCGAGCTTCGTCACCGTGCACGGTGGCCAGCCGCGCAAGGGCAGCAAGCGCGATGCGTCTACGCTGCTGGACAACCTGCCCGCACCGACCCTCCGCGGCAGCCTGGAACAGCCATGGAACATCCTGATCACCGGCGTCGGCGGTACTGGCGTGGTGACCATCGGTGCGCTGCTGGGCATGGCCGGCCACCTGGAAGGCAAGGGCGCGACCGTGCTCGACCAGACCGGCCTGGCGCAGAAGGGCGGCGCGGTGACCACGCACATCCGCATTGCCCGTCGCCCTGAAGACATCCACGCCGTGCGTATCGCCGCCGGTGAGGCCGACCTGGTGCTGGGCTGCGACATGGTGGTGGTGAACGATTACTGGGCGCTGTCGAAGGTGCGCGCCGGCCGTTCGCAGGTGGTGCTGAACACCTATGAAGCGATGCCGGGCACTTTCACCACCCGCCCGGACATGCAGTTCCCCGCCGCCGATATCGTTGCCGGTGTGCGCGTGGCGCTGGGCGGCCAGGAGCCGCTGCTGCTCGATGCCACCCAATTGGCCACCGCACTGCTGGGCGATGCCATCGCCGCCAACCTGTTCATCCTGGGCTATGCGTGGCAGCAGGGCCTGGTGCCGCTGTCGTTCGACTCGCTGATGCGCGCCATCGAACTCAATGGCGCAGCCGTGGCGATGAACCAGCAGGCCTTCGCCTGGGGCCGCCTGGCCGTGGTCGATCCGCAGGCCGTGCAGCAGGCGGCCGGCCTGGTGCGCAACCGCCACACCGATACCGAATCCACCCCGGGCCCGCTGCATCCGCTGCCGCCGGGCGAGTGGGAGGGCAACGAATGGGGCGCCACCGCGGCACCGCGCAACACCGGCGACGAACGCGAACTGCGTGGCCTGCCCTCGCACGGTGGCGACGTGGCGTTCCTGCCGCTGGACGACGCGCGCCTGTCGCGCTCGCTGGATGAAATGATCGAGCGCCGTGCCGCGTTCCTGGTCGAGTACCAGGACGCTGCCTACGCCAATCGCTATCGCAGCCTGGTCGAGCGCGTACGCGCTGCCGAAGCCGACCGCATCGGCGGCTCCACTGCGCTGACCGAGACCGTGGCCCGCTACCTGTTCAAGCTGATGGCCTACAAGGACGAGTACGAAGTGGCCCGCCTGTATACCAGCGGCGACTTCCAGCGCCGCCTGCAGCAGCAGTTCGAGGGCGACTACCAGCTGCGCTTCCACCTGGCGCCGCCGCTGTTCGCCAAGAAGGATGAGCAGGGCCGGTTGCTGAAGAAGGAATACGGCCCGTGGATGTTCAAGGCGTTTGGCCTGCTGGCCAAGCTGAAGTTCCTGCGTGGCGGCCGACTCGATGTGTTCGGCCGCACCGGGGAACGCCGCATGGAGCGCAAGCTGATCGGTGACTACGAGGCGACCGTGCAGGTGCTGCTGGACGGCCTGGATGACGACCGCCTGGCGCTGGCGGTGGAGATCGCCAGCGTGCCCGAGCACATCCGCGGCTTCGGCCACGTCAAGGAAGCGCATTTCGAGCAGGCCAAGGCGCGCGAGGCCACGCTGCTGGCACAGTGGCGCAACCCGAAGGCGCTGCACATCGTGCAGGTGGCTTGAACGTAGTGCCGGCCGCTGGCCGGCACCATCCTGGCAATCGGTTGCCGGCCAGCGGCCGGCACTACCGGCGGCTCAGCCCAGCCGCCACAGCAGCAGGCGATTGTTGGCCGGCATCGCCACATCCCCCAGGCGGGTGAATCCGTTGTCGGCGGCCAGCGCCTGCACTGCCTCGCTATCGCGGATACCGCTGCGCGGATCGCGCGCCTTCAGCCAGGCATCGAACTGCGCGTTGCTGTCGCTGGTGTAGCGACCGCCGTAGTTGAACGGGCCGTACACCGCCAACAACGCACCATGGCGCAGCACCGGTGGCAGCGCGGCGAACAGCGCCTGCACGTACTCCCAGCCCATGATGTGCAGCGTGTTGGCACTGAATGCGGCGTCGAACATGCTGCCTTCCGGCAGGCTCAGGCCGGGCGCCGGCGGCAGTTCCACCTGCAGTGCCACCGGCGGCAGCAGGTTCAGCAGCGCCGCCTCCGCGCGCCAGGCCTCGATGCCCGGCAGATGGTCCGGATGGTCGCTGGGCTGCCAGCGCAGCCATGGCCAGCGCTCGGCGAAGAAGGCCGCATGCTGGCCGGTGCCGCTGCCGATTTCCAGCACCCGATGGCGGTCGCCCATCCACGGGTCGAGCGCGGTGGCGATGGGATCGCGGTTGCGCTCGCAGGCTTCTGAATACGGCTTGCTCGACATCAGGACGGTGTCCAGGCGGGGTCGGCCCCATTGTGCACGAGGGGGGATTACTGAGCAGGGCTGCGCCCTGCACCCGCCGAAGCCGGAGCCAGAGCCAGAGCAACGTCAAAAGCTGGCATTCCGTGGGGTGGCGGGGTGGGTCCGGTTGCGGGGGACGCCGTAAACCCGTCCTTGGGGGCTTGGCCGCGGCATCCATGCCGCGGACACCCCCGCAACCGGACCCACCCCGCCTTCGACAGTTTCCAGCGGTCTGTTGGAATGGCATTGGGGTCAGATCCGTTTTCCTACGGAAAACGGATCTGACCCCGGATTCATTTCGATATCTGACAGATGTGTCGACCAAGGTCGACACCTACCAACAGCCGAGTGAACCTGTCGAAGGTGGGGCGGTGTCGGATTGCGGGGTGTCAGCCGCATGGATGCGGCTGCCAAGCCTACATGGACGTACTTGCGGCGTCCCCGCAATCCGACACCGCCCCGCCAACCCACGGAATGCCGCTCTGGCTCTCGCTCTGGCTTTGGCCGTTGCCGTTGCCGTTGCCGTTGCATTGAGCAGGTGCAGGGCTGCAAGCCCTGCCGAAACCCTCCCCAACCATGACTGCAGTCACTTGTCCGGACGCGCCGCGCTGGCGAAAGTCAGGCAGTTGACGTGATCGGCTCGGCCTGTTGCCAGCCGCACGCAAGCGAGAGAGAGAAACGCTGTGCAACGACGTGAGTTCCTGGCTTTTTCCGGTCTGGGCCTGGCGGGCCTGCTGCTGCCGCATTCCCGTGCCATCGCCGCCGAGCAACTGCTCGCCCCGGTCGACACCCTCCAGCGCAGGCGACTGGCGGACGTGGCGCTGGCCACCGCACGCACGGCCAAGGCCAGCTACTGCGATGTGCGCATTGGCCGCTACCTCAACCAGTCGGTCATCACCCGCGAGCATCAGGTCGGCAATGTGACCAACCGCGAATCGTCCGGCGTGGGCGTGCGGGTGATCGTCAACGGTGCCTGGGGCTTCGCTGCAACCCATCAGCAGACCGAGGCCGCCGTGCGCGCTGCGGTCGAGCAGGCGGCGGCCATCGCCCGCGCCAACGCCGGCATCCAGACCCGGCCGGTGCAGCTGGCGCCGACGCCCTCGGTCGGTGAGGTGCGCTGGCAGACGCCCGTCCGCAGGAACGCGATGGCGGTGCCGATCCAGGACAAGGTCGAGCTGCTGCTGGCACTCAATGCCGCCGCGCTGAATGCGGGCGCCGACTACATCAATTCCACCCTGTTCCTGGTCAACGAACAGAAGTACTTCGCGTCCAGCGACGGCTCGTTCATCGACCAGGACATCCATCGTATCTGGCTGCCGTTCACTGCCACCGCCATCGACAAGGCCAGCGGCAAGTTCCGCACCCGCGCCGGCCTGTCGTCGCCGATGGGCATGGGCTACGAGTTCCTTGATGGCGATGCGCGCGGCAAGGTGCAGCTGCCCGGTGGCATCACCGCCTACCGCGATTCCTACGACCCGGTCGAGGATGCCATCGCCGCCGCCCGCCACGCGCGCGAGAAACTGAAGGCGCCGTCGGTGAAGCCCGGCAAGTACGACCTGGTGCTGGACCCGTCCAACCTGTTCCTGACCATTCACGAGAACGTCGGCCACCCGCTGGAGCTGGACCGCGTGCTCGGCTACGAAGCCAACTACGCCGGCACCAGCTTCGCCACGCTGGACAAGCGCGATGCCGGTTTCCGCTGGGGCAGCGACATCGTCACCTTCTTCGCCGACAAGACCCAGCCGGGCAGCCTCGGTGCGGTCGGCTACGACGACGAAGGCGTCAAGACCCAGCGCTGGGACCTGGTGCGCGACGGCATCCTGATCGACTACCAGGCCACCCGCGATGAAGCCCATATCCTCGGCCGCGATGCATCGCATGGCTGCAGTTACGCCGATTCCTGGTCCAGCGTGCAGTTCCAGCGCATGGCCAATGTCTCGCTGGCGCCGGGCAAGCAGCCGCTCAGCGTCGAGGACATGGTCAAGGACGTGGAGAACGGCATCTACATCCACGGCCGCGGTTCGTACTCGATCGACCAGCAGCGCTACAACGCGCAGTTCGGTGGCCAGCTGTACTACCAGATCAAGGACGGAAAGATCGCCGGCATGGTCGAGGATGCGGCCTACCAGATCCGCACGCCGGAATTCTGGAATGCCTGCACCGCCATCTGCGATGAGCGTGACTTCCGCCTGGGCGGTTCGTTCTTCGACGGAAAGGGCCAGCCCGGCCAGGTCTCGGCGGTCTCGCACGGTTCGTCCACCACCCGCTTCAACGGCATCAACATCATCAACACCGCGCGCAGTCTCGGCGCTTGAGCCACCCATCCTTCGACATGGAGAGCAGCCTTGCAAAGACGTGACTTCCTGGCCCTGACCGGGCTTACCGCGGGCGGGCTGATCGTGCCCTCCTTCTTCGGCAAGGTGATCGCCGCCGAACAGCTGCAGTCCAGCCTCGACCCGGCGCTGAAGAAGCGCCTGGCCGACGCCGCCCTGCAGGCCGCGCGCAGCGCCGGTGCCACCTACTGCGACGTGCGCATCGGCCGCTACCTGCGGCAGTTCGTGATCACCCGCGAGGACAAGGTGCAGAACGTGGTGAACACCGAGTCCACCGGCGTGGGCATCCGCGTGATCGTCAACGGTGCCTGGGGCTTTGCCGCCACCAATGCGCTGGGCACCGCCGACGTGGCCAAGGCCGCACAGCAGGCTGCGGCGATCGCCAAGGCCAATGCCGGCGTGCAGACCGCACCCGTGCAGCTGGCCAAGGCGCCGGGCGTGGGTGAGGTGAGCTGGCGCACACCGATCCGCAAGAATGCGATGGAGGTGCCGATCAAGGACAAGGTCGGCCTGCTGCTGGACGTCAACGCTGCAGCAATGGGTGCCGGTGCCAGCTTCGTCAACTCGATGCTGTTCCTGGTCAACGAGCAGAAGTACTTCGCTTCCACCGATGGTTCCTACATCGACCAGGACGTGCACCGCATCTGGGCGCCGATGACGGTCACCGCCATCGACAAGACCAGCGGCAAGTTCCGCACCCGTTCGGGCCTGTCCTCGCCGATGGGCCTGGGCTACGAGTACCTGGATGGCGCCGCCGCCGGCAAGGTGGTCAGCCCCAATGGCGTGGTCAACTACAGTTCTTCCTACGACATGAAGGAAGACGCCATCGCCGCCGCCAAGCAGGCGCAGGAGAAGCTGAAGGCGCCGTCGGTGAAGCCGGGCAAGTACGATCTGGTGCTCGACCCGTCGCACACCTGGCTGACCATCCACGAGTCGATCGGCCACCCGCTGGAACTGGACCGCGTGCTCGGCTACGAAGCCAACTACGCCGGTACCAGCTTCGCCACCCTGGACAAGCGCGAACAGCATTTCCAGTACGGCAGCGAGCTGGTCAACATCTTCGCCGACAAGACCCAGCAGGGCAGCCTCGGCGCGGTGGCGTACGACGACGAAGGCGTGAAGTGCAAGCGCTGGGACCTGATCAGCAACGGCAAGCTGGTGGACTACCAGACCATCCGCGACCAGGCCCACATCCTCGGCAAGACCGAGTCCGACGGCTGCTGCTATGCCGACTCGTGGTCCAGCGTGCAGTTCCAGCGCATGGCCAACGTGTCGATGGCACCGGGCAAGAAGCCGCTGAGCGTGCCCGACCTGATCAAGGACGTGGAGAACGGCATCTACATCATCGGTGACGGTTCGTTCTCGATCGACCAGCAGCGCTACAACGCGCAGTTCGGCGGCCAGCTGTTCTACGAGATCAAGAACGGCCAGATCACCCGCATGCTGGAAGACGTGGCCTACCAGATCCGCACGCCGGAGTTCTGGAATGCCTGCACCGCCGTGGCCGACGAGCGCGACTACCGCCTGGGCGGTTCGTTCTTCGACGGCAAGGGCCAGCCGGGCCAGGTTTCGGCGGTCTCGCACGGCTCGTCCACCGCGCGCTTCAACGGCATCAACGTCATCAACACCGCACGCAGCCTCGGCTGACCGGTCAGGAGCCCTTACACCATGAGTATCTTCACCGAAGCCCAGGCCAAGGCCATCCTCGACAAGGTCATCGCCCTGTCCAAGGCCGACGAGTGCACCGCCGTGCTGGCAGGCGCGATCAGCGGCAACATCCGTTTCGCGCTGAACAATGTCTCCACCAGCGGCATCGTCGACAACACCGAATTGGCGGTCACCGTCGCCTTCGGCAAGCGCGTCGGCACCGCCTCGATCAACGAGTTCGACGATGCCGCGCTGGAACGCGTGGTGCGCCGTGCCGAAGACCTGGCGCGCCTGGCCCCGGAGAACCCGGAGTTCATGCCGGCCATCGGCAAGCAGAGCTACCGCGCCAGCCCGACCTTCAGCGAATCCACCGCCGCGATCGATCCGGCCTTCCGCGCCAAGGTCGCCGCCGATTCGATCGCCCCGTGCCGTGGCCACGGCCTGATCGCCGCCGGCTTCCTCGAGGACGGCCAGGGCTTCCAGGCCACCGCCAACAGCAACGGCAACTTCGCCTACCAGCGCACCACCAACTTCGATTACACCTGCACCGTGCGCACCGAAGATGGCCGCGGTTCGGGCTGGGTCGGCCGCAACCTGAAGGATGCGGCCGACTTCAAGGCTGACCAGGACATCCGCATCGCCATGCGCAAGGCCACCGAATCGGCCGAAGCCAAGGCGCTGGAGCCGGGCAAGTACACGGTCATCCTGGAGCCGGCTGCGGCCGCAGGCCTGATCAGCTTCATGATGAACTTCTTCAGTGCACGCTCGGCCGATGAAGGCCGCAGCTTCCTGTCGAAGAAGGGCGGTGGCAACAAGCTGGGCGAGCAGGTCTACGACCCGCGCGTGACCATGATCGCCGACCCGTGGCATCCGGATGCACCGGTGCTGCCGTGGGACAACGAAGGCATGCCGCGCGAGCGCATCGCCATCATCGAGAACGGCAAGATCGCCAACCTGGACTACTCGCGTTTCTGGGCACAGAAGCAGGGCAAGACCGCCAAGGCCTCGCCGGGCAACCTGCTGATGAGCGGTGGCGACAAGAGCACCGCCGAGCTGGTGCGCGGCACCCAGAAGGGCATCCTGGTCACCCGTACCTGGTACATCCGCATGGTCGATCCGCAGACCGTGCTGCTGACCGGCCTGACCCGCGACGGCACCTTCTACATCGAGAACGGCCAGATCAAGCACCCGGTGAAGAACTTCCGCTTCAACGAGTCGCCGGTGATCATGCTCAACAACATCGAGGAGCTGGGCAAGCCGGTGCGCGTGGCCGGTGATGAATCCAGCTACGTGATGATGATCCCGCCGATGAAGCTGCGCGATTTCACCTTCACCTCGCTGTCCGACGCCGTCTGATGGATCGCCGGGCCTGCCTGCGCTGGTTGGCCGCTGCCGCTTCGGCGGCGGCGCTGCCAACCTGGGCGCAGTCAGGCCCGCGCAGTTCGCGCTACGACTTCTGGTTCACCCGCCTGCAGTACGACTCCGGTGACTGGGACGTGGACGCGCGCATGCCGTCCAACCTGATCACCTCGCTGATCGATTACACCTCGCTGCGCGTAGACCCGCAGGAACACGTGGTGGCGCTGGCCGACCCGCGCATGCTGGAAGCGCCGTTCTGCTACCTGGCCGGGCACACGCTGGTGGAGTTCAATGCCGCCGAGCGGCAGAACTTCGTGCGCTACGTGCGCAATGGCGGCTTCGTCTTCGTCGACGACTGCAACCACGATATCGACGGCCTGTTCGCCACCTCGTTCGAGGCGCAGATGGGTCGCCTGTTCGGTCCGAAGGCACTGCAGAAGCTGCCCAACAGCCATCCGCTGTACCGCAGTTTCTTCCGCTTCCCCGATGGCCCGCCTGCCACCAGCTTCGAACTCAACGGCTGGGGCGACGACCTGGTGCACGACTACCTGAAGGGCATCGACGTCGACGGCCGCCTGGGTCTGCTGTACAGCAACAAGGACTACGGCTGCGAGTGGGACTACGACTGGCGCAACAAGCGTTTCCTGGCCGAAGACAACACCCGCTTCGGCGTCAACATCGTGATGTACGCGTTGAACAATTGATAGGACCTGCACGCCCATGACCACCCCCGACCTCGATTCCCTGCTGCCGCGCCTGGATGAACTGCGCGCCGCGCTCGCACGCGCCGTGGTGGGCCAGCACACGGTGGTCGAGCAGCTGCTGATCGGCCTGCTGGCCGGCGGCCACTGCCTGCTGGAAGGTGCGCCCGGGCTCGGCAAGACCCTGCTGGTGCGCTCGCTCGGCCAGGCCCTGGAGCTGCAGTTCCGGCGCGTGCAGTTCACCCCCGACCTGATGCCCAGCGACATCCTCGGCACCGAGCTGCTGGAAGAAGACCACGGCACCGGCCATCGCCATTTCCGCTTCCAGCAGGGTCCGATCTTCACCCACCTGCTGTTGGCTGACGAACTCAACCGCACTCCGCCCAAGACCCAGGCCGCACTGCTGGAAGCCATGCAGGAACGCACGGTCAGCTACGCCGGTACCACCTACGCGCTGCCCGCGCCGTTCTTCGTGCTGGCCACGCAGAACCCGATCGAGCAGGCCGGCACCTACCCACTGCCGGAAGCGCAGCTGGACCGCTTCCTGCTGCACGTGCTGGTGGACTATCCCAGCGAGGACGAGGAGCGGCAGATCCTGGAACAGACCACCGGCGGTGCCACCGACGCGGTGCCGAAGGTGATGGATGCCGACGCGGTGATCGCACTGCAGGCCGCAGTACGCCAGGTGCATGTCAGCCCGGATGTGCTGGCCTGGATCACGCGCCTGGTGCGCGCCAGCCGGCCCGGCGAAGGCGCACCGGCGGCCATCAACCAATGGGTGAAGTGGGGCGCCGGCCCGCGCGCCGGGCAGTCGCTGGTACTTGCGGCGAAGGCACGCGCGTTGCTGCAGGGCCGCTTCGCCGCCACCCGCGAGGACGTGCAGGCACTGGCCGCGCCGGTGATGCGCCATCGCCTGCTGCTGTCGTTCGCCGCCGAGGCCGAGCAGAAGCGTGCCGACGACGTGGTCGCCGCCCTGCTGCAGGCCGTGCCGTTCCCGGGTTGATCCACGCGTGAACGCAGGTGCCCCGCTGACGTTGCCACCGGAACTGCGTGCGCGCCTGCGCATGTTGCGGCTGCGGCCGCGCCTGGCCAGCGGTGCCAGTGGCATCGGCCAGCACGCCAGCCGCAGCCGCGGTGCCGGCCTCGAGTTCGCCCAGTACCGTGCCTATGAGCCCGGTGACGAACTGCGCCAGATCGACTGGAAGCTGTACGCCCGCTCGGACCGCTTCTTCGTACGCGAATCCGAGCGCGAAAGCCCGATCACGGTCTGGCTGCTGCTCGATGCCACCGCCTCGGCCGGCCAGGCCGACCGCGCGGCACCACAGCGCACGCGCCTGGATCACATGCGCGGCGTGGCCGCCTGCATGGTTGAACTGGCCCTGCAGCAGGGCGACCGTTTCGGCCTGCTGGCAATCAATGGCGATGGACTGCAACTGGTGCCCGCGGCGAACGGCGCACGCCAGCGGGATCGCGTGCACCTGCAGCTGCATGCCCTGCAGGCGCGCGGCGCCTGGCCTGCGGCCGATCGCCTGCGTCCACTGTGGGAGCGTGTGCGCCCGGGCGACCTGCTGCTGGCGATCGGCGACGGCTTCGACGAAGCCGGCATCGTGTTGCTGGAACAGCTGGCCGGCGCACGCCGCGAAGTGGCACTGCTGCAGATCCTCACCGCCGACGAGCGCGACTTCCCGTTCGATGCCGGCCACCGCTTCCGCGATCCGGAAACCGGCGAGGAACTGCTGGGCGATGGTGCGGCGATCCGCGCCGACTACCTGCAGCGCTTCGCCGACGCACGCAGTGCGCTGCAGTCGCGCCTGCAGGCCAGTGGCATCGCCAGTGCCACCGGCTGGCTCGACCAGCCGCTGGATCAACCACTGCAGGCGCTGTTCGGGCGTGGGGGCGGTGCATGATCCTGCTGTTCCCGTTGGGCCTGGCCGCGCTCGCCGCAGGGCTGTTGCCGCTGTTGATCCACCTCGCCCGGCGCCATCCGTATACGCCGCTGGATTTCGCCGCGCTGCGCTGGCTGCGTGCACAGATCCGTCCGCGCCAGCGCATCCGCTTCGATGACTGGCCGTTGCTGCTGGTGCGCCTGTTGCTGCTGGCGGCATTGGCCTTGCTGCTGGCACGACCTGCGTTGATCGGCCCTGCCCCGGTCCCCACTGCCTGGACGGTAGTGGCTCCCGGACTGGACGCGACCGCACTGCGCGGCACCGCCGAATCGGGCAACTGGCGTTGGCTGGCACCCGGCTTCCCCGCCATCGATCAGGCACCGCCGGCATCCAGCGCATCGCTGCCCAGCCTGCTGCGTGAGCTGGATGCACAGCTGCCCGCGGGCACCGCGTTGACCGTGCACGTTCCCGATCCCCTGCCCGGTCTGGATGGCGCCCGCCTGCAGCTGTCGCGCGAGGCGCAATGGCATACGCAGCCGATGCCGGTCGCACCGCCACAGACTGCAGCGGCACTGCCGCAGCTACGCGTACACGGCGAGGCATCCGCCACAGCCCAGCACTGGTTGAACGCACTGCAGCGCGCGTGGGGCGTGCAGGCACTGCCCTCGCCCTTGGCGGGGGATGCCCTGCCCGAACGCGGCGAGATCGGCGTCTGGAGCCGCAGCGATGCACTGCCGGCGAGATGGCAGACATGGCTGCGCGACGGCGGTCGTGCAGTGAGCGCTGGCAAACCTGCTGCCGGCGCCAGCATCCTGCTGCGCAATGCCGAAGGCACCCCACTGCTGTGGCAGCAACGCATCGGCCACGGCGTCCTGCTGTCACTGCCCGGCGACTGGGATGCCTCAAGCAACGCTGCGCTGCGCGACCCGCAGTTGCCGCGTGCCCTGCTGCTGGCGCTGCAAGCGCCCCCTCCGCCGCGCCTCGGCGATGCACGGGACCAGGCGCCCTATCGATCTGCGCTGCCTGCGGCAACACCGCCGGTGCGGGAGCCAACCCCCTGGTTGCTGCTGACCATCGTGCTGCTGTTCGCGCTGGAGCGCTGGATGGCCAGCAGTAGCCGACGCAGGGTGGCCGCATGAACACCCTGCAGCGCGCCTGGCAACGCGCGCGCCGCCGCCGTGCGCTCATCACCCTGCTGCTGGGCCTGCCGTGGGCGCTGGCCGCGACGACGCTGGCACTGCGCCTGGCGGGCTTCGATATCGCCTGCGTGGTCGGCACGGTCAGCCTGCTCGCCTGCGCAGCGCTCGCCACGGCACGTTCCCGCCAGCTGGACCCGCAGTGGGTGCAGCGCCAGCTCGATGCCGGCGGTACCAGCGAGGACAGTGCCGACCTGCTGTTCGCCGATATCGCAACGCTCAATCCGCTGCAGCAGCGCCAGCGCGCCCATGTGCTGGCCATGTTGGAGCGCACGACACCGGACCTGCGTCCGCGCTGGCCGCGCAGGGCGTTGGCCCTGGGCTGGGTCGCAGGCCTGGCAATCGCCGCGCTGGCATTCGGCTGGCCGCGCTCCAGCCCCGGCTCCGCGCCGGCCCGCACGCCGGCGCATGGCGGCGCGGCTGCTGCGGGTCCGTTGCACCTGCAGTCCACCCGCCTGCGCATCGACGCGCCGGCCTATACCGGCCAGCCCACGCTCACCCAGAACGCACTGGATGCCAAGGTTGCCGCTGACAGCCGGCTGTCGTGGTCGCTGCGCTTCGATCGCGCGCCGGACAAGGCATGGTTGCAGTTCCACGACGGCCGCCGGCTTTCGCTGCGCGAGCAGGATGGACAGTGGCAGGCGCAGGATGTGGCCCGCACGCCTGTGCTGTACCGGGTGGTGAGCGAGCCCGCACTGGCTGAAACCCGCCTGCATCGGCTGGATGTGGTCGCTGACCGCGCGCCCAGCGTGCGCGTGCTGGAGCCGGCCGCGACCCTGGTGCTGGGCACGCCCGGGCAACGCCAGTGGTCGCTGCGCTTCGAAGCCAGCGATGACTACGCCGTGGCCACGCAGGCAACGCTGTCGATCACCGTTACCCAGGGCAGCGGCGAGAACATCACCTTCGTTCGCCGCAGTGTCGGCCTCACCGGCAGCGGCGAAGCGACTGCACGACGTTTCGCGCATACCCTCGACCTGGCTGCGCTCGGCGCGCAGCCCGGCAGCGATGTCATCGCCCAGCTGGAAGTGCGCGACAACCATGCGCCAACACCGCAGAGCGGGCGCAGCAGCAGCGTGATCCTGCGCCTGCCCAGCGCCGAGGTTGCACTCGGTGCGGAACTGGAAGGCCGCATCAAGAAGACCCTGCCCGCCTACTTCCGCAGCCAGCGGCAGATCATCATCGATGCCGAAGCACTGATCCGGCAGCGTCGCAGCCTCGCCGCCGACGACTTCGTGAAACGCAGCGATGCGATCGGCGTCGACCAGCGCATCCTGCGCCTGCGCTATGGCCAGTTCCTGGGCGAAGAAAGCGAAGGCGCACCGAAGCCGCCGCCGACCAGCGACCTGCCCACCAGCGATGCGCCGACCGCAGACAGCCACGACGACGAACACGATCACGACCATGGCGCCGAGGCCGGTGCGCACGACGAGCATGGCCATGATCACGGCGGCAAGGCGGCCAATGCCGATTCGCCGCCCGTATTCGGCAGCGCCACCGATGTGCTGTCGGAGTACGGCCACACCCACGACCATGCCGAGGCCGCGACCCTGCTCGACCCACAGACCCGTGCCACGCTGAAGGCCGCACTGGACCAGATGTGGTCGGCCGAAGGCGAACTGCGCCAGGGCCGTCCGGAGCAGGCGCTGCCGTTCGCCTATAAAGCGCTGGCTTTCATCAAGCAGGTGCAGCAGGCCGAGCGCATCTACCTGGCCCGGGTCGGGCCGGAGCTGCCGCCGATCGATGAAGGCCGCCGGCTGGGCGGCGATCGCGCCGGGCTGGCCAGCCGTGAACTGCCGTTGGCCGCCCGCACCCCGCCCGATCCGGCCATCGTCGAAGCCTGGCAGCGCCTCGGCGATGACACCAGCGTGCCCGACCTCGACGCACTCGCCAGCTGGCAGCAGCGCAATGCCGCCTACCTGTCCGACGCACTCGATCTGGCTGCTGCCATCGAGCAGCTGCGCATCGAACCCGGTTGCCGCGACTGCCGCCAGCGCCTGCGCGCGCAGCTGTGGCGGGCGCTGCAGCGTCCACTGCCGCAGGCGATGCGGCGCAGTGGCGCCGATGCGATGGGCCAGCGCTACCTCGACGCGCTGGAGGCGCAGCCATGACCCCCTCCGGCCTGAATCTGTGGATCGCCCTGGCACTCGCTGTGGTCGTGGCCATCGCCAGCGTGCGCCAGCTGCGTGGAAGCACCCCGCATCGTGGCCGCCGCTGGATCGTGATCGGGCTGCAGGTCATTGCCGCTGCATTGCTGTCCGTCTGCCTGTTCCCTCCCCGCCATCCGCAACCGGCCGCAGGACTGGTGGTACTTGCGGCTGACGCCAACAAGGCCGGCCCGCTACCGGCCAGCGACAGCCCACCGCTGCTGCTGCCGGAAGCGAGCGCTGTGCCCGGCGCACAGCGCGTTCCTGACCTGGCCACCGCGCTGCGCCAGCATCCAGCCGCCACGCTCACCCTGGTCGGTGCCGGCCTGGTCGCACGCGATCGCGATGCGGTCCTGCCACGCGACATGCGTTGGCAGCCGGCAGCACCGCCGCGCGGTTGGGTCGCATTGCAGCCACCGGCCGACGCCGCGCCCGGCGCACGCTTCGAGGTACAGGCGCAGGCGCGCGGCGTTGCCGGGGCAAAGGCGGAGCTGCTGGACCCGGCCGACAGCGTGGTCGATCGCACGGATGTTGCCGAAGACGGCCACGTTCAGTTGAGTGGCATCACCCGCGCCGAAGGCCGCAGCGTGTTCCAGCTGCGCCTGCTTGATGCCGACGGTCATGTGGTGGACAGCGCACCGGTGCCGCAGCAGACCCTGCCGGCGGCACCGCTGCGCCTGATGGTGCGTGCCAGCGCGCCGGGGCCCGAACTGAAGTACCTGCGCCGCTGGGCCGCCGATGCCGGCATCCGTGTGCAGGTGCAGGCAGATACCGGCGCCGGCGTGAGCGTCGGCGACGGTGCCTTGCCGCTGGATGCGGCGTCACTGGCGCGCAGCGATCTGCTGCTGCTGGACGAGCGCAGCCTGGCGGCATTGAGTGCAGGCCAGCTGGCCGCCGTGCGCCAGGCGCTGCGTGAGGGACTGGGCGTGCTGGTACGCAGTGCCGGCGCACCCTCGGCCAGCGCGCGCCAGCGCCTGCACGATCTGGGCCTGCCGGTGCAGGGCGATGGCAGCAGCCACGTCCTCGACCTTCGCGGCGACGGCGAAAGCGTGATCCTCGCCGCACGGCGTGGCCCACTCGCCGCAGGTACGCTGCCAACCGGCTACGGCGAAGAGGCGGACCGCAGCTCACACAGCGCGGCCCTGCCCACGCTGGAAGCAGTGGCGCTGCAGGCGCCGGGCAGCAATGCGCTGCTGCATGATCGCGCTGGCAGGGCTGTCGGCGGCTGGCGCGGTACCGGCAAGGGCCGCATCGGCCAGCTACCCATCACCGACAGCTGGCGCTGGGTGCTGGCCGGGCGCGATGATCGACACGGTGAACTCTGGAGCGGTGTGGTTGCCACACTGGCGCGAGCACAGGACAGCAGTGATGCGCTGTGGTCGCCACAGCCGATCAGCTGGGCGGGCGAACGGCAGGCACTGTGCGGCGTGCAGGCGCCACTGCAGGTATTCAACGCGCGCGGCGACGGCACGCCGCTGATCGTCGATGGCGCGACGTCAGCCCTGCGCTGCGCCGGCTGGTGGCCGCGTGAGGCGGGCTGGCAGCGCCTGCAGCAGGCTGACACGACCGTCTGGCGCTATGTGTTCGACCCTGCCGATGCACCTGCACTGCATCGGCAGGCGATGATCGATGCGACTACACGCGTACTGGCGACCAGTGCACCGGCGAACGCGTCGGTGATGCAGCTCGTGCCGGGATCGCGCTGGCCGTGGTGGCTGGCGTTCGTGCTCTGCGCATCGCTGCTGTGGTGGCTGGAGCGGCGGCGCTGACCCTACTGATCGGATCGCGAATGGCATCCACGCATGGCGTGGATCTACTGACCGGTTGGCCGGGTAGATGCCAACCTTGGTTGGCGCCTTTCCACGGGGTCAACGCGTGCCCGCGCGCCGGTACACGCCATTGAAGCGCACGTTCATGCCACCGCATTCGCTGTTGTCGGCCACGATCAGCACGTCGCCCAGCGAATGCACGCGCACCCGGCACGTGTCCTCGACGAACTCGACGTCGGCGCCGTGCGGCGTCGCACGCGCTTCCACCTGGCCCATGTTCGGGCCGTACGGGCGCTGTTCCGGCGTGGGGTTGGCAGAGGGCCAATAAGCGTCGCCGTCCACCAGCAGCTGCCCGCCACGCACAGTGATGCGCAGGCCGTTGTCGCCATCCTTCCAGTCGCCCGCCCAGTCCTGCAGCGTTGGCACGGCCGCCGGCAACGGCTGCAGCTTGCTGCGGTCGACCCAGCCGGCGCTGCCACCCACCTTGTTCGGGAAGAACGCGCAGCGGTAACGACCCAGATCGCGACCGGTCACCACCGTATCGCCGTTGACCACATAGCTGCGCTGGCGGCAGGCCGGTTCGCCCTTGGCAGGGCAGCCGTCCATGTCGCCGAGCAGATACAGGCGCGGCGCATCGACCACGCGTGCCAGCGCGAACTGGCTCTGTTCGGAGGGGAACGCGCCATTGCGGCAGGCGCCATCCCCGGCGATGCCGGAAGCAAAGGCGGACGCGGGCAGCAATGCAGCCAGCAGGCAGAACGAACGCAGGAACATGGCAGCGCTACCGGTTGAGGAACCGGCAGGATATACCGGCCTACTTCACCGGCGGTGCGCCGCAGCCCTGCTGCTCCTGGCAGAACTGCAACGCCCGCCGCTGCTGTTCAGCGCTCAGCTCCGGCGGTGGCCGGGCAATGGCGGACTGGATCTGGTCGGGGCCGCCGGTGAGCTTGTTCAACCCTCGGCCCGCCGCCAACACGCCCTTGACCACGCCCATCATGATGTAGCCGCCGCCCATGCTGACCTGCTCTGGCGACGGCGGCTCGCTCCAGTCGCGGCTGAAGCGGTTGTCGCCGAACTTCACCGGGTTCTTGAAGCGGTACAGGTCCAGCGGTTCGTCATCGGGCTTGAGTGCACGCACTTCGCCGAGGGTGGTGACGTTGTCCTGCGGCAAGGTGGTGGAGACCGGTGCGGTGGTTGCAGCCGGCGCATCTGCGGGGGGAACGGGCGCAGGATCGGGCGCCGCTGTCGGCGTGGCCTGCTGTGCCTGCGCGATGCCCGCCAGCAGCATGCTGGCCAGGAGTGCTCCCTGCGTTCCACGTCGTGCCACAGCCATCCACCCTGTTGGTTGCGTCCAGCGCTCAAGGATACGGATGCCGGCTTCAGATTTCGTTGTGGCCTGCGCCGGTGTTCAGCTTCCATCGGCGCACCCTGCGTGGTGGCCCCGACGGTGATCTGCAACTACTTGCATTCCCCTTGCAGGCAGAAAAACCCAGTCTGCGGACTACCCTGCATCCGCTGCCGATGAAGCCCATGCCGCTCCCCTCCCGTCTTCCACGCCACGGCCGTTGCTGATGTCGCCGGCACTGGCGTTGGTCCTGGTATTCCTGCTGGCCCCGATGGTGCTGGTCGCCCACGCCGAATGGGCGTCACGCCGCAGGCGGGCCTTTGCCGAGCTGCGCCGGCAGCCACCTTGCCGGGTGCTCAGCGACGACGAAAACGCGGCCCTGGCGGTGGTGCGCGCATTGACCGGTTGCGCCCACGACCACCAGGTCCGCGTGGTGTCCGGTGCATTCGGCAATGCCTCGCTGTTCGGTGCGCGTGCGATCAATCATGCCGACCTGGGGGAGATCGCGGTCCTGCTGCCCTTCGATGCCTGGCGCCACATCGCCACCGACAATCGCGCCGAGGTGGTACTGGCCGATGGCATGGCCCTGGTCGTGCGCCTGAACGGCTTCCATATCGTCGGCGCTCAGCGGCGTGCCGCTCGCACCACTGCAGCCGAAGAGGCCCCTTTCGAACCCCTGGTCCTGCGGCCCCGGCGGCACCGGGTGCATTCGCTGGCACCCAGTGAAGTACTTGGCATGCGAATGGAGAATGCTGCGGAAGTCCGTCTTCGCCGCCACCGGCCGCCGCGCTGGACGGGACTGCTGGTGGCATTGCTCGCCCTCGGTGCTGCGGTCGCCCTGCATGACGACTCACCGTTCTGGTTGCAGCTGCTGCTGTGCAGTCCACTGCTTGCGATCGCCGCGCTTGCGTTCTGGTTGGCGCGGCCGCGACGGCACGGGCCAGCGGCGCCGCAGCGTGTCCTGCAGGTCCGCGGCAGGCTCGCCGACTTCGCGCTCCACCCACAGCATCCGCCGTTGTGGCTGATCGGCAGTGACCGGCGCATTGAACTGCCGGCAGAGTGGCTGGGCAGCGGGCACTTCGTCAGCGGCAGATGCATACGGCTGGACGTGCGCGAGAGCGACGGCGTCGTACTGGGCGCGGGACCGCATTGGTCCCGCGTGGAGGACCACCTCCACCATCCGCCCAGCGGCGCGCTGTGGCCACTGGCCTGGCTGGGGATGATGCTGGTGGTGCTGTTGTTCGGCTGGACAAGCTCGGACCTGATCAGCGATGCGGGCGCTGCGCGTGCGGACGCGTGGCGGCTGTGGTGGCTGCTGGCCCTGGCCATCACGCTGTGGCAGCCCATCCGCGTCGTGCGCAGGACACGGCATGCGCTGCGTCGGACGGCCCTGTACTCCGCTGCACTGGCCGAACGGCCGCCGCCAGCGCACTGAACGGTTCACTCCGTCCCATGCCGGTGTCTCACATCCTGAGACGTGAGTGTGGTGCCATGTGACCCCTCGCAATCCGTCCCGGCTCCCTCTTCCATGGCCTACGAACTCGCCAAGCGCACCGCCGATGCCGAGCAGAAGCTCGCCACCCGCGATGGCCTGCCCGCCCGCGACGGCGCCCTGCTCAGCGCGCGACTGCAGCGCCGCTACCATGACCGCATCACCGGCAGCTTCGCCATTCCCGGCCGCGAGGGCCGCTACGCCCCCATTCCCGACTCGGTGCCACCGGCGCTGGCCGCGGCACTGAAGGCACGTGGCATCGAGCAGCTCTACAGCCACCAGGCCGAGGCCTGGGAGGCCAGCCAGCGCGGCGAGCACGTGGCCATCGTCACCCCCACCGCCAGCGGCAAGTCGCTGTGCTACACCCTGCCGGTGGTCAGCGCAGCGATGCAGGACAAGGACAAGGCGCTGTACCTGTTCCCGACCAAGGCGCTGGCCCAGGACCAGGTGGCCGAGCTGCTGGAACTCAACCGTGCCGGCGACCTGGGCGTAAAGGCCTTCACCTTCGACGGCGACACCCCCGGCGATGCGCGGCAGGCGATCCGCCTGCATGGCGACATCGTGGTGTCCAACCCGGACATGCTGCACCAGGCGATCCTGCCGCATCACACCAAGTGGGCGCAGTTCTTCGAGAACCTGCGCTACATCGTCATCGACGAGGTACACACCTACCGCGGCGTGTTCGGCAGCCATGTCACCAACGTGCTGCGTCGGCTCAAGCGCATCTGTGCGTTCTACGGCGTGCAACCGCAGTTCATCCTGTGCTCGGCCACCATCGGCAACCCGCAGGCGCATGCCGAGGCGCTGATCGAGGCCCCGGTCACCGCCATCACTGAATCCGGTGCGCCCAGCGGGCCGAAACAGGTGCTGTTGTGGAATCCGCCGGTGATCAACCCCGACCTCGGCCTGCGCGCCTCGGCGCGCTCGCAGAGCAACCGCATCGCGCGCATCGCGATCAAGTCCGGGCTGAAGACCCTGGTGTTCGCGCAGACCCGCTTGATGGTCGAAGTGCTGACCAAGTACCTGAAGGACATCTTCGACCACGACCCGCGCAAGCCACCGCGCATCCGCGCCTACCGCGGCGGTTACCTGCCCACCGAACGCCGCGAGACCGAGCGTGCGATGCGTGCCGGCAACATCGACGGCATCGTCAGCACCTCGGCGCTGGAACTGGGCGTGGATATCGGCAGCCTGGACGTGGTCATCCTCAATGGCTACCCCGGCAGCGTGGCCGCCACCTGGCAGCGCTTCGGCCGCGCCGGCCGCCGCCAGCAACCGGCGCTGGGAGTGATGGTGGCCAGCTCGCAACCGCTGGACCAGTACGTGGTGCGCCATCCGGACTTCTTCGCCGAGGCCTCGCCCGAGCACGCGCGCATCGCGCCGGACCAGCCGTTGATCCTGTTCGACCATATCCGCTGCGCAGCGTTCGAGCTGCCGTTCCGGGTCGGCGATGGCTTCGGCCCGATCGATCCGGAGGTATTCCTGGAAGCACTGGCCGAAACCGAGGTGATCCACCGCGAAGGCGAACGCTGGGAGTGGATCGCCGACAGCTATCCGGCCAACGCGGTCAGCCTGCGCGCGGTGGCCGACGGCAACTTCGTGGTGGTCGACCGCAGCGATGGCCGCCAGCAGATCATCGCCGAGGTCGATTATTCCGCCGCCGCACTCACCCTGTACGAAGGCGCCATCCACATGGTGCAGTCCACTCCGTACCAGGTGGAGACGCTGGACTGGGACGGCCGCAAGGCCTACGTCACCCGCACGCATGTGGATTACTACACCGACAGCATCGACTTCACCAAGCTCAAGGTGCTGGACCGTTTCGACGGTGGCGTGGCCGGCCGTGGCGATTCGCACCATGGCGAAGTGCACGTGGTGCGCCGCGTGGCCGGCTACAAGAAGATCCGCTACTACACCCACGAGAACATCGGCTATGGACCGGTGAACCTGCCCGACCAGGAACTGCACACCACCGCGGTGTGGTGGCAGTTGCCGCAGGCGTTGCTGCTGCGTGCGTTCGCCAGCAAGCAGGATGCGCTGGATGGTTTCCTCGGCGCAGCGTATGCGCTGCACATCGTCGCCACCGTCGCGGTGATGGCCGATGCGCGCGACCTGCAGAAGTCGGTCGGCAACGGCGATGGTGCATGGTTTGCGATCGCCGACCAGAGCGGTCGTGGCCAGCTGCGCGGCAGCAATGGCGACCCGGGGGCGGTGGAGCTGCTGCAGGAGTTCGTGCCGACGGTTTACCTGTACGACAACTTCCCGGGCGGCGTCGGCCTCAGCGAGCCGTTGTGGCAACGCCAGGCCGAGCTGGTGCAGCGCGCGCGCGAACTGGTGCAGCGCTGTGACTGCAAGGCCGGCTGCCCGGCCTGTGTCGGCCCGGTACTGGCCGCGCAGGAAGAAGATGAAACCTCGCCGCGTGCGCTGGCACTGCGTGTGCTCGACCTGTTCGATGCCGACGCCTGCCAGCATGTGCCCGACGTGGTGGTAACCGCGCGCGACCCGATGGAGCTGCTGGCACCGTGAGCCTGAGCCTGGACAAGCTGCGCCTGCTGCGCAAGCAGGCCGGCGACCCGAAAGCGGCCATGCCGGTGGCGCCGGACGTGCCCCCTGCGCCACCGGTACCCGTGGCCGCCAATGATGCGCGGCAACCACCGGCCGAACGTTCGGTGTTCGCCTGGGTCGAACAGGAGATCCGCCACAAGCCGACCGGCGCTGCGGCCTCCACACCAGCACCCGCATCGCTGCGTCGGCCGGAAGTAGGCAGCCTGCATCGCCTGCTCGGCCTGCGCTCGCGCGGCGGTGCCGCGCCGACGCGTGCCAGCGCGCAGGATCGACAACTGCCCGGCGAGGAGATCGCGCCGGGACTGTTCCTGATCGAATCGCTGCAACCGCAGCCGATCCCGACCGCCCCACTGTCGCTGGCCTTCGCCAGGCGCGAAGACCAGCACGTGGCTGCGCGCGATCTGTTGTTCTTCGATACCGAAACCACCGGCCTGGCCGGTGGCACCGGCACGCGTGCCTTCATGATCGGCGCGGCCGACTGGCACGTGTGCCCGCAGCGTGGCGAAGGCCTGCGCATCCGCCAGTTGCTGATGGCCACGATGGCCGCCGAGGACGCCATGCTGGCCACCTTCGCCCGCTGGCTGCAGCCGTCCACCGTGTTCTGCAGCTACAACGGCCGCAGCTACGATGCGCCCCTGCTGAAGGCGCGCTACCGGCTGGCCCGGCAGCCAGACCCGATCACCGCGCTGGATCATGTCGACCTGCTCTACCCCACGCGCCGTCGCTATCGCGGCAGCTGGGAGAACTGCAAGCTGTCCACCATCGAACGCCAGCTGTTGCGCGTGGTGCGCGAAGACGACCTGCCCGGCTCGGAAGCACCCGGTGCATGGCTGCGCTTCCTGCGCGGCGGTGATGCGGTGAACCTGCGCCGGGTAGCCGATCACAACCACCAGGACGTGGTGACCCTGGCCCTGCTGCTGCAACGGCTGGTGCATGAGGAACAGCGCGAGCGCGAAACGCTGGCGCTGGTCGGGCAGTAATGGCGCAGGGCCGCGTTGACACGCCCTGACGGTGGCAGCGGTGACACTGCCGCCACCATCCACGCCTGGAGCCCGACGATGCGCCTCACTCCGTTTGCCCTGCTCGCCATCCTGCCGCTGGCCGCCTGCAGCCACGCCGGCAGCAGCACCACTCACGATGCCGCGCCAGCGCCCGTGGCCGACGCCGCACACGAATGCAAACCGGAGGCACTCGAGGCCTTCACCGGCAAGACCGCCGACGAAGCCACGATCAGGAAGCTGGTGGCCGACAGCGGCGCGCGCAACGCACGGGTGGTCAAGCCGGGCATGGCGGTCACCATGGACTTCCGCCAGGACCGCGTGACCGTGCAGGTGGACGCGCAGAACCGGATCGAACGCGCCAGCTGCGGTTGATCGCTCAGGGTAGTGCCGGCCGCTGGCCGGCACCCCACATCGCCGGCCAGTGGCCGGCACTACCGATCAGAGTCGCTCGGCCTTGCCACTGGCCAGTGCGCGTGCGATCACTTGCTGCGCCTGCTGCGATGCCTGGGCCTGCACGCGTGCCTGGCGCTCGCCCAACGCGGCCTGCTGGCTGCCCAGCGCCGCCTGGCGGCTGGCCAGTTCAGACTGCTGGCTGGCCAGGCGCTGCATGTCGCGGCTGCGACTGGACTGCGCAGCATCGGCACGGGCTTCCTGCATCGCACGACGTGCCTCGGCAGCGGCCTCACGCGCGCCCGCCATGTCGTTGGTCACGCTGCGCGCCGCCTCACGCACACCGGCCACGTCTACGGTCAAGCCACGCACCGCCTTCACCGCTTCCGCCGCAGCCGCCGCATCGTGGGCCGCACCGCGCGCCGCCTTCGCCGCTTCCGCCGCCGCTTCGCGGTTGATGTCATGCGCCGCCATCGCGCTGCGCGCAGCCTCGGTGGCGGCCAGTGCGATGCGACGCGCCTCCTCGCCCTGCAGGCGGCCCATCTCGCCCATCTGCCTGCCGAGTTCGCCCTGCTGGCGACCCAGCACACTCTGCTGGCGGCCCAGTTCGCTCTGCTGGCGGCCCAGATCCACCGCGCCGCTGTAGGCACGCTGCAGGGTCTGGATCATCATCGGGTCACGCACCACGTAGCGCTTGTCACCCTGGCGGAACCACAGCGCCGGGCCCTTGCCGAGCTGCCTGCGGGCGACCGTCACGTCGTCCATGCCGCCGTTGGCGAAGGTCGAATCGCCATCGACCAGCACGAAGGCCTCCGGCGGCGATTTGCCCAGGTCCAGGCGGCCGTAGGTGGTGATGGACGTGGTGCGGGAAGTCGTGTGCTCACTGTGCATGCCGGTATCGACATCGGCATCGACATCCACGTCGACCGCCACATCCACATCGTCCGGACCTGACAACGCCTCGACGTCAGCCGGCTCGGCGGGCGGCACGGGCGCCACCGGCGCGGCCGGAACACGCGCAGCCGAAGGCGGTGCGGGCGGCGCTTTCGGAGCCTTCGGCGGCGGCGGCACCACGGCCTTCGGCGCCGCAGGAGGCGCGGGCGGGGCCGGCGGCACCGGCGCAGCGACCAGTCGCATCGGCGCCACGCCCACCAGCACCACCACAGCGGTCAACGCCATCGCCAGGATGCGCGGGCAAGACCGGCGCGACTGCAGCGAGAGCAGGCGACGCTTGAGGCTGGTGGTATCCGGTGCGGCACTGGCCACGCCCAGGTGCGGCTGCGGTGCCACGCCCAGCTGCAGCAGCAGGCGGCCATAGGCCTGGCGGCTGGCGCCGTGCTGGCCAACCACCGCTGCATCCACCGCTTCCTCGCGGGCCTGTGCATATTCACGCACCGACAGGCGCAGCAGCGGGTGGAAGAAGAACAGGTGCTGGGCCAGTGCGGGCAGCAGGCCCCACTGCAGGTCACGCCGCTGCAGGTGCTGCAGTTCGTGGGTCAGGGCCAGGTCCAGGGCATCGCCCTGAAGGGCGTTGTCGCCGGCCGGCAGCAGCAGCACCGGACGGAACGGACCGACCAGCTGCGGTGCGTCCACCTGCGTGCTCATCCACAACCGCGGCGCAGGACGCACGCCGTGCGCATCGGAGGCCAGCTGCAGGGCCTGCACCAGCGCCTCGTCCTCACAGGGATAGGCCGCTGCCAGCAGCGCGCGGCAGCGACGCCACTCACCGAAGGTACGCAGCGCCATCAGCAGCACGCCGGACGCCCACAGCGCGGCCAGTGCGACGGCCCACCACGCCACCGCCGGCACGTCCGGCGCCGGCATCGGCATTGCGGCCAGCAGCTGTGCCGAAGCTTCCGGAGCCAGCGGGTAGACCATATCGGCGGCCACATCGGTCGCGGTCATCGCCACCGCCTGCGGTGCCGGCAGCCAGGCCAGCTGCAACGGCTGGCTCCAGAACAGGCCGAGCACGGCCTGCAGCGACACCAGCCACCACAGGCGGCAGCGGGTCGCCGCCGACAATGATGGCAGCGCGCGGCACACGCCATACACCAGGGCCACCAGCAGCACGGTCTGCAGGCTGGTCCAGCCCAGGCGTTCCAACATCGGGATCAGCATCGTGGTGTCCATGGCTCAGCCCTCGTGGCGGCGCGATTGGAGTTGGGCGACCAGCGCTTCCAGCTCGGCCAGTTCGTTGTCGCTGACCTGCTGGCGCTTCGACAGGTAGGCCACGAACGGCGACACCGAGCCCTGCAGGGTGTTGTCGACGAACTGCGCCACCGCGCCCTGCAGAACGCTCTCCGGGCCACGGGTGGCCTGGTAGCGGTAGACGCCGTCCTGCTGCTGGCGCTGAAGATACCCCTTCGCCCGCAGCCGCTCCATCATCGTCAGCACGGTGGAGCGGGCCAGGCCGCGGGCCTCGCCGTAGCCGCTGGCAACCTCGCCGACGCTGGCCGGCGCATGCTCATCGATGTACTGCAGCAGGGCCAGTTCCTGGTCCCCGATCGTCTTGCCACGCATGACACCACTCCCTTGACTACACGTGTCGCCACTGTCTGCGTGACGACAACTGTAGTCAACCCCCCGAAAGTCATGGGCCGACGAACGGTAGGGGGATGACCTGCCGACTCAGCGCCCGGTCACGAACGGGTCGCCCTTGCACGGCAGCAACGGGCTGTCGTCGCAGGGCCACAGCGCGGCAGGTACGGTCCTGGCCACCTCGAAATGGTCCTCGTTCCAGCGCAGGAAGCCTGCATGAACCGCATTGCCATGGTCGAAGCTGCGCGCATCGGCGGCCAGTGGCTGTTCGGGATCGGCCTCGGCCACCCAACGCAGCACCGGCACCTTGTCCAGCTGCCCGATGAAGGCGAACAGATCGCCCGCGCCCTTGCCCTGATAGGCCGCCATCGCCGCCGCGTCGGGCAGCTCGGCCTGCGCCAGCAACGACGCGGTGACATCCTGCAGCGGTGCCGCTCCCTGTGCGATGTAGGCGCGCATGCCCGTGGTGGTTGCCGGGCAGTCCTGCAGCTGCACCAGATACCCGGTGGTACCGCCACTGCCGGAGAACGACCGCATCCAGTAGCGGAAACGCGGCCCGCTGCTGTCGGTGACCATGACGTCCTGCTGGCCACCCTGTGCGGGAATGGAAAGCACCTGCACGTTGCTGGTGCCCTCCACGTTGCACTTCAACTGCGCCAGCACCTGCCTGGCCGGTTCCGGCAGTGCTTCGTAGCGGCCACCGGGGTGGGCGCTGCCGGAGGCTACCGGCAGTGCGGGCAATCCGCGATCAGTGGGCACGGTCTGCGCAGGCAAGCCCTCCGGTTTCGCCGCCGGGCTGGCGGCGGGCGCTACCGGCGCGGCGCGCTCTCCAGCGGGCGCACAGGCGCTGCAGACCAGCAGCAGCATCAACGAAACGCTCGGCATCAGGTGTGATCGGATCATCGCTCAACGCCCTCCCATCGCCGGCGCTTCCTGCGGTTGTGCAGGCGCGGGTGTAGGCGCAGCCTGTTCGCGCGTTTGCTGCTGCAGCTGGCGCAGGCTGGATTCCACCGCGGTCTCGCGCACCTCGGCCGCATTGACCCCTGCGCGCAGCGCCGCAGGATCAGCAGGGCTGCCCTGCACCAGGAACAGTGTCTCGCCCGCCGCACGGCCGGCGCTGGGATTGCTGGCCACGATCTGGTCGACCCGGGTGATGCCCGCAGCCTTCGCTTCGCGCAGCATCACCAGACTGTAGTCCTCGGCATGCTCGGCGTAGCGTCCGCCCAGGGCTTGCAGGCGCGTGCTGATCTGCTGCTGCAGGGCATGATCGCGATGCTGCGGCTGGCGGGGGTCGTCGTTGGCCGCGAGCGGCACGTCCTGCCCCAGCTCGCGCGTCTGGCCGGGTGCAACCGAGGTCAGCACGTACTGCCAGCGGTTCTGCCCAGGCGTGCCGCGTACCGTCGACACGAAGTCGTCGTACTCTCCGCCGCCGATGGTCTGGCAGCCGGCCGAATCGGTGTTGGACCGGCTGCCGCGATGGATCTTGAAGGTGTCGTTGAGGTCCTGCACGCCCTGGGTATCGCGCGCATCGAACCAGCCGTCGCCATTGCTGTCGCGCTCCACCCGTCCGGCGCCCGCGGTGATCGCGTCCTGCGAAGGACGCAGCGCGAACTCATCGGGATGGCCATTGCGTGGATGGGTGGTCGCGCGCATCTCGGTGGTGCCTTCGCCCAGGCGCCCGAGGTCCTTGACCCGGTCGCCGTTGACATCCTCACCCTCGGTCTTGGTGCGCGGCGCCACGTCGCCGAACCCCGGGCTGCGCGGCGTGGTCTTGGCATGACCGTCGTACTGGGCGGTCGGCTCGGTCGTGGCCTGGTTGAACTCGCGCACATGGCCATGGCCCTGCGCATCCTTCCACAGCACTACGATGCGATCGTCATAGACGCCACGCCCACGTGCCTCGGTGGTGCGGTTCTCGTCGCGCAGCCCCAGCACCACGCGGTCCTGCGTTGCCATCGCGTCATTCGCAGCGGTATTGCCGCGCTGGGCCACGATGCTGCCGTACACGTCGTACTGCTGGGCCTGGCTCAGGCCCGCGGTCTCAGCCGCATCGGGCATCCGTGGTGGACGCGCCGCGTTGCCCAGACGGTCCAGCATCGGGTTCACCGTGGCCGCATCTGCTGCGGCAACACCTCCGCTGCGCCGCAACGCCTCGAGCTCGGTAGCGGCGCGCACCGACACGTAGCGGTCCAGCGCTTCCTGCACCACCGCGGTCTGGCCGCTGTGCAGGGCGTCCAGGCGGGCGGCGGCACCGCGCACGTCGTTCTGCCGCAACAGGGCAGCGACTTCGTCGGCCGCTGCGTTGATATCCAGTTCGGGCATGGTCGGTCCTTGAACGTGATCGGCGTGGGGGTCCAGCCTACTCCAGAGCGCCTGCCGGGCCTTTGACACCTGCCACACAGCCGCGCGAAGCCTCGTTCAGGAGGCTCCGCACAGCCCGGCGGTTCAGCCTCGCGGCCCGCCCATCACCGGCAGGATCACCCCGCTGATGTAACTGGCACAGACCGGCGAGGCCAGGAACACATAGGCGGGTGACAGCTCTTCGGGCTGTGCAGGCCGGCCCATGTCACTGTCCCTGCCGAATTCGGCGACATCCTCGGCCTGCTTGTCGGCCGGGTTCAACGGCGTCCACACCGGCCCCGGCGCTACGCAGTTGACCCGGATGCCGCGTGGCAACAGCTGGCTGGCCAGCGCCTTGGTGAAGGCATGGATGGCGCCCTTGGTGGCCGAGTAATCGATCAGCGCCTTGCTGCCGAAAATGCCGGTTTCCGAACCGGTGTTGATGATGCTGGCGCCTTCGCCCAGATGCGGCAGCACCGCGCGCGCCATCTGGATATAACCGCCGATGTTGGTCTGCAGGGTTTCCTGCAGGTGCGCGTCTTCCAGGTCTTCCAGCCGCTCGCAATGCAGCTGGAACGCGGCGTTGTTGACCAGGATGTCGATGCCGCCGAACGCCTTGGCCACCTGCTTCACCGCCTTGTTGCAGAAGCGCGGGTCGCGCACGTCGCCGGCGATCACCACGCAGCGGCCGCCTTCGCGTTCCACATGCTGGCGGGTGACATCGGCATCCTCGGCCTCGTCCAGGTGCAGCACCGCCACATCCGCGCCTTCGCGTGCGAACAGTACCGCCACCGCACGGCCGATGCCGGAATCGCCGCCGGTGACGATCGCGCGCATGCCCTGCAGCTTGCCGCTACCGGCGTAGTCCGGTGCCAGGAAACGCGGCGCCAGCTGCAGTTCGTGTTCGTGCCCGGGCTTGGCCAGCTGCTGGGCCGGCATCGCCTCCGGTTGCCGGCGTGCGCCGGCCTGGGTTGCAGTCTTCTTTGTAGCCTTCTTTGCCGCGCGCACATCCTTCGCCTTTTCCTGGTCCTGCAGGCGTCGCTGCCGGGCCGCCACGCGCGCGGCCCGTGGATCGCTAGCGGCCGCCTTGCGGGTCGCGGTCTTCACCACCCGTGGGCGAGCGGGGTCGGCAGCGGTCTGCGTCGCGGTGCTGCCTTTGCGCACTTTGGGCGAGGCCTTGCGGCGGACGGGGGTCTTTCGGGTGGTGGCCATGCAGGTCTCCTCGAGGGGGAATGGGGTTGCCGGCCAGCGGCCGGCACTACCGGGCGCATGCGCCGCAGTACCGGGGGTGGCATCCGCCGCGCCTGCAGTGTCTCCACCCATGCTGTGGGCAGCGGTGAATACGCCGTGTCCACGATGTGCACGGTATTCATTGCGCCACCACGTGCACCGCCGCAGGCTGCACGCAACCACACGAGGAACGCCTCCATGAAACATGCCATCGCCACCGCCGCCGTCTGCTTTGCCCTCGCCGCCTGCAGCAGCACGCCGGTGGCCCAGGTGCAGCCGATCGACGGCGTGATTTCCGGCCAGTGCCACAGCGACATGGTGCGCGGCGCACTCGGTCTTGCTGCGTCGGATGCCACCGTGGCCCGCGCACGCGTGGACAGCGACAGCCTGCACGTACGGGTGCTGCGCCACGATGGTCCGCGGGTGCCTCCGGCACACGAAGGCGGCGACCGCCTGACCATCGAGAAAGGCCGCACCAACAACATCGTCGCGATCTACTGCGGCTGACGACTGCGGCTGAGCCGGCGCGCCCTGCGCAGCACACGCAGGGTGGCCTGTTCCCACTGGCGCGGCCCACGCAGGCCGGCCAGCCTGGCCAGTTCGCCGCGCTCCCAACCGGCGAACACGCACGGGTCGATGTACGCCTTGCGGCACACCGCCGGGGTGTTGCCCAGCAGCGACGCCACCTCGCACACCACCGCACGCTGCGCCTGCGCCAGGGCACGCTGGCTGGCCGGTTCCGGCAGCTCGGTGGCGGCGAACGCCTGCACGGCCGCCACCGTACCGCCCCAGGTGCGGAAATCCTTGGCGGTGAAGTCCTCGCCCATCACCTCGCGCAGGTAATCGTTCACCGCACCGGAGTCCACCGGCTGCAGCGCACCGTCGTCATCGCGGTACTGGAACAGCGCTTGTCCCGGCAGCTGCTGCAGGCGCCGCACCAGCAGCCCCAGCCTGCGATCGCCCACGGTCACCTCCTGCAGCTGCCCGGACTTGCCACGGAAGCGCATGCGCACGCGGCCGCCGCGCAGCAGTTCCAGATGCCGGTTGCGCAGTGTGGTCAGCCCGAACGAACGGTTCTGCTGTGCATAGGTTTCGTTGCCGACCCGCACCAGTGTATCGGCCAGCAGCGCGACCACCATCGCCAGTACCTTTTCCTGCGGAAACCCGGGCCGTTTGAGATCCCGCGACAGCCGCCGCCGCAGCGTGGGCAACGCCTCGCCAAAGGCGATGATGCGGTCGAACTTGCCGGCGTCGCGCTCCTTCGCCCAGTTGGCGTGGTAGCGGTACTGCTTGCGCCCGCGGGCATCGCGGCCGGTGGCCTGCAGATGGCCATTGGCGTGGGCGCAGATCCACACGGCGGTATACGCAGGTGGAATCGCCAGCGCGCGGATGCGCTGCAGGGTGGCGGCATCGCGGACCGCGTGGCCATCGGCATCGCGATAGCTGAAACCCTTGCCAGCGCGGCGCCGGCTGATGCCCGGCTGGGTGTCATCGACATAGCGCAGGCCTGCAGCACGCGCAGCCTGTCGTTCGGGGGTAGAGGGGGTTGGCATGCCCGCAGTGTCGCCGCCGCGATGCCGCGAACCTGTCGATAACACAAGACAAACACGTGAGGGTCGGTTCGCCGCTATGCTCGGGCTTTCACAATCCCTTCCGGAGTCATGATGTCGTTCCCGATTCGCGCCCGTTCGCTCTCCGCCCTGCTGCTGCCGGCCGTGCTGGCCCTGACCGCCTGCCAGGCACCGGCGCTGGATGAACAGGATTCGGCCACGGCCCATGCCCAGCAGGCTGCCGAAGCCGCCAAGGCACCGGCCGATGAAGCCGGCAAGGCCACCGAGGCACCGCCGGTCGGCACCTGCGATGCCAGCCAGGTGCAGAGCCTGGTCGGCCAGGCCTACGCCGACGCGCTGGGCAAGCAGGCGCAGGAAGATGCCGGTGCCCACCAGCTGCGCGTCATGAAGCCCAATGATGTGGCCACGATGGAGTTCCTCGGCGACCGCCTGAACATCGAAGTGGACGACAAGGGCCTGGTCAGCGGCGTGCGCTGCGGCTGAGTTCGACCCCGCGCCGGCACGGAGTTGCCGGCGCGTTCTGTTGCACCTGCAACCGTGTATTGCGGCGCTGCAGCAACCTGTGATCTAGTCGAGGCATCCGGTGGCCTCACGATGCGCTCCAGGGATTGAGCGGGCTTGAGTGTCCCCGTTCAATTCATCCCGCATCGAGGTAGAGATGGCCCCCCGCAACCGCCAAGGGCTTTACGACCCGCGCTCCGAGCGCGATGCCTGTGGATTTGGCATGGTCGCCCAGCTCGACGATCAACCTTCGCGCCTGTTGGTTGATACCGCCATCGCCGCGCTTTCGCGCATGACCCACCGTGGTGGCGTCGCCGCCGACGGCCTGACCGGTGATGGCTGCGGCCTGCTGCTGCGCCGCCCCGATGCGTTCCTGAAACTGCTGGCCGGCGAAGCCGGCATCACGCCCGCTGCGCGGTTCGCTGCCGGCGTCGTGTTCCTGCCACACGATGCCGATGCGGCCCACGCCTGCCGCACCCAGCTGCAGGCGCAGGTCGAAGCGGTCGGCTGCAAGGTCGCCGGCTGGCGCGAGGTACCCATCGACGACAGCGTCTGCGGCCAGCTGGCGCGCGATACGCTGCCGCGCATCGAGCAGGTGTTCGTCGATGCCGGCGTCGGCCAGGATGACGGCGGCTTCGCGCTGGCGCTGTTCCTGGCCCGTCGCCGCAGCGAACAGCAGCTGCGCGAACACGCCGATTTCTACGTCACCACCCTCACCCCGGATGCGATCAGCTACAAGGGCATGGTGCTGCCGGACAAGCTCAGCCGTTTCTATCCGGACCTGCAGCGCCGCGAACTGGCCTCCAGCGCGATCGTGTTCCACCAGCGTTTCTCCACCAACACGCTGCCGCGCTGGCCGCTGGCCCACCCGTTCCGGATGCTCGCCCACAACGGCGAGATCAACACCATCGAGGGCAACCGTCGCTGGGCGCAGGCACGCAGCAAGGTGTGGAAGACGCCGCGCTTCGACATTGGCGAGTTCGACCCGGTGATCTCCATGCACGGTTCAGACTCGCAGAGCCTGGACAACATGCTGGAGCTGATGGTGTCCGGTGGCATGGAACTGATCCAGGCACTGCGCATCCTGGTGCCCCCGGCCACCCAGTCGCTGGAGTTCAAGGACCCCGACCTGGCCGCGTTCTACGAATTCCATGGCCTCAACAGCGAGCCGTGGGATGGCCCGGCCGGCATCGTCGCCTGCGACAGCCGCTACGCCGTATGTACCCTCGACCGCAACGGCCTGCGCCCGGCACGCTGGATGCTGACCGCCGACCGCCACTTCCTGGTCGCCTCCGAAGCGGGCGTGTGGGAAGTACCGACCGAGCGCGTGGTGCGCAAGGGCAAGCTGGGCCCCGGCGAGATGATCGCCATCGACCTCAAGCGCGGCGACCTGCTCGACTCCGACGCGGTGGACCGCATCAACCGTGGCCGCGCGCCGTACAAGCAGTGGCTGCAGCAGGGCGTGACCTACCTGCAGACCGAACTGATCGACCCCTCGCTGGTAGAGGAGCCGTTCGATGAAGGCACCCTGCGCAGTTACCACAAGCTCTATCAGCTCAGCAGCGAGGAAGTGGAACAGGTGCTGCGGCCGCTGGCCGAGACCGAACAGGAAGCCACCGGCTCGATGGGCGACGACACGCCGATGGCGGTGCTGAGCCAGCGCAGCCGTCCGCTGTACGACTATTTCCGCCAGGCCTTCGCGCAGGTCACCAACCCGCCGATCGATCCACTGCGCGAAGACTGCGCGATGTCCCTGTCCACCCAGCTCGGCAAGGAGACCAACATCTTCCATGCCGGTCCGGAGACGGTGAACCACGTCATCCTCAACTCACCGGTGCTCAGCCAGCGCAAGCTGCGCCAGCTGCTGAAGATGGACCAGTACGTGCAGGCCAACCGCCTGCTCGACCTGTCCTACAGCGAAGACGAGGGCCTGCGCGCCGGCATCGAGCGCATCTGCGCCGAGGCCGAACAGGCCGCGCGCGAGGGCATGGTGATGCTGCTGCTGTCCGACCGCTACCCGGTGGCCGGGCGGCCGATGGTGCATGCCCTGCTCGCCACCAGCGCCATCCACCACCACCTCTCGCGGCTGGGCCTGCGCTGCGACGTCAACCTGATCGTCGAAACCGGCACCGCACGCGACCCGCACCACATGGCCTGCCTGCTCGGCTTCGGCGCCACGGCGGTGTATCCGTACCTGGCCTACCAGACCCTGTTCGACCTGGGCCGCCGCGGCATCCTCAAGCTCAGCAAGGGCGGCGAGCAGTCGCAGATCGGTCGCCGCTACCGCAAGGGCGTCTACAAGGGCCTGTCCAAGATCATCTCGAAGATGGGCATCTGCACCGTGGCCAGCTACCGCGGCGCGCAGCTGTTCGAGATCATCGGCCTGGAACCGGAGGTCGTGGACCTGTGCTTCCCGGATACCGCCTCGCGCATCGGTGGCGCCGGCTTCGCGCGCCTGGATACCGACGCACGCGAACTGTGCGCGCAGGCGTGGGACGCGCAGCAGGACGTGGATGTCGGCGGCCTGCTGAAGTATGTGCACGGCGGCGAGTACCACATGTACAACCCGGACGTGGTCACCACCCTGCAGCGCGCAGCACGCAGCGGTGATCCGCGCGCCTGGCAGCAGTACTGCGATGCGGTGCACGCGCGTCCGCCGTCGGCACTACGCGACCTGCTGGAACTGGTGCCGGCCGCCACGCCCACGCCGCTCGATGAAGTGGCACCGGCCAGTGCACTGTTCCCGCGCTTCGATACCGCGGCGATCAGCCTGGGTGCACTGTCACCTGAGGCGCACGAGGCGCTGGCGATTGCGATGAACCGCCTGGGTGGCCGCAGCAATTCCGGCGAAGGCGGCGAAGACCCCGCACGCTATGGCACTGCCAAGCGCAGCAAGATCAAGCAGGTGGCCTCGGGCCGCTTCGGCGTGACCGCCGAGTATCTGGTCAACGCCGAGGTGCTGCAGATCAAGGTCGCGCAGGGCGCCAAGCCCGGCGAGGGCGGCCAGCTGCCCGGCCACAAGGTCAACGAGCTGATCGCGCGGTTGCGCTATGCGCGCCCGGGCATCGGCCTGATCTCGCCGCCACCGCACCACGACATCTATTCGATCGAGGACCTGGCGCAGCTGATCTACGATCTCAAGCAGGTCAACCCGACCGCGCTGGTGTCGGTGAAGCTGGTCAGCCATGCCGGCGTCGGCACGATTGCGGCGGGCGTGGTCAAGGCCGGTGCGGACCTGATCACCATCTCAGGCCATGACGGCGGCACCGGTGCCTCGCCGGTCAGCTCGATCCGCTACGCCGGCGTGCCGTGGGAACTGGGCGTGGCCGAAGCGCACCAGGCACTGCTGGCCAACGACCTGCGCGGGCGGACCCTGCTGCAGACCGACGGCGGCCTGAAGACCGGCCTGGACGTGGTCAAGGCGGCGTTGCTGGGCGCGGACAGCTTCGGCTTCGGCACCGCGCCGATGATCGTGCTGGGCTGCAAGTACCTGCGCATCTGCCACCTCAACAACTGCGCCACCGGCGTGGCCACCCAGGATGAGCGCCTGCGCGAGAACCACTTCACCGGCCAGCCCGAGCGCGTGGAGAACTTCTTCCGCCTGCTGGCCGAGGAAGTGCGTGGCTGGCTGTCGTACCTGGGCGCGCGTTCGCTGGAAGAGATCGTCGGCCGTACCGACCTGCTGCGGCAGATCGACGCCGCACCGCGCGACGGCGTGCGCGTGGATCTGTCGCGCCTGCTGGCCGACAGCCGCTACGAGGGCAGCCACTGCGCCGCGCAGCGCCTGTACGAATCGCCGGACAGCCTGGCCACGCAGATGGATGGCCTGCTGGCGCCGGCCATCGAGCACAAGCGCGGTGGCGAGCATCGCTTCCTGATCCACAACACCGACCGCAGCATCGGCACCCGCCTGGCCGGGGCGGTGGCGCGTGCGCATGGCAACCAGGGCATGGCCGAGGCGCCACTGGAACTGCGCTTCCGCGGCAGCGCCGGGCAGAGCTTCGGCGCCTTCAACGTGGGCGGCCTGCACCTGGAAGTGGAAGGCGAGGCCAACGATTACGTCGGCAAGGGCATGGCCGGTGGCCGCCTGGTGGTGCGCCCGCCGCGTGGTGCCCGCTTCGAGGCACGCAGTACCGCGATCATCGGCAACACCTGCCTGTACGGCGCCACCGGCGGTGAACTGTTCGCTGCCGGTCGTGCCGGCGAGCGCTTCGCGGTGCGCAATTCCGGCGCGCTGGCGGTGGTCGAAGGGGCCGGTGACCACTGCTGCGAGTACATGACCGACGGCGTGGTGCTGGTGCTGGGCAAGGTCGGCCTGAACTTCGGTGCCGGCTTCACCGGCGGCCTGGCCTACGTGCTGGACGTGGACCGCGATTTCGTCGACCGCTACAACCACGAACTGATCGACATCCATCGCGTATCCGCCGAAGGCTTCGAGAACTACCGCCAGCACCTGCACCGCCTGATCGGCCGCCATCGCGAACTGACCGGCAGCATCTGGGCACAGCAGATCCTGGACGAGTTCCGCGATTACATCGGCAAGTTCTGGCTGGTCAAACCGAAGGCCGCCAGCATCGAGTCGCTGACCGAAACCCTGCGACGCGCTGCGTGATGTTTTCCGGTAGTGCCGGCCGCCGGCCGGCAACGTTCCCCCTCGCATTCCAGAGCCCGCCATGAGCCGCAAGCACGCCTTCCAGTTCCTCGACCTGCCCCGCACCATGCCGCAGCGCATTCCGGTGGAACTGCGCACGTCCGGCGACTGGGGCGAGCTGTACGGCAAGTTCGGCAAGGAAGACGCCCAGTACCAGGCCGGCCGCTGCCTGGACTGCGGCAACCCGTACTGCAGTTGGAAGTGCCCGGTGCACAACGCCATTCCGCAATGGCTGCAGCTGGTGCAGGAGAACCGCATCCACGAAGCCGCCACGCTGTGCCACAGCACCAACCCGCTGCCGGAAGTGTGCGGCCGGGTCTGCCCGCAGGATCGGCTGTGCGAAGGCAGCTGCACGCTGGAGGAATTCGGTGCGGTCACCATCGGTGCGGTGGAGAAGTACATCGTCGATACCGCGCTGGCTACCGGCTGGCGCCCGGACCTGGGCGCAGTGCAGCCCAGCGGCCGCAGCGTGGCCGTGATCGGCGCCGGTCCGGCCGGCCTGGCCTGCGCCGACCGCCTGGCCCGGGCTGGCATCGCCGCCGTGGTCTACGACCGCTACGAACAGATCGGCGGCCTGCTGCAGTTCGGCATTCCCAGCTTCAAGCTGGACAAGGATGTGATCCATCGCCGCCGCGAAGTGCTGGAGGGCATGGGCGTGCAGTTCCGCCTCGGCGTGGAGATCGGCCGCGACCTCAGCGTGCAGCAGCTGCTGGATGCCCATGATGCGGTGTTCGTCGGCACCGGCGCCTACCGCTACACCGATGGTGGCCTCGACGGCCAGGACCTGAAGGGCGTGCTGCCGGCACTGCCATTCCTGGTGCAGAACAGCCGCATCGTCGGCGGCGACGATCCGAAGGGCCGGCCGATTGCCGGCTGGGAAGACACCATCGCCCTTCCCGACCTCAACGGCAAGCGCGTGGTGGTACTTGGTGGTGGCGATACCGGCATGGATTGCGTGCGCAGCGCGGTGCGGCTGGGCGCGGCCAAGGTCACCTGTGCCTACCGCCGCGACGAAGCCAACATGCCCGGCAGCGCGCGCGAAGTGGCCAATGCGCGCGAGGAAGGCGTCCGCTTCCTGTTCAACCGCCAGCCGCTGTCGATCGAAGCCGGCGCCGACGATGAAGTGATCGGCGTGACCGTGGTCGAAACCCGGCTGGGTGAGCCCGATGCCAATGGCCGCCAGAATGCCGTGCCGATCGAAGGCAGTGAATCGCTGCTCGAGGCGGATGTGGTGATCATCGCCTTCGGCTTCTCGCCGAGCGTGCCGGCGTGGCTGGCAGAGCTGGGCGTGGAAGGCCAGTCCAACGGCCGCATCCTCGCAGGTGGCAAGGACCGCCTGCCCTTCCAGACCGCGCATCCGCGCCTGTTCGCCGGTGGCGACGCGGTACGCGGTGCCGATCTGGTGGTGACTGCCGTGGCCGAAGGCCGCGATGCCGCGGCCAGCATCGTCCGCCTACTGGCGCACTGAGTCCGGCAGCAGCAGCGCTTCCAGCAGCGCGCGCAGTTCGCGCGCCTCTACCGGCTTGGCCAGGAAATGGTCGATGCCCGCCTCACGGCAGGCCTCGCGCGTGCGCTCCAGCACGCTGGCGGTCAGCGCGATGATCGGCACCAGCGCACGGGCAGCGCAGGTATCGCTGCGGATCGCACGTGCCAGCGCGAAGCCGTCCATGTGCGGCATATGGCAGTCGGTGATCACCAGGTCGAACGGCTGCGCCTGCCAGGCCTCCCATGCCTGCAGCCCGTCGCTACAGGCGTGCACCTGCAGCCCCAGCTCGCACAGGCGTTGCTCCAGCAACTGCAGGTTGGTCGGATGGTCTTCAACAACCAGCAACCGCGCTGGCGGCAGCGCGCGTTGCGTGGCCATTGTGAGCGCCGGTGCCGCCCTGGGTGCCGCACAGCCCGCCAGATCCAGCTCCAACCATACAGCGGTGCCCTTGCCGGGCACGCTGCGCAGGTGCAGGTGCCCGCCCATCGATGCCGCCAGCTCGCGGCAGATCGACAGGCCCAGGCCACTGCCACCGAAGCGGCGCGTGGTCGAGGTCTCAGCCTGTTCGTAGGCGGCGAACACCGCCTGCTGCCGCTCCACGCTGATGCCCACGCCCGTATCGGTCACCTGCAGGCGCAACCGCTGGCCGCCATCGCGCTGCTGCAGCACGTGGGCCTGCAACACCACGCTTCCCTGCAGGGTGAATTTGAGTGCATTGCCGGCCAGGTTGAACAGGACCTGCCGCAGGCGCAGCCCATCGGCCAGCGACCAGGCCTGCAACGTCGGGTCGATCTCGCTGTGCAGGTGCAGGCCGCGGCTGGCCGCAACGGGCATCAACAGCTGCTGCACCGCGCGCACCAGCGCCGCCAGGTCGATCGGCCGCAGCTGCAGTGGCGCCGGCTGCAGGCGCTGGCTGTGCAGCACATCGTCGAGGATCTGCCGCAGCATCTGCGCGGCCTCACCCACGGTGGTCAGCACCTGCCGCTGGCCCGCGTCCAGGTCACTGCCAGCCAGCCGCTCCAGCATGCCCAGCAGGGTGCTCATCGGTGTGCGGATCTCGTGGCTCATGGTCGCCAGGAAATGGCTCTTGGCCAGCGCCGCCTGCTCGGCCGCACGGCGCGCATCGGCCAGCGCCGCCGCACGCACCTGCGCTTCGCTGACATCCATCCAGTAGCCGCTCCACTCCACGCTGCTGTCATCGCACTGCAGGGGTCGCCCCTGCGAACGGACTCAGCGCCAGCCCTGCGCCGACCGGGTACGGAAGGTAACGTCGATCGGACCGCGCACGAGTGCAGCCGCTTCGATGCTCGCCATCACCCGGCTGCGATCATCGGCATGCACGGCCGCCAGCAGCTGCAGATGGTCGATCCGCGCGGCCTCCTTACCTACCCCGAACAATGCCTGCATGTCGCCGGCGATCTGCGCCAGGCTGTAGTGGCCGGTTGCCGAACGGCGCGCCTGGTAGACCACCGCCGGCAGGTTCGCGGTGACTTCGTGCAACCGCTGCTCCAGCACCCGGCGACGCACGCTCTCGCGATGCACACGCCAGTAGCCGAAGGCATGCAGCAGCACCAGCGCAAGCAGGATCAGCGACACCGGCACCAGCCAACGCAATGCCGAGTCGGTGAGCCGCGCGCGCGGCAGGTCCGGCAGCCAGGCGCTGCGGTCCGACGCGCGACGTGCCTCGCTCTCCTGCATCAGCTGCCGATCGAAGGCAGCGACCACCTCGGCACAGGCCGGCACGGCTGCCACCACCAGCGCATCGCCGAAGCCAGCGGGGGCTGCGATCGCCAGGGGGTCACCCGGCTCCGCGCGGAGCGCGGCTTCGACTTCAGCGAGATTGGCGACCACGGCATCGACCAGCCCGGCGCGCAGCAGTGACAGCGCGTGGTCCAGCGGCGTCGGTGCCAGCAGCTGTGCACCCGGGGCCTGTTCGGCCAGCAACGCGTCCAGTGGCAGCCGGTCCGGGCTGGCCACGCTGCGGCCACGCAGGCCCTCCAGCCCCAGCACCGCCGCTGCGCCCTCGCGCCGCACGATCACCTGTGGCACTTCCAGGTAGGCCCTGCTGGACACCCAGCCGGCCGGCAGCTGCGCGCGCGGCCAGCCCAGCAGCACCTGGGTGCCGGCCGGCAGCGAGCCATCGGCGAGCGTCGCAGCGGGCAACGGCTGCGCATGCTGTACCGCCTGCATGCCCAACAGCGGCAGATAGTTCGCGGCCAGGCCCGCAAGCTCGCCCTGCACGCCGTATGACAACGGCGGCCGATCGGAGCGCCATGCCACCTGCGGGGGACTCGCGCAGCCGGACGCGGCGGCGATGCCGGGCAGCAGCAGCGATGCCATGACAGCGGCGACGGCACGGCGGCCGGCGACATTCACGGTAGACGTCCTCATTTCGCGGGCAGGAACCACGGCCGCGCAGCGGTACCGCTGACAGCCACGCTAGCGAGGCAGGCTTCCGCGACAATGAGAAAAATTGGAAAAGCATCCGCATCGGCGAATGCCGACATACACTGCCGCATCTACCCGTCCCTACGGAGCGCTCGATGCGTATCGGCCTGGCCGCCAACCGTCTCCATCACCACGATGCGCGCGCCGCGCTGTTCCGTTGGCTGCGTGCCAGCGAGGCAGGCCTGCGTGAACTGGGGGTGTCACTGCATGCGGTCGGGCGCACCCACGATGCGATCGAACGGCAGGGATTCCTGGCCGGCTACGGTGGCCTGCACCGGTATCCCTACGGACGCGAGGGTGGCCTGATGAAGCTGGTGGCCGAAGTGGTCGGCATGGGGCCGGAGCGGACACTGGACGGTGCGATCTACCTGATCGACCCGGTCGATCCTTCCTCGGTGTTTCCGGAGGCAACCGCGCTCAAGCGGCAGTGCGTCATCCACGGCAAGCCGTTCATTTCAACCGTGGCCACCGCGCGTGACTGGATCGAGGTGGAACGCATCCACGCCGGACGGGCTGCCGATCCCGGTGCCGACGATCTGCATGCCTTCCAGGAACAGACACTGGCACTGATCGCGCATGATGCGATGAAGCCGGCGATGCTGGCCTTTGCCGATGAACACTTCGACGTGCTGGCTCGGTTTGGCCAGCGCGTTGCCACCGGTACCACCGGCCAGCGCTTGAACGAGCTGGCCTGGAGCCGGGGTTGGCCCAGTGATACACCGTGGGTGACGCGTTACCAGAGCGGCCCGATGGGCGGTGATGCGCAGATTGCCGACCGGGTGCTGGAGGGACGCTGCCAGCGCGCGATCTTCTTCGAGGACCCGCATGTGGCGCGCCAGCACGAGGCGGATATCCAGCTGCTGGAGCGCGCGGTGACAACGGTGACCGACCAGGCGGTGTGCATCACGGCACCGCGGGTGGCGGCACGGTGGGCGGCGGCGGCGGCGTTGCGGGCGGGGTGAGGGTTTCGGCCAACAGCTGAGCCCCTCGTGGTGGGTGGCATCCGACGGCAAAGCCGTGCTTGGCCGGGCGGGTGAGCCATGCAGGGGACGCTGCAAGTACGTCCCTGTAAGCTTGATGGCGCCAACGCCCCTGCATGGCCCACCCGCCCGTCCTTCGACAGATTCCGGTGTGCCCACCACGGAAGAAAGAAGGAAGAGCAGGAGCGGGTCGCGCGCTGCGCGCGCTCTGCGGCGCGCTCCCATTCCGCGGAGTTGTTGTTCTTCACTCTGTAGCGTCGAGCTTGCTCGACTGCTCAGCACACGGTCTGGAGGAAAGCCCCTTCTGTTGAAGGGGCGCGCCGAAGGCGGGGGTAGAGGAAGAATGCGTGGGCAACTGCTGTAGCGCTGGCGCTACAGCAGTTGCCGGAGCATGGCCTTGAGTCTGCGCCCTTCGAGCTGGAAGTAGTCGCGCTGTTCGCGCCAGGCAGGAAAGCGTTGTTCCACTTCATGCCAGAACGCGGGCGAGTGGTTCGGCTGGATCAGGTGGCAGAGTTCGTGCACCAGCACGTACTCGAACGCTTCCGAACGACCCAGCACCAGGGCCAGGTCCAGTGCCATGCTGCCGTCCGGCGCCAGCGAGCCCCACTGCGAGGACATCACCTTCAGCCGCAGGCGGCTGGGTGCGCGTGGCAGGGAGGGCAGGTACTTCGGCAACCAGCGGCCGACGTCGGCGCGGGTCTGGGCTTCGTAGAACTCGCGCAGCAGGCGCCGCAGGGTGGCATCGCCGCCCCGGGTCGGCCACTGCACGCAGGCGCCGTGTTCATCGATCTCCAGCCGCGCGTAGCGGCCTTCCTGCCAGCGCAGCGGCAACAGTTCGCCACGCAATGGCAGCACGCCGTCTTCGCCGGGCTGCAGCGGGGCCGGCAGGCCCTGGCCCTGATACTGGCGCAGCTGCAGCGCCAGCCAGTCGCGGTGCTGCTCCAGGAAACGCTCGCCCATCACCAGGCTGGCCCGCAGCGGCAGGGTCAGTCGTGCGCCACGCTCGTCCACGCTCAGCTTGATCCGGCGCGCACGCGGATCGCGCACGCGCAGCACCTCGATCTCGGCATCCTCCAGGCGCAGGCGAACGGTGTCGCGCTGCACGGTAGCGGGCGGGGTCGGGCTGATCAGGCGGCGCAGCAGACGGCTCATGCGCCCAGCATAGCGCCGCTTCGGGCCGCCGGATGACCGGCGGCCGTCGGGCTGCCTGTTCAGTCAGCCTTGCTGAGCTTGAAGGCTTCTTCCAGCAACAGGAACAGGCGGCGGATCTCGGCGCTCTGCAGGGCGAAGCGGGCATCGAACTCGGCGCGGCGGCCGTCTTCGTCGGCATGCTCCAGCTGGTCCAGGGCACCGTCGAGGAACTTCAGCTTGCGCACGATCAGGTCGTCGCCGATCACGAAGGATAGGTTGTCCTCGAAGATCAGCGCCAGCTTGGTCACCTGCTTGCCGGCGTCCAGGTGCTTGTCGATCTCGTCGCAGCGCAGTTCCTGGTGCTGGCACTTGACCACCGCACCGCCTTCGACCGGATCCTTCATCTCGCACTCTTCGCCCAGGCTCAGCCCGGTCGGCAGCGGCTCGCCGGCGATCCAGCCGGTCAGGATCGAGCGCGGCGCGACTTCGGCGTTCAGCGGCATCGCCGGGAAGCTGCCAAGCAGGCCGCGGATGTCGGACATGAAGTACTCGCCGGTCTTGCGGCTGGAGGTATCCACCGCCACGTAACCGTGCTGCAGGTCGATGAAGGCATCGTTGCGCGAGGACTTCACGAAGGCGCGCGGCAGCAGTTCATGCAGCAGGTCGTCCTTCATGCGCTTGCGCTCGCGGCCACCCGGGCGGCGGCCTTCCTTCTCCTCGATCTCCTCCAGCTTGCGCTCGAGCAGGTCGTTGACCACGGCCGCCGGCAGGATCTTGTCCTCGCCGCCCACGGTCAGCCACAGGTGCTCGGCGATACGGTGGGACAGCAGTTCCTTCTCTTCGCGGCCGAACGGCGAGATGAAGCCGCGCGAATTCATTTCCAGTGCGCCGACCGGCTTCAGCAGGGCGTGCGGCAGCAGGGTGTCGACTTCGGAAAAATCGGTGGTGGTCGGGAAACGGAAGAACGTCAGGTTGCGAAAGAACATGGAATTCCGGTGTCTGAAGTAGAAGGGCGCCCGACCTTAAACGGCAGGCGTCTCGGGGGCTGCGTCGGCCAGCCAGGCATCGGCATGCGCCGCATGCCCGCTGCGGCCCAGGGCCCTGAAATCGAACAGCGTGGCATCGGCCAGTTGCGCTGGCCGCACATCGGCCATGGCGCGTGCGATCTGTTCGATGCGGCCCGGATGGTCCTGGTCCCACTGCTTGAGCATCAGGCCAACCTGCCGACGCTGCAGGTTTTCCTGGCTGCCACACAGGGTGCAGGGAATGATCGGGAAACGGCGGGCCTGCGCGTACTCGGCGATATCGTGCTCGCGCACATACGCCAGCGGGCGGATCACCACGTGCTGGCCATCGTCGCTGAGCAGCTTCGGTGGCATGGCCGCCAGCCTGGCATGGTGGAACAGGTTCATGAACAACGTAGCCACCATGTCGTCGCAATGATGGCCCAGCGCGATCCGGGTGAAGCCATGCGCCTTGGCGTGGTTGTACAGCGCCCCCCGGCGCAGCCGCGAGCACAGCGAACACATCGTGCGGCCTTCCGGGATGACCCGGCTGACCACCGAATAGGTGTCCTGCTCGATGATCTGGTACGGCACACCCAGCGCGGCCAGGTACTCCGGCAGGACATGCTCCGGGAAACCGGGCTGCTTCTGGTCCAGGTTCACCGCGACCAGTTCGAACGGCACCGGCGCCTTCTTCTGCAGCTGCAGCAGCAGGTCCAGCAGGGTGTAGCTGTCCTTGCCGCCGGACAGGCAGACCATGACCTTGTCGCCCGCTTCGATCATGCCGAAGTCGGAGATGGCCTGGCCGACCTGGCGGCGCAGGCGCCTGCCCAGCCTGTCCAGCCCCGGTCCGGCCACGCGCGGACCACGCGAAGCGCGCTGCGAAGGATCGGGCAGGGAAATCACGGCGGTCATCGGTCCATTCTAACGGCTTGCGGCAGCCTGGGCCCCGTGTCGGGGTTTCCCTCTCCCGGCAGTCATCATCGCTGTGTATGCTCGGAGGCTGTGGACACCTACAGCCCCGCCGAGATCGTCGAACACCTCGCCGCCCTGCGTGCCGAGCACCGCCTGCTGGATGAACAGATCACCCGCATGGCCGCCAACGGTGAGGACGAGCTGGAGTCCAAGCGGCTGAAGCGGCGCAAGCTGCAGCTGAAGGACTGCATCGCCAAGCTGGAAAGCCTGCAGATTCCCGACGAGCCGGCCTGAGCGGTGGCCCATCTACGCATGGCGTGGATCTACTGCTTCGCCCCCGGTAGATGCCAACCTTGGTTGGCATGCCGTTCGCCGGGCAGGACCCGGCGCTACCTTCAATCCTGCGGCGCAGGCTCGTCCGGACGAGCCGCTTCCGGGCTCACCCGTTCGATGGTGTGGCGCAGCTCGCGGCCGAGGATGAACTTGGCATCCTTGGCCCAGGCATCCAGGCGTTCGTCGAACAGCAGCTTGCTGTTTTCGTCCGGCCACACCAGGCGCAGTTCGCGCAGCTTCTGGATGAAGCCGCGGAACAGGGACTTGTCGAAGAACTCCGGTGCGGCCGGCGCGTACAGCAGGCTCAGCCGCTGCGCGGCCTGCTGGCAGAGGCTTTCCAGCTCGGCGGCGCCGAGCACGCCCGGGCCGTTCTTCACCAGCACCGAAATGGCGATGTAGTAGCGCTCGAACGCCTGCTGCAGCGAATGGCCGATCGCACGCAGGCGGAACACCTCGTCGGTCTGCCCGGTGTTGCGTGCCAGGATGCCGCCGTCGTCATCATTGACGTTCTGCAGCAGGCCCTCGCGCACGAACACGTCGATAGTCCGGTCGATGCGCTGGGCGAACTCGTCCTCGCTCCACGGCAGGAACAGTTCGGCCTGCAGGAACGGGTACACGGTACGGCCCAGCTGGACCAGGCCGGTACGGCTCATGCGGCGGTTGTTCTGGAAGCAGCAGGCCACCCACGACGAGGCGGTGAACAGGTGCACCACGTTGTTGCGGAAGTAGCTGAGCAGCACCGCGGTGTCGCCGCTGACGCTGAGCACATCGCCCAGCGGGTGCTTGATGCGGGTGAGGACGTTGATTTCCTCGGCATGGGCGATGATCCGCTCCGGCGAGTGCGGGGTCACCGTCACCCGGTCCGAATACGGCATCTCGACCAGCAGGGTCTTGCACAGCTCGATCTGCGCGATCAGGTCGGCCTCGCCCATCGCGTGCTTCGGCGTGGACAGCAGGGCCAGCGCCAGCAGGTTGATCGGGTTGACGTCGGCGGCGCCGTTGATGCGCACCTGGATGCGTTCGGCCAGCGTATCCACCGTGGTCGACAGCCAGGCCGGCTTCTCGTCCTCGGACACCGCCTCGCCCTTCCATTCCGGCGCTTTCTCGGCCAGCACGTCGTTCAGCGCGATCGGCTCGCCGAAGTTCACCACCACCTGGCCGTAGTTCTGCTTGAGCACCTTGGGAATGCCCCACAGCAGCGACCAGATCGATTCCTTTTCCTTCGGCCGGCCGGACAGTTCGTCCAGGTAGCTGCCGCCTTCCATCAGCTTCTCGTAGCCGATGTAGATGGGCTGGAACAGCACCGGCTTGCGCGGCTGGCGCAGGAACGCACGCAGCGTCATCGAGATCATGCCGCCCTTGGGCTGCAGCAGGCGCCCGGTACGCGAGCGGCCGCCTTCGACGAAGTACTCCAGCGAATAGCCACCGGCCACCAGCTGCGCGACGTATTCACTGAGCACCGCCGAGTACAGCGCGTTGCCGCGGATCGAGCGCCGAATGAAGAACGCACCGCCCTTGCGCAGCAGGGTGCCGACCACCGGCAGGTTCAGGTTGATGCCGGCCACGATGTGCGGCGGCACGATGCCACGGTCGTACAACAGGTAGGACAGCAGCAGGTAGTCCATGTGGCTGCGGTGGCTGGGCACGTAGACCACTTCGTGGCCCGGCGCGGCAGCCTTGAACTTGTCCAGGTGGTGCACCAGCACGCCCGCATAGATGCGGTTCCACACATGGCTGAGCATGAAGCTGGCCGAGCGCACCACCGGGCTGGAATAGTCCGCGGCGATTTCCCAGGCGTAGGCGTGCGCCTTCTTCCAGGCATCGGCCGGCTTCGAGTTGTCACGCTTGGCCTGCGAGGCGATCGCTTCGCGCACCGGCTCGGCGGCCAGCACCTGGTCCACCAGCAGGCGCCGGGTCGACAGGTCAGGACCGATCACCGATTCACGGATGCGGCGGAAGTGCGTACGCAGCACGCGCTGCAGCTTGCGCACCGTGCGTTCCGGCTCCAGGCCTTCGTCCACGGTGCTGCGCAGCGAGATCGGCGGGGCGAAGCGGACAATGGTGCTGCGGCCGTTCAGCAGCACCGCCAGCAGGCGGCGGAAGCGGCCGACCAGCGCCCAGTTTTCCGAAAACAGCACCGCGAACCAGCCGCTCTGCTTGTCCGGCGCGCGGCCGACGAAGATCGACACCGGCACCAGGTGCACGTCCAGGTCATCGCGCACGCGGTGCGCCTGCAGGACCTTGGCCAGCGAATCGGAATGGGTCTTGGCGCCGCGCTGCTCAGGGATCAGCGAGTTGCTGGAGCTGCGCCGCGACAGCGCCAGGTAGGCGCGCTTGCGGCCGGTCGGGTCACCGGCCAGCGGCACCAGCGGCGACGGCAGGCCGGCCTGGCGGCAGGCCTTGTCCAGGATCAGTGCGTTGGACAGGCCGTAGTCTTCCAGCACGTACATGACCGGGCGGCCATCGTTGTACTGGCCCGGGTCTTCCGGCTCGATCTTCAGCGACAGCCACGGCTCGACCAGGCGGCCCAGCAACCGTGCCCACAGCGGGCGGCGGCCAGCCGGACGCGCGTGCGCGGGCGGCGGAACCGGGTTCGGGCCGGTACCGGTCGAGGGGGACGCCGGCACCGTATCGGCGGGCGTCGACTGGGATTCTTCGCCGGGGAACGGCAGCGGGTTCTGTTTCGACATCGGCGCCATTATGGCTTAGGCGGCGGCGTTGCCGCTTCCCCACCCTCGGCGGGGGCTTCAGCCGGTGCTGGCGACGCAGCAGCGCGGGCCGCGTCGGCCTTGCGCAGCAGCGCGTCGGTGTCGGCCAGGGTGCGGGTCAGGTACCAGTGGCCCTCGCGCCGGCTCAGCGGCAGCTGCAGGGTCATCTCGCGGCCGGCCAGGTCGTAGTGCAGGCGCACCAGCGCATTGTCGCCCTCCACCGAGAGCAGCTCGCCACGCACGCTGCGCAGCGCGTCGTCCACGCCCAGCCCGTAACTGCCGAGCACTGCCTTGAGGGTGTGGATGAACGGCGCCAGCTGCTGCAGGCTGCCTTCCATGCCGGCGGCCTGCAGGCCGGCTTCGTCATCGAAACCGACCTTGTTGGCGGCACCGACCAGCGCGGCGATGGTGCTGCGGGCACGTGCGCGGTCGCTGATCGGGGCGCCCTGCGCCCAAACCGCCAAGGTCTCGACCAGGGCGATGTAGTGGGCCTGCTGGCCCGCCGTGTAGCCCTTCTGGTGGCGCAGGTACTGCACGCCGAAGTTGCCCATCGACTGCGCAGCCTGGCGCACGGCGCTGGCCTGGCCGGCCAGCTGGCGATCGAAGCTGCGCTGCAGTTCGGTGCTGGCATCAGGCTTGCGCAGCGCGGCCAGCATCGGTAGCAGCTGGTCACCCAGCGGCAGTTCGGTCAGCGGCCACTGGCTGTGGCCCTCCGCCCAGGCCTGCTGCAGGCGCTGGTACTGGCCCGGCGGCACCGACAGCTTTGCGTAGCCGACCAGATCATCCTCGGCCAGGCGCAACGCCATCGCCTGTACCGCAGCCACCGGCTCGGCCGCCGGCCGGGCCGGATCGTTGGCAGACTCGCGGCACGCCGCCACGGCCAGCAGCAGCATGGCCGCCAGCCCCCATCCACGCGCAGACCTTCCTCGCACCGCCACGCTCATGCACTCGGACTCCCCGGACCGGCCCGCATCTTGCGGCCTGCGACGTGACAGCGGCAAGCCGCGCGGTCACGGTTTCCAGCCAAGGGGGTCAGATCCCTTCTGCCGCGGGCAGGAGGGATCTGACCGCAGAGCCGCCACCGGGATAAAAAAAGAGCCCGGATCACGGGGATCACAGGCTCTTCAAGCCGGCACGAGGCCGGAGGACAGTGTTGTGGCACATGTCCGGTCCAAGGACCGGATGGCGGCGATCCTACGCTGCCGCTCAAGTTAAGGCAACACTTCACGTAATGCGATGTATCTAATTGATTTTATTGAATAAATCACGTTGCCAGACGGCCTCGATGAAATCTACGGCATGTTTTTCGGCGATTCGGGCATAAACGCCCGGGTAGCCAGCAAGCGCGCAGCCCTCACCCCAGCTGACGATGCCGAACTGGGTCCAGCCATCGCGCAGGCGCAGCAGCAGTGGCCCGCCGGAATCGCCCTGGCAGCTGTCGATACCCTCGCGGCCGGCGCAGATGACCTTGCCGCGTGACAATTCACCGCCATAGGCCTGCTGGCATTCGGTGAAGGAAACGAACGGCACCTGCACGGTCTGCAGCTGAGTCGGGTAGATCCGGCCATCGCCGATGTCGGTGTCCCCCCAGCCGATCACGGTGAATTCGCGGCCCGGCTTGAGATAACTGGCGTCGGGCCGCAGCCGCAGTGCCACCGGCTGTGCACCGTCCAGGGGGGTGCTGAGCTGGATCAGGGCCACGTCGTGCTCCAGCGAATTGCCGCTGTTGAATGCGGGATGGACGTGGATCGCCTTGACGTTGGACGGTCGTCGCGTGGCGTCGGTGGAGAGTGCGGCCTGGCCCCCCAGCACCGCCAACCCCATCGGTTGTTCGCCCTGCAGGCAATGCGCGGCGGTGAGCACCCACGAGGGTGAGATGAGGGTGCCCCCGCAGAAGTGGCGGTCATGATCCGAATCGCCGTCGAAGATGCCCTGGATGCTGACCATGAACGGGTATTCGCCGGCCGGAGCCGCTTCACCGCCGATGATGCGCGGTACTTCGCGTGCCTGCGGCGCAGCGATGGCGGGTACGGCAGACGCGGCCAACAGCAGGCCGATGAACAAAGAGGTGCTGCGATACATATCCCTGTACTCCTCTATCGATGGTTGAAACCGGCGCGGCCGCGGTCCGTGCCGGTGCATCGATTGGGGAACAGTGGAGAGGCCCACAGCGCGAACGCGCGCACAGTTCCGGTGCGTGACGCTGTGTGCGACAGGTGCAGACCCACAAATGCGAACGCCATCCCGCATGGATCGGGATGGCGTTCGTGGTGCCGGCGTGACCGGCGTCGGCGCTGGGCTCAGCGGGCAGCCAGAGCCGACGCGATTTCCTGCTGGATTGCCCGTGCTGCAGCCTGCGGATCGGCCGCCAGGCGGATCGGGCGGCCGACCACGATGGCATCGGCGCCATCGGCAAAGGCCTGCGCCACGCCAACGGTGCGCTTCTGGTCATCGCCGACCGGACCACCGGGGCGGATGCCCGGGCAGACGATCGAGAACCCAGCGCCGGTGGCGGCACGGATCGGAGCGGCTTCCTGGCCCGACGCAATCACGCCGTCGATGCCGGCGGCCTGGGCGGCCAGCGCGCGCTCGACCACCACGTCCACCGGCTCGCGGTCGATGCCCATCTGCGCCAGGTCGGGGCGCCCCATCGAGGTCAGCACGGTCACCGCCAGCAGGCGCATGTCGCTGCTGTTGGCAGCCGCGCAGGCCTCCATCATGGCCGGGTGCCAGCCATGGATGGTGGCGTAGCTGACCGGCCACTGCGACAGGCGCTTGATCACGGCCGCAGCGGTGGCCGGGATGTCGAAGAACTTCAGGTCGACGAATACGCGCTTGTCGCGGCGGGCCAGCTCATCGAGCACCTGGAAGTACTCGCCGGAGGCAAGCAGTTCCATGCCGATCTTGTAGAACGCCACGCTGTCGCCGAGGCGATCGACCCACGCCAGCGCCTGCGCGCGGTCAGGCACGTCCAGCGCGAAGATCAGGCGCTCGTCATCGCGCAGCGGCAGCGGTGCGCGGCTCACGGTGCGTAGTCCAGCGCGGCGCGCTTGGCGTCGTGGCGGGCCTGGCGCGACTGGCTGTAGTCGTTGTTGAACTGCGCCGGCTCGAAGCCGCCGTAGGTCGGGTTCGGCAGCATCCACCAGCGCTCACCGAACCAGTCGTGGTACTGCTGCAGCAGCGCGTCGCGGCCATCGTTGGTGTTGGCGGTCACTTCGACGAAGTCACCCAGCTGGTCGCCGAACTGCATCAGCACGCGGTACTTCTGCCCGGCCAGGCGGCGGCGGCAGTTCTTCTCGCTGCCGTTCTGCTCGCACCCCGGCACCACCGTGCCCAGGCCGAGGAACACGCTGTCATCGGCCACCGGCAGGCCCTGCTCGCGCAGGTTGGCCAGGGTCGCGTCCTTCAGGTGCACGGCACGGTTGGAGATGTACAGCAGGGTCACGCCCTTGGCGTTGGCGGCCTTGGCGAAATCAACCACGCCCGGGATCGCCTTGGCCTTCTTTTCGGCCACCCACTGGTCCCAGGTCAGCTCGTCGTATTCCTTGCCGTCGCGCACCAGGCGCGCCTGGTAGGGCGAGTTGTCCAGCACGGTCTCGTCCACGTCCAGCACCACGGCCGGCTTCAGGCCCTTGGCGTCGTTGCCGCGCTCTTCCGGCACCAGTGCGTCCCAGTGGGCTTCCTTCAGCGCCGCATCCAGGTGGTCGGCGGCGGCACGGTAGGTCTGCTCGGTGATCGCCTTGTACTCCTGCGCGCGCTGCATCCACAGCACCGCGTTGAGGTTGTCGTTGGCGGTGGCATCAAGCGCACCACCGGCCTTGGCGGCGGCGGCCGGGGCCTCCGGGGCCGCGGCTTCAGCGGCAGGCGCATCCACGCGCTTGCAGGCGGACAGGCCCAGCGCCGCGGTGGCGAGCAGGGTCAGGGACAGGGAAACGGGACGACGCATGGGTTCACCGGCAATCAGATATACCGGCGCATTTTACCGGCAAAGCCGGCCCTGGGACGGCTATGCTTGGCGGTTGACCCGTTGCCCTTCCGGAGGCCGCCATGACCGATTCCACCCAGATCCCCGACGTCCCCCTGCTCGACGCCGTGCAGGCCCGCCTGCTGGGCTGCCTGGTGGAGAAGGAGGCGACCACCCCGGACACCTACCCGCTGACGGTCAACGCCGCCCAATCGGCGGCCAACCAGAAGACCGCGCGCGAGCCGGTGATGAACGTGGACGCCGGCAGCGTGCAGCACGCGCTGCGCCAGCTGGAGGCGTTGGGCCTGGCCCGCCAGCACTTCTCCTCGCGTGCCGACCGCTACGAGCACCGCCTGCAGGCCGCGCTGGACCTGACCCGGCAGCAGACCGTGCTGCTCGCGCTGCTGCTGCTGCGTGGGCCGCAGACGCTGGGCGAGCTGGTGACGCGCTGCGAACGCCTGCATCGCTTCGCCGACACCGACGAAGCCCGCCACGCCATCGAGCGCCTGCAGCAGCGCGCGCTGCTGGTGGTGCTGCCGCGCGCCAGCGGCCAGCGCGAAGACCGCTACATGCACCTGCTGTGCGGCGAGGTGGACGGCGCGGCGCTGGCGGCCAAGTACGCCGGCAGCGGCGGTGGCAGCGAGGCCGCCGACCCGGGCCTGGCCGAGCGCGTGGCCCAGCTGGAAGCGGCCGTGGCCGATCTGCAGGCACAGCTGGCCGAACTGCGCGGTTGAACGTCCACATGCGGTAGTGCCGGCCGCTGGCCGGCAACCCAGGTTCACCGTGATGCCGGCCAGCGGCCGGCACTACCGGATGTCCTGCCGATGCAGTGCCGACCAACGGTCGGCACCCACCACGATCAAACCTCGGCCGCACCCGGCGAGGCATATAACCGGCTCGGGCTGTCCACGCCCGGCAGCTGGATCACCCCGCGTTCCTGCATGCCCAGGCCCAGCAGGATCTTCCCGGACACCACATTGTCCAGGTCGGTGATGCCGTACAGATCCACGATGCCCAGCTCCGCACGTGCATGCGCGAACACCGCCCGCGCCGCCTCGCCGGCATAGCCCTGCCCGGCGAATTCCGACAGCACTGCATAGCCGATATCCGGCCCCGGCAGGCCATCCCGCCGCACCAGCCCGGCATTGCCCAGCCAGGCACCATCGGACAAGCGCTCGATGGCATACATGCCGAACCCGTTCAACGCATAGCTGTGCAGCACCCGCAGCGCGATGTACTCCCTCGCCTGCTCTTCACTGCGCACATCTCGGTCGCCGATGAAGCGCAGGAAGCCCGGATCATTCAACAGCGCCAGCATCGGCGCCGCATCGCGATCAGGTTCGATCGCACGCAGTCGCAGGCGTTCACTTTCAATCGGATGCACGCGCAGACCTCCAGCCGAAACCCCGATTCTGCCTCAACCCCCGGCTGTTGAATTTGATTTTCCTTGCATTGCCGTGGAAGGACGCGCCCGGAATCTGTCAGAGGCCGGTCGGGGTGGGTTCGCGGGGGTATCCGCGCCATGGATGGCGCGGCTAAGCCCCCAGGGGTGAGGGCGCTTTGCTTGCGAAGTACTGCTTCGCAAGCGCCCGAACGCACAGCCCCCAGTGGCTGGGCCGGTCTGGGGGTTTACGGCGTCCCCCGCGAACCCACCCCGACCGGCCACACCGCAGGACCAACGCGCACTCCACCACGGAGGGGCGGCGCCGTTGGAGCGGCTTAGTCGAACAACGCCTCGATCGCCGCCAACCCCGCGCTCGCCCGCTCCTTCTTGCGCGCCGCATCGGCCACCGGATCAGCACCATCGCGCTGGATCTCCTCGGCCGGAATCTCCTCGAAGAACCGGCTCGGCTTCAACCGCACGTGCTCGCCGAACTTGCGGGTCAGCTTGCTGTAACTCATCCACAGCTGGATCTTGGCGCGGGTGATGCCCACGTACAGCAGGCGACGCTCTTCCTGCAGGTTGCCTTCGTCCAGGCTGACCTGGTGCGGCAGCACGCCATCCTCGCAGCCGACGATGAACACGTACGGGAATTCCAGGCCCTTGGAGGCGTGCATGGTCATCATGCGCACCTGGTTGCCGCCCTCGTCCTTGTCGCTGCGCGACAGCAGCGCCAGCTGACCAGTCAGGTCGGCGGCGGTGGCACCGCGCGGGCCGCCCTCGAACCACTGCGCCAGTTCCTCGATGTTGTTGGCTCGGCGCTGGTAACTGGCTTCTTCCTTCGCCTGCTGGCGAAGTTCGCTGAGCAGGCCCGACTCTTTGGCCACCTTGCGGATCATGTCGCCGGAACTGATCTGGCGCGTCTGCGCGCGCAGGTCACGCAGAATGTCGGTGAAGCGCGCCAGGCTGTTGGCCGCACGCGGCGGCAACTGCTGCAGGGCGCCGATCGCCTCGGCGGCCTGCGCCATCGGCATGTCCTTTTCCTGCGCCAGTTCAGCCAGCTTGGCCAGCGTGCCGGCACCGACATCGCGCTTGGGCGACTGCACCGCACGCATGAACGCGGTGTCGTCGTCCGGGTTCACCAGCAACCGCAGCCAGGCCAGCGTGTCCTTCACTTCCTGGCGCTCCAGGAACATCGTGCCGCCGGTCAGGTGGTAGGGAATGCGCAGCAGCTGCATCGCCTTTTCCAGCGGGCGCGACTGGAAGTTACCGCGGAACAGGATGCAGAAATCGCTCCACGGCACGTTGCGCGACTGCGCCACGAAGGCGATCTCGGCCGCAACCTTTTCCGCTTCGTGTTCGCTGTTGCGGCATTCCCACACGCGGATGCGCTCGCCGTCGGCCTGGTCGCTCCACAGCTTCTTCAGGTGCTCGTGCGGATTGTTGGCGATCAGCGCGTTGGCCGCGCGCAGCACGCGGTTGGAGCAGCGGTAGTTCTGCTCCAGCTTGATGATCTCCAGTGCGGGGTAATCACGCCCCATCTGCTGCAGGTTTTCCGGGTTGGCGCCGCGCCAGGCGTAGATCGACTGGTCATCGTCGCCCACGCAGGTGAAATTGCCCTTGTCACCGGCCAGCTGCTTGAGCAGGCGGTACTGCGCGTCATTGGTATCCTGGCATTCGTCCACCAGCAGGTAGCCGATGCGCTCGCGCCAGGCCAGGGCGATCTCCGGGTTCTCTTCCAGGATCTGCACCGGCAGACGGATCAGGTCGTCGAAGTCGACCGCATTGAACGCGGTCAACCGCAGCTGGTAACGCTCGTAGACGCTGGCCGCTTCCTTTTCGCGGTTGCTGCGCGCGGCAGCCATCGCCTGTTCGGGCGACAGGCCGGCGTTCTTCGCACGCGACACCAGGTTCTTCATGTCCTCGATGTCATCGGGCTTGGCGCCGTACATCAGGTCCTTGATCTGCGCGGCGGCATCATCGGCATCGAAGATCGAGAAGCCGCGCTTCAGGCCCACGGCGGCATGTTCGATCTGCAGGAACTTCAGGCCCAGCGCATGGAAGGTGCAGATGGTCACCTCGTCGGCGTCCTGCTCGCGCAGGCGCTTGGCCACGCGCTCGCGCATTTCCTTGGCCGACTTGTTGGTGAAGGTGATCGCGGCGATGCGGCGGGCCGGGTAGCGGCCACAGCCGATCAGGTGGGCGATCTTCTCCACGATCACGCGCGTCTTGCCGCTGCCGGCGCCGGCGAGCACCAGCAACGGGCCTTCGATGTGCAGGACCGCGGCAGCTTGGGGAGGATTGAGACCGTGCATGGGGACAGGATTGTAGCGGGGTGCCGGCAGGCCCACCTGACTTGCATGGTGCCCGGCCGTAAGGTATTGAATCGGCACCGGAACACAGGAGCGTGGTCCATGTCCTTGAGCATCATCGCCCGCCCGTTGGCGGCCACCCTGCTCGGCCTGCTGGCCCTGCCTGCGGCCGGGTCCAGCCCGGCGCCGCCCGCCGATGCCTATGAAACGATCGTGCTGCAGTCGCACGAGTTTCTTGTCTACCATCCGGACCTGCGCTTCCGTGGGCTCGGCATGCAGGCCCGCGAACGGGGCCGCCATGAAGAAGCCCGCAACGACTTCCGCAACGCCGCGCGCTACGGCGACAAGCTGTCACAGGCGGCGCTGGCCGACATGCTGTGGAACGGGCAAGGCGGCCCGGTCGACCGCGCGCTGGGCTACGCGTGGATGGACCTGGCGGCCGAGCGCGGCACCGAGTGGCTGGTGGTGCAGCGCGAACGCTTCTGGGAGGCGCTGTCCGCCGACGAACGCGAGCGCGCGGTGCGCGAGGGCCGCGCGCTGTACGCCGAATTCGGCGACCCGGCGGCGACGCCACGGCTGGAACGCGAACTGCGGGCCGGCAGCATGCAGCAGACCGGCAGCCGCGCCGGCTGGAGCGGCGCCATGCGCAGCCAGGGCCGCGGCGATGCCGGGTCCCGTGTGCTGCAACCGGAGAAGCACCAGTTGGCCCGCTACTGGGATCCGGTGGCCTACCGGCAATGGCAGGACGAGGAACTGGCCAGGTCGGGGCGATGATCCGCGCCTGCCAGGCCATCGTTGCCTTGGCGCTGGCACTGCTGGCGCCCGGGTACGCCGCCGCCAGCGCCTGCGCGCTCGACCCGGCCGCGTCGATCCCCTCGGCGTTGCTGACCGAGGGTTTCCTGCAGGCCCATCCCGACCTGTACTGGCGCGACCTGGGCCAGCTGTCGTGGCGACGCGGCAAGCCGGCACAGGCACGGCTGCGGTTCCAGCGCGCCAGCCTGTACGCCGACAAGTTCTCGCAGTCACTGGTTGCCCGCATGTACCAGGAAGGCATCGGCATCGACGCCGACCCGGTGCTGGCCTACATCTGGATGGACCTGGCCGCCGAGCGCGGCTACCGCGACCTGCTGGTTGAACGCGAGCGCTACTGGCAACGGCTGGATGCGGGGCAGCGCCAACGGGTGCTGGCCGAAGGCCCTGCGCTCTACGCGCAGTACGGCGATGCCGTGGCCAAGCCGCGCATGGAAACCGCGCTGCGGACCGCCCGCAATGCGATGACCGGCAGCCGCACCGGCTTCGTCAACCCGGGCCTGCGCATGGCGCTGGGCGAGGGGCCGGAGGCCAACCGGCCGGTCACCGGCAATGACTACTACCGCGATGCCTTCTGGGAACCGGCGGCCTACTGGTGCCTGCAGGAACAGATCTGGCAGAACACCCGGCTGCGGCCCAGCATCGAGATCGGTGCACCGCGGCAGATCCGCGACGGCGGGCCGGGTGGCGACTAGAATTGGCCGATGGCCAAGCTCTACTTCTACTATTCGGCGATGAACGCCGGCAAGACCACCACCCTGCTGCAGAGCGCACACAACTACCGCGAACGCGGCATGCGGGTGGCGATCCTGACCCCGCGCCTGGACGACCGTGCCGGCGCCGGCGTGGTCGCTTCGCGGATCGGCCTGCGTGCCGATGGCATGGCCTTCGACCGCGATACCGACCTGCAGCGCTGGGTCGAGCAGGATCTGGCAGCCAACGGCCCGATGGGCTGCGTGCTGGTGGACGAGGCGCAGTTCCTGACCCGCGCCCAGGTCTGGCAGCTCAGCGAAGTGGTCGACCAGCTGCGCATTCCGGTGCTGTGCTACGGCCTGCGTACCGACTTCCGCGGCGAGCTGTTCGAGGGCAGCCAGTACCTGCTGGCCTGGGCCGACGAGATGCAGGAGATCAAGACCATCTGCCACAGCGGCAAGAAGGCGACGATGACGGTGCGCGTGGACGAGCATGGCCACGCCGTGCAGGACGGCCCACAGGTGGAGATCGGTGGCAACGACCGCTACGTGTCGGTCAGCCGTGCCGAGTTCAAGAAGATCACCCGCGGCGAAGGACGGATCGATCCGGCGCAGGCACCCCTGCCGCTGTAAGGGGTGTTCTTTTGCAGGGCTTGCAGCCCTGCACCTGCCGAGGCCGGAGCCAGAGCAACGGCAAAAGCGGGCTATCCATGGGATGGCGGGGCACTGTGGGTTTGCGGGGACGCCGTAAACCCGTCCATGGGGGCTTGGTCGCGGCATCCATGCCGCTCACACCCCGCAAACCCACAGTACCCCGCCTTCGACAGATCCCCACGGCTGTTGGTAGGTGTCGACCTTGGTCGACACATCTGTCAGGTATCGAATGAAATTCTGGGTCAGATCCGTTTTCCTTCGGAAAACGGATCTGACCCCACGAGTTGCTCCGACAGATCGCAGAAATCTGTCGAAGGCGGGGTGGGTCCGGTTGAGGGGGCGTGAGCGCCATGGATGGCGCGACCGAGGCTACATGGACGTATTTACGCCGTCCCCCTCAACCGGACCCACCCCGCCATCCCACGGAATGCCCGCTTTTGACGTTGACGTTGACGTTGACGTCAGCAGGTGCAGGGCTGCAAGCCCTGCAAACCCAGCCCCTTCTTAGTACAGCGTCCGCTCCGGTGCGCCGGCCGGCGGCGGGGTGTACTGGTACAGCCAGGTTTCGGTGAGGGTCTTGCCGCCACTGCGCAGGAACAGGCGGATGTCGATCTGCTCGGTACTGCCTTCCGGCGGCACCAGGTCGAACATCGCGCGGTAGCCGTTGATCTCGCGCAGCGGGCGCGCCGACACGATCTCGACCCGGCCGCGGCTGGCTTCCACCACCGCTTCAACCTCGCCCTTGTCGATCAGCCTGGCCAGTTCGCCGCCTTCGAAGTCCACCGCGAAGCGCCAGCTGAAGTACTCGCGCTTCTTGCCGACCACGCCGCCCAGGCCGGTACGGCTGGCCACGCAGTGCGCCAGCGGCGGGCGCGCCGGCGGCTCGGCGCCCCAGTACAGGCGGTAGCCGACCAGCAGCTCCTGGCCCGGTTGCGGCTTTTCCTTCGGGTTCCAGAACGCCACGATGTTGTCGAAGGTCTCGTCCACGGTGGGAATCTCCACCAGCTGCACCGAGCCCTCGCCCCATTCGCCCTTCGGCTCCACCCACAGGCACGGGCGCTTCTCGTAGAACACGCCGTCGTCCTGGTAGTGGTCGAAGTTGCGGTCGCGCTGCAGCAGGCCGAAGCCGCGCGGGTTGCGGTCCACGAACATGTTGAAACGCAGGTTGCGCGGGTTCAGCAGCGGGCGCCAGATCCATTCACCGGCACCGGTCCACAGCGACAGACCATCGGTATCGTGGATCTCCGGGCGCCAGTCCCATGCCATGCGGCGGTCGTTCTCGCCCACCTGGTACATGCTGGTGCACGGGGCGATGCCCAACCGCTCGATCGCCTTGCGCGGGTACAGCGCGCTGTCGATGTCCATCAGCAGCACGTCGCCATTGGTGATCGCGAAGCGGTAGGCGCCGGCCACGCTGGGCGAGTCCAGCAGGCCGTAAACCACGATCGTCTCCGAATCGGCCGACGGCTGTTCCAGGTAGTAGGCGATGAAGTCCGGGAATTCCTCCGGCTTGCCCATACCGGTGTCGATCGCCAGGCCACGCGCGGACTGGCCGTACTGGCCTTCCTTGCCGACCGCGCGGAAGTAGCTGGCGCCGAGGAAGGCAGCGAAATCGCGGTCGGTATCCTTGCGGGTGTTCAGGCGGAAACCGGCGAAGCCGAGGTCAGCCGGCAGCTCGCCATCCTTGATGCCGCTCTTGCCGTAGTTGAACGCCGCGCCGTCATAGGCCAGCTCCTGCGCCTTGCCGTCGACCACGTCGAACATGCGCACCGGCGAATGGAAGTACAGGCCCAGGTGGAAGAACTTGGCCTGGAACTTGCCCGGCTGGTCGGCCCACAGGGCGTGGTCCTGGCGGTAGCCGATCGACTGGTACTGGTCCCAGTCCAGTCCTTCCAGACGGCCCGGCAGCACCCGCTTGTGGCTCTTGTAGGGCGCCTGTGCCAGCGCGCGCGCCTGGCCCTTCAGGGTGGCGAAGTCGAACGGCTGCGGCTGGCCGAGGCGGCGCAGGCCCATCTGGCCGCTCTTGCTGGCCGCGCACGCGGGCAGGGACGGCAGGCCGAATGCAGCCAGGGCGAGGGAGGCATTGCGGATGAAGTCGCGTCGTTGCATGCAGGCGCGTCAGGCACAGAAGGAAGGTCGGCCATCATAGGCAGACAAACGTTAACGGGCAGCGGAGACACGCCCTGCCCGTTCAGCTACCGCTGGCCGCCGGCTCAGCGCTGGCAGTGGCTGCACCAGACGCTGGCGCGCTGGCCGATGGTGGCGTGCTTCAGCGCGCGGCCGCAGTTCGGGCAGGGCAGCCCGTCGCGGCCGTACACCAGCAGTTCCTGTTCGAAGTAGCCCGGCGCGCCATCGGGGCTGATGAAATCGCGCAGGGTGGTGCCGCCGCGGGTGATGGCGTAGCCCAGGATCTCCTTCACCGCGTCGGCCAGCCGCTGGTAGCGTTCGCGCGAGATCTTTCCCGCCTCGCGCAGCGGACTGATGCCGGCCTTGAACAGGCTCTCGGCCGCGTAGATGTTGCCCACGCCCACCACCACCGCCTGGTCCATCAGGAAGGTCTTCACCGGCGCACTGCGGCCACGGCTGCGCGCAAACAGGTAGTCGCCGTCGAACTCTTCGTCCAGCGGCTCCGGGCCCAACCCCTGCAGCAGCGGGTGGATCTCGCCGGCCGGCTGCCAGAGCAGGCTGCCGAAGCGGCGCGGGTCGTTGAAACGCAGCAGGCGGCCGTTGTCCAGGCTGATGTCGACGTGGTCGTGTGCGCGCAGCGGGGTATCACCGGGCAGCACGCGCAGGCTGCCGGACATGCCCAGGTGCAGCAGCGCGCTGCCGATGGCGGTATCCAGCAGCAGGTACTTGGCGCGCCGGCGGATGTCCTCGATGCGCTGCCCCGGCAGCAGCTCGGCCACTTCCGGTGGAATCGGCCAGCGCAGGTCGGCACGGCGCAGGATCACCCCATGCACGCGGCGGCCCTGCAGGTGCGGCGCCAGGCCGCGGCGGGTGGTTTCGACTTCGGGCAATTCAGGCATGCAGGGATTCTATCCCTGCTCTGCCGTCGGCACCTGGCCGTCGCTGCCAGCGAATGATCCCCGGCAGCGACGGGTATCAGGCGTCCTGCCCGGCGCGCGCCGGCTCCGCCGGAACCGGTGCCGCAGCGGCGGAACGGTCCGGGAACAGCGACGGCAGCGTTTCCACGAACCGGGCCAGGCACTGGTCGCTGTAGCGCTCGGCCGTCTGCTTGACCAAAGCGTAGTCGTCAGCCTGCCAGGCGTCCAGGGGGGCGGCCACCGGCTCGTCCACCTGGCACTGCACGCCTTCGCCACCGACCAGGCGCAACAGCTTGCGGGTATAAGGGAAGCCGACGTGCTGGGTCTGGCGCAGCTCGTACTGGGTATCGGCATCGCCCAGTTCCTTGTAGATCAGGGTGAAGCCATCGGCGGTGATCTGCACCGGCCGTGCTTCTGCCGGCACGGCGCCCGGATGCGCGGTGAAGTACTCGGCCAGGCGCAGGCGCACCTGGTCCTGCAGATAGCCGAAGGCCGGGTTCGGAACGGTCTCGACCCGGGTTCCCTTCAGCTGGTCCTTCTTGAACGAGCTGCCACCGAGCGTGCCGGAAAACAAAGAGACGGCAACCTGCGCGGCCACCAGCTTGCCGGTGGTGGAACGCTGCACCAGGCGCAGCGTCTTGTCGCCGACCGGCTGGCCATCTGCGCCCATCTGCAGCTTGACGCTCAACGGCACCCGGCCTTCCCAGGCGGGTACCTCGGCCACGGTGGCCGCCACAGTGTCTTCCGTGGCGGCAACAACGCCGGCATCAGCGACGGGAACGTCTGCAGCCGTCGCCGCGTCGGACGGGGGCGGCTCATTGGCCAGCACGGGCGCGGCGATAACGAGGCTGCCGAGCAGCGCGGCCGCCAGCAGCGGTGGGTTCGATTTCATGGGGGATCCTTGGGTCGTGTCAGGCCAGTGCAGGCGATTCCGTTCGGCATCGATCATCGAAATGGCACTGCACTCCCTTCCATGTCCTTCCCCCTACCGTGATCCATCGCGGTCGACATGCCAGCTCGCCTTACCCGTGCGGATCGACCGGCACCCCGGGATCGCGTCGAACCCACCATCGGCAGCGCGCCGGGAATCTTTAGCGCGGAGGCGCCGCCAGTTCGCGCGCATCCAGGAAGCCGTCACCGTTGGCATCCTGCTTGTGGAAGCGCTGCACGATCACCTGCCGCTGCTGCTCGCGGCTGATCGCCCTCCCCTTGCCGCCGGGCAGCTCCTCGGCCGTCAACACACCATCACCATTGCGGTCCATGCGGTCGAAGGCATACAGCATCCACTGAACGTACTCGGCCTCGCTGACCTTGCCGTCACCATCGCTGTCCATCCGCTGCAGATAGCTGGCGGTGTCGGTGACCTGGGCCAGCGCCGCGCCCGGCAGCAGCACCGCCAGCAGAAACCCGTACCCTGCCCTCACGCGCCCACCAGGCTGTAGCCCTTCAACCGTGCGGCGTAGGCCTGCAACGCCGCGATACCGCTTTCCTCGGCCTCTCGGCACCACGCCTGCAGCTGATGCAGGCGCTCGGCGGCATCGTGGCCACGGGCTTCCAGCAACGCAGCCAATCGCCCGCGGTACTCGACCAGCGTGCGGATGCGCGGCCGTTGTTCCACCCATGCGCTGAGCTGGGCACGGCTGTCCGGCTTCAGCCAGCGGCCATCGTTGACCAGGCCGCTGCGCAACCGGCGTGGCAGCAGGCGACGCAGTTTGGCCCCAGCCTGCGCGGCTTCCTCGCGCAGGGCCGGCATGAACACGTTGCGCTGGTAATCGGTCATCGCCTGGAAGCGGTGCGACAGCAGCGCCTTCAGGGTCTCGGCATCGGGCACAGCGATGTTCGGGCGCACGTCCATGGCCGGCGCCACCCGCAGCACCTTCGCCAGGCGCAGCGCCTGCAGCAGGCGGATCGCACTCCAGCCGATGTCGAATTCCCAGCGCCGCATCGCAAAGCGCGCCGAACTGGGGAAGGCATGATGGTTGTTGTGCAGCTCCTCGCCACCGATCCAGAACCCCCACGGCGTGAGGTTGGTGGAGGTATCGGCCGACTCGTAGTTGCGGTACCCCCACCAGTGGCCCAGGCCATTGACCACGCCCGCGGCCCAGAACGGGATCCACGCCATCTGGATCGCCCACAGGGCCACGCCGGGCAGGCCGAACAGCACGCTGTTGATCGCCAGCAGCAGCACCGGGCCCAGCGTGGCGTGCGGGGTATACAGATGGCGCTCGACCGCATCGTCCGGGGTACCGCGCCCGTACTGCTCGATGTCCGCGCGCATGCCGCGTGCCTCCCGGTACAGCTCCACGCCGTGCCAGAACACCTTGCCGATGCCGCGGGTGACCGGGCTGTGCGGGTCGTCCTCGGTCTCCACCTTGGCGTGGTGCTTGCGGTGGATGGCCACCCACTCGCGGGTGATCATCGAAGTGGTCAGCCACAGCCAGAAGCGGAACACGTGGGCCAGCGCCGGGTGGAAATCGACCCCGCGATGGGCCTGGCTGCGGTGCAGGTACAGGGTCACCGAAAAGATGGTGATCTGGGTGAAGACCAGCAACACCGCCAGCATGGCCCACCAGCCCAGGCCGAGCACACCACCGGTCAACAGGGACATCAGGGCATCAGGCATGGCAGCTCTCCGGATCGACGCGGGGATGGCAGACATGATGGGCGCTTGCGTTGCAAACTGCATCCCTGCGGCGGTGCTTCGCATCGCCATCCGTGGCACCGTTCACAGTTGGGGACCTGAGTTGTCGAGCCTTGATCCACGCGCCAGCGCCATGACCGCCGCCCCGCCCGTCGCGGAGCAGCCCCCGTTGATCGAACTGGACCGTGCCACCGTGGTGCGCGGCCAGGTGAAGGTGCTGCACGGGCTCAGCCTGCGCATCGCGCAGGGCCAGCACACCGCCCTGCTCGGCCCCAATGGCTGCGGCAAGTCGACCTTCATCAAGCTGATCACCCGCGAGCTGTACCCGCTGGCCCAGGGCGACGGCTCGGTGGCGGTGAAGGTCCTGGGCCAGAACCGCTGGCAGGTGGACCGGCTGCGCTCTCAGCTGGGCATCGTCACCGGCGACCTCAGCAGCAACCTGGCCGACATGCCCGGGCTGACCGTGGAACAGGCGGTGCTGTCCGGCTTCTTTGCCAGCTACGTGGTACCAGCCTTCCGCGAGGTGACCGCTGACATGCGTGCACGCGTCGGCGAGACACTGGCGATGACCGGCGCGCTGTCCCTGCGCGACCGCGCCTACGCCGAGTTGTCCGCCGGCGAGACCCGCCGCGTGCTGATCGCCCGCGCGCTGGTCAATCGGCCGCAGGCACTCCTGCTGGACGAACCTTCCACCGGGCTGGACCTGGTTGCCCGCGAACAGCTGGTGGCAACCATGCGGGTGCTGGCGCAGCAGGGCATCACCCTGGTGCTGGTGACCCACCACATCGAAGAGATCATTCCCGAGATCGAACGGGTGGTGCTGCTGCGCGACGGCCGCGTACTGGCCGACGGCACACGTGCCGAACTGCTGCGCAACGAACCGTTGTCGGCGGTGTTCGGCGGCGCGATCACCGTCTGCGAGCAGGAAGGCCGGCTGACCGCATATGCGGGGTGATCGACATGCGCAGTGCAGCGGGCCGGATATCCCGGCCCACTGCACCCTTGCTCAGAACTTCAACGCCAGCGCACGCGACTCGATCGGTGCCATCCGGCTCTGGTCCTGCAGCTGCAGGTCGCGCAACTCGTACGGCGCACCGAAACCGGCCGGCAATGCGGCCTGGTCGAACGGCAGCACCAGCTGGCCTGCGCCCGGGCCATCGAACCACGCGGCCGCATGTGCCTGCGCGACCGGCTTCAACTGGCCATCGCGGGCTGTGGCATACAGCGTGCCCCGCGCCTCGTAGCGTCCGGCCGCTGCCACCTGCAGCGGCAGCGCCACCTGGCGGCTGGCCGGGTCCGGTGCCGCCTGGCCGCTGAAGCGCGCGGTCGGCCGTGCCACCGCGAAGGCCACCTTGCCATCGCGCAGCACGCCATCGGCCTGGGCGAACACCTGCAGTTCCCATAGGCCCTGCACAGTGCCGACATCGGCCGGGATCCGTACCTGCGCGCGCAGGCTGCCATCGGTGGTGCGCAGCAGGCGCTGCGGCCAGCTGCGGCCATCCGGCGCGACCAGCAGGGCTTCACCGCCCAGGCCGCCACGACGCGATGCCAGCTGCGCGGTGGTGGCGCCGTCTTCCAGCAGGCGTGCCTGCAGCTGCACGTTCCCACCGGCCAGCACCTGCGCCTGGTTGGCCTGCACTTCCAGCCGCAGCGGGCTGTTCGGCTCCAGCACCTGCACCACATAGCGACCCTGCGCCTGTGCGCTCTGCAGGGTGTACGCACCGGCCGCACTGGTCGCGCCGGTACGCAGCATGCTGCTGCCATCACCCACCGGCATGCCGGCATCCTGCAGCGCGCGCGCATCGACGCTACGCGCCACGCTACTGCGGCCAGCCGGATCGCGCACCTGCAGGGTGTTGGCCGGCACTGCGCGGGCACCTGCGGCCGGGCTCAGCTGGATCACCGCATCGGGCGCCGTCAGCGGCAGGTCCAGGCCGCGCTGCAGCTGCGTGCCATCGACCTGCTGCCAGTAGCTGCGGCTGACCGAGGCATACGGCGTGGCCGCCTGCAGCGGCTGTGCCGGGTCCAGCGCCCAGGCAAACGACAACGGTGCGTGTTCGCTTTCATCAGCCGGCAGCGGCGCGGCCACCAATGCGGCAGGCACCTGATCGCCCGCGCGGGCGGCCTGCAGAGGCTGCGCGGCCTGCGCCGTGGACAGGGACAGGGACAGCACGGCCAGCACCGCACTGGCCAGCAGGGTGGAATGGATCGTCATGGTCGTCTCCCTCACTGGTTCAGGTCGTTGCGCAGCAGGGTGCCGAGGCCGAAGCACTCGCGCCGGCTCTGGTTATGGCTGAGTGGTTCCGCGCCCTGGGTGCGCGCCTTGTCGGTGAACCAGGTGGTGCCTGCGGCCTTCTGGCTGCTGCACTCCAGGAAGCCATCGGAGCAGGACGACAGCCAGTTCTGGGTGAACTCCAGGCCGACATTGGCTGCATAGCCACCGCAGTAACTGTTGCTGTCCCACACCGCCGATTCCACATCGCTGCCGACCACCGCACGGAACGGTTTGGGCAGCGCCGGGCGACCGGCCGTGCCGTACAGGTTCTGCGCGTTGTAGGTGGCCATGCTCGCCACCTGCTGCTGGCGTACCGCGTCGTTCTTGTAGCCCAGCAGCCAGCCCAGCGACGTTTCGAAGGTATTGCCGTTGAGCACCGCATCGGCCAGCGGTGTACCGGCCGAGGACGGAGCCAGCGCATTGACCTTGCGCACCGTGCGGATGATCTTCGGATAGCGGCTGTCGTAGGTCGGGTTGGACAGGATCCAGCGCATCACGTTGCCGCCGTTGGAGTGGGTGATCACCACCAGCTGGGTGATGCCACGGCTGTCGATGAAGCTGGTCAACTGGTTGGCCAGGCAGCCGGCGGCTTCCGGCTTCCACATGTACTGGGTGAAGTCACAGTTGATGACGACGTAGTTGCTGCTGTTCGGCAGGCCCTGGCGCACGGTGTCGATGATCGCCGGCTGCCAGTAGTCCTGGGTGGCATTGGTCTGCGCGCCGGTGCCATGCACGAAGGCCACGCCGACCACGTCGGCGGCCTGCGCCGGGGCGGTTGCCAGCCCGAGGAGCAGGGCCAGGACGGTACTTCCTGTTGCGGTGCTGCGCATCGCTTCTCTCCCTCTGTCAGCGGATCCCCCCGACCCGGCTGGAACTGGACGGCCTGTCGATCACCGTTGTGCCGATGCTCATGGCGCGGCCGTGTGAAAGTCCGTGCGCTGCGCCCGGATTCAGGAGACTGACGACAGTCGATGACGTTTTTCATACCGCTGCGATGACCATGCCGGGTCTGGCCGTATGACCGATGGCCACTGCGGTGTCGTATGGGGGCTGCGATCATGGCGCGATGTTTTCTGCCCGGAGCCTGCCCATGTCGCTGATTTCCCACCCTGCCCGCCCACTGCTCGGCCTCGCCGTCGTCGCGGCCCTGGCCGGTTGCGCCGCCACCGCCGCCAAGCCGACCGCTGTCGAAGCCAACATCACCACCAAGGCGGTGGGCTATCTCGACAAGAGCGCGGTACCGGCCAGCCTGGACCTGGTGCCGGCACCACCGGTCGCCGGTTCGGCCGCCCTCGCCCTGGACGAACAGGTCAGCCGTGAAGCCCGCGCGCTGCGTGGCAGCCCGCGCTTCGCCCAGGCCGGCGTCGATGCCGAACTCGGCTTCCCCGAAGGCGCCAACCACTTCTCCTGCGCCGCCGACATCGACGTCGATGCGGTGAAGACCCCGGCGCTGTACCGACTGCTCGAGCGCAGCCGGATCGATGCCAGCGCCGCCACCAAGGCGGCCAAGAACCACTACCAGCGCCCGCGCCCGTTCATGGTCAACGGTGAGCCGACCTGCTCGCCGAAGGACGAGGAAGGCCTGCGCAAGAACGGTTCCTACCCGTCCGGCCACACCTCGATCGGCTGGGCCTGGGCACTGATCCTGTCCGAGATCGCGCCGGACCGCGCCGATGCCATCCAGGCCCGCGGCCGCAACTACGGCGAGAGCCGCCTGGTGTGCAACGTGCACTGGCAGAGCGACATCCTCGAAGGCCGCTTCATGGGCGCCGCCGCCGTGGCCCGCCTGCATGACAACGCCGCGTTCAACAAGGACCTGCTGGCCGCACGCAGGGAAATCGCTGCCGCGCGCAAGGCCGGCCTGCACTCCAGCCGCGACTGCGCTACCGAAAATGCCGTGCTGAAGATCCGCCCGCAGAGCGCGCTGTAAGCAACGATCCTGGGTCAGAGCCCTTTCCGAAGGGAAGGGATCTGACGGTATGAAGCAGAAGGGCCGGCATTGCGCCGGCCCTTCTTCATTGCATTACCGCAGCCACCGCATCAGAACTTCGCGGTGAACTCCACGCCCCAGGTACGCGGCTCGTTGAGGAAGCCGGTCAGGTTGTTGAAGTCGATCGCGCCGACCACGCGGGTCTGGTTGGTCAGGTTGCGGCCGAACACGGCTACGTCGTACTGGCCGTAATCCCAGTTGTAGCCCAGGCGCAGGCCGCCCTCCAGCGAACTACGGCCGCGGAATTCCGGCGACTCGTAGATGAAGAAGTTCACCGCGCTGCGGTAGGCCCAATCGGTGTAGGCGTACAGCTCGCTGCCATCGCTGAGCGGGAAGCCCACGCGCAGGGTCGCGTTGTGGATCCACTTCGGCGCCTGCGGCAGCGGGTTGCCGTTCACCAGCGCATAGGTCTGGCCGTTGATCACGGTGGTCGGGTCGGTGATGGTGCAGCCGCCGCCACAGATCGCCACCGCCAGGTTCTTGTCCTTGATCTCGGTGTCGTTGTAGCTGCTGCCAAAGGTCAGCAGGACGTTGTCGGCCAGGTAGGCCTCCAGGTCCAGCTCGACGCCCTGGCCGATGGTCTTGTTGGCGTTGAGCAGGGTGGCGGTGTTGTTGGTGCCGCCCACCGCGATCAGCTGCTGGCCATCGACGTTGTAGCGGAACACGCTCAGGCCCAGGCGCGCGCGGCGCTCGAACAGGTCGGCCTTGATGCCGGCCTCGTACGAGATCACCTTCTCCGAATCAGCCTGCGACAGGCCCGGCGCGAAGGCCAGGCGGCCCTGGATGGACGGCGCGCGGAAGCCCTTGGCCACGCGGGCGTAGGCGTTGATGTCGTCGGTCAGCTTGTAGACGCCGCTGAGGTCCCAGCTGACGTCGTTGACGTCGGTGTTGGCCAGGTACGGGCCACTGACCGGGGTGCCGAACGGAACGGCCTGCAGCACGCTCGCGCTGAAGTCCTTCTTGTCCTGGGTGTAACGCACGCCGGCACGCAGCTTGAAGCGGTCGGTAACGTCGAAGTCACCCGAGGCGAACACCGCCCAGGCCTTGTTGCGCTGGTTCTGCACCACGTGGCCGGTCTGCGGATTGCCCGGGGCCAGCGAGTCGTAGTTGAAGTTGTTGATGGTCACGTCTTCATCGAAGTAGAAGACGCCGGCCTGCCAGTCGAAGCGGCCCCACTCGTTGGACTCGATGCGGAATTCCTGCGTCCACTGGCGGTGATGCGGCAGGCCATCAGCCGACTCCGACGAGAACGGAATCAGGCCCGGGCCGTAGTTGCCGGCACCAAGGAACGCCGCGCCGTAACCACCGTCGATGTCACCGCGGTTGAGCGATTCGGCGGTTTCATAGCCGGTGATCGAGTGCAGCGTCACCGAGCCGAGGTTCCACTGCAGGCGCGCGCTGCCGCCCCAGGTCTTCAGGTCGGAGAAGTTGACGCCATCGTTGGCCACCTTGTCGCGATCGAAGTTCTCGACCAGCGAGTTGCCACCCTTCTCGATGATGTTGGCGCGGAACAGGCGTGCGGTGCCGTTGAGCTTGCGCTTGTGCAGGTTGAACAGCGCTTCGAAGTCGTCGCCTTCGTACAGGAACTGCACGCGGCCGGCGGCTTCGTCATAGCCTTCGAAGCCGCTGTTGGGAGCGCCGACACGGGTATTGTCGACCCAGTCGTCGCGGCGCTGGTAGATCGCCGAGACGCGTGCCGACCAGCGGTCGGTCAGCGGGCCGCCGTAGGCGCCCTGCACGTTCCAGCTGTTGTAGCTGCCGTAGCCGACGCGGATGTAGCCATCGGCATCCTGCGACGGGCGCGCCGAATCGAACTTGACCACACCGGCCGGCGTGTTGCGGCCGAACAGGGTGCCCTGCGGGCCACGCAGCACTTCCACGTTGGCCAGGTCAAACAGCGGGAAGCCCTTCAGCAGCGGGCTTTCCTGCACCACGTCGTCGTACACCAGCGACACCGGCTGCGATGCATTGAGATCGAAGTCGGTGTTGCCCAGGCCGCGGATGTAGAAGCGCGGGAAGGCACGACCGTAGGACGACTCGATGTTGAGGCTGGGCACGCGTGCGGCCAGGAAGCGGATGTCATCGCCGGCCGAGCCGAGCACATCCAGCTTCTCGCCCTGGATCGCGGAGACCGCGACCGGCACGTCCTTGGCGTTCTCGACACGGCGCTGCGCGGTCACCTGCAGGGCGTCGAGGGCAACCGGATCCTTGGCAGCGGGGGTTTCCTGGGCGGCTGCTACCAGCGGCAGCAGGGCGGAAAGAGCGGCAACGAGGGGGCGCGCGACCGGAAATCGGCCACGGGAAGTGCGGGTCGGGGACATGGCGGTAGGCTGTGTTTGGAGGGGTGGTAAAACGGCGCTACCAGATAATTGTTGCAATACAGCACCTGCCTCGCAAATGCCGGCCGTTCATGGCCCCGTCGCCCTGGCCCCGGCCGGCTCGCTAGACTCGGGGTTTTCCAGCGCCGCGGAGCCGCCGCAATGACCCAGTGGTACTTCCATGCCTCCGCCCAGGCCGACCGCATCGGACCGCTTGATGACCAGGCCGCGCGCCGCTATGCGCAGGCCAACCCGCGTGCGCTGGCCTGGTGCCAGGGCATGAGCGGGTGGACGTCGATTGCCGAGGTGCCCGAACTGCAGTCAGCGGCCCCGGGCATGCCCAACTCTCCACCGCCGGTTCCGGCGGCCGCCAGTGGCCGCGCCGATGACATCGAGTTCCGCATCGTTGGCCATGAAATGCAGTTCGTTGAAATCGAGCTCGACCCCGGCGAGAGCGCTATTGCCGAGGCCGGCGCATTGATGTTCAAGGACGCGACCGTGCAGATGGATACGGTGTTCGGCGCCGCCAATGGCGACCAGGGCGGCGGCTTCATGGGCAAGGTGATGGCCGCAGGCAAGCGGGTGCTGACCGGCGAGAGCCTGTTCGCCACCGTCTACACCCAGAGCGGCCATGGCAAGGGCAAGGTCGCGTTCGCCGCGCCCTACCCCGGCACGGTCCTGGCGATGAAGCTGGACCAGCACGGCGGCCGCCTGATCTGCCAGAAGGACAGCTTCCTGGCCGGCGCGCGCGGCGTGCAGATCGGCGTGCAGTTCCAGCGCAAGATCATGACCGGCCTGTTCGGCGGCGAGGGCTTCATCATGCAGAAGCTGGAAGGCGACGGCTGGGTGTTCATCCACGCCGGTGGCTGCGTGATCGAGCGCGAGCTGGCCGCCGGCGAGCGCCTGGACGTGGACACCGGCTGCGTGGTCGCCTACCACTCCAGCGTGGACATGGACGTGCGCCGGGTGGCCGGCATCAAGAGCATGCTGTTCGGCGGCGAAGGCGTGTTCCTGGCCACGCTGACCGGCCCGGGCAAGGTCTGGCTGCAGTCGCTGCCGTTCTCGCGCCTGGCCGGCCGCATGTGGATGGCCGCGCCGCAGGGCGGCGGCCAGAGCCGCGGCGAAGGCTCGGTGCTGGGCGGCCTGGGCCGGATGCTGGACGGCGACAACCGGTTCTGACCGGCTCCGGTAGTGCCGGCCGCTGGCCGGCAACCTCCTGCACCTCTGCCAGCATCCCAGCAATTGCCGGCCAGCGGCCGGCACTACCTTTATGAATAGGGAACTCCCCCACCCTGCCCGGCCCGCCATCGCTTCGGTATGCTGGCGCCCTTTCCTGAATCCGGCGCCGCGAGCGCACTGCCGATGAGCCTGTTCCGCCCCCGCATGCTGCTGTCCGTCGCCCTGATCGGCCTGCTGGCCGGCTGCGGTGGCGATCCGGTCCGTCCCACGCCGCCGCCTGCGCCGACCGTGGTGCCGCAGGCCAAGCCGATCAGGATCGGCATCGCTCTCGGTGGTGGCGCAGCCAAGGGCTTCGCGCACATCGGCGTGATCAAGATGCTGGAAGCCAACGGCTTCGAGCCGGCCGTGGTCTCCGGCACCAGCGCCGGCAGCGTGGTCGGTGCGCTGTATGCCAGCGGCATGGACGCCTTCCAGATGCAGAGCAAGGCGGTGGCGCTGGACGAAGCCAGCATCCGCGACGTGCGCCTGTTCTCCGGTGGCCTGGTGCAGGGCCAGAAGCTGCAGGACTACGTCAACGAGCAGGTCGCCAACCGTCCCGCCGAGCGTCTGAAAAAGCCGTTCGCCGCCGTTGCCACCCAGCTGGAAACCGGCGAGCGCTCGATCTTCGTGCGCGGCAACGTCGGCCAGGCCGTGCGCGCGTCGAGCAGCATCCCCGGTGTGTTCGAGCCGGTGAAGATCGGTGGCCGCAACTACATCGACGGCGGCGTGGTCAGTCCGGTGCCGGTGGACGCCGCACGCCAGCTCGGCGCCGACTTCGTGATTGCCGTGGACATCTCCAGCAAGGCCAGCGGCAAGGCGCCGACGGACATGCTGGGCATCGTCAACCAGTCCATCTCGATCATGGGCCAGCGGCTGGGTGAGCAGGAACTGGCGCGCGCCGACATCGTCATCCGCCCGAAGGTACTGGACATCGGTGCCGCCGATTTCAGCCAGCGTGGCACCGCGATCCTGGAAGGCGAAAAGGCCGCGATGGCAGCCATGCCGCAGATCCGCGCGAAGATCCAGCAACTGCAGCGCGCGCGTGCCGCTGCAGCTGCACCGGCCCCGGTGGCCGCGCCGAAGTGCGAGGAAGCCTCGCGCCTGGGCAAGCTGATGGGCCGCAAGGACAAGTGTTGATTCCTTGATGCGTGGCCACCGGGCACGCCCGGTGGTCGCTCAGGGCTCCAGCTGCGACAGCGGCAATGCCTGGAAGCCCTTCACCGTGCGCAGCACGAAACTGGAATTGGCATCGGCCACGCCACCGGCGTTGAGCAGCCGGTCCAGCAGGAAGTGCGAGAAGTGCTCCAGGTCGCGCACGTAGACGTGCAGCAGGTAGTCCATGTCGCCGGTCAGTGCATGGCAGGCCACCACCTCATCCCAGCCCTGCACGCTGTCCACGAAGTGGCCGATGGCGGCCTGGTCGTGCTTTTCCAGCTGCACGCGCACGAAGGCCTGCAGGCCCAGCCGCAGCTGACGCGGTTCCAGCCGCGCGCCATAGCCGACGATCACGCCCTCGCTTTCCAGCCGCTGCAGGCGGCGCAGGCAGGCCGAGGGTGAGAGGTTCACCCGCGTCGCCAGCTCGGCGTTGGTGGCGCGACCATCCCGCTGGATTTCAGCCAGCAGGCGTATATCCGTGCGATCGAACTGGACTTCTCCGGCCATTGTTGCCCCGCAACATGGTGAGTACGCAAGGATATTGCGCCAACAAGGCCAATCGACGCAACTTTTGCAACCCTGTTGCGCGCGCCCTGCCCTAGCATCTCGGGTATCCCGTCAAGGAGTGCCCCATGGACCTCGCACAGCCCCGCCGCGTCGAACACCAGCAGACCGACAAGGGCTACGTGCCGGTGTATACCACCGCGCTCGTCGAGCAGCCGTGGGACACCTATAGCGCCGACGACCACGCCACCTGGAGCACCCTGTACCAGCGCCAGCGCGAACTGCTGGTCGGCCGCGCCTGCCAGGAATTCCTGGACGCGCAGGACGAGATGGGCATGAACGCGCACATGATTCCGCGCTTCGACCAGCTCAACGAAGTGCTCGGCGCCGCCACCGGCTGGACCCTGGTCGGCGTTGAAGGCCTGCTGCCGGAACTGGATTTCTTCGACCACCTGGCCAATCGACGCTTCCCGGTGACCTGGTGGATCCGTCGCCCGGACCAGATCGACTACATCGCCGAACCGGACCTGTTCCACGATCTGTTCGGCCACGTGCCGCTGCTGATGAACCCGGTGTTCGCCGACTACATGGAGGCGTACGGCCGTGGCGGTGTCAAAGCCCACGCGATCGGCCCGGATGCGCTGCAGAACCTGACCCGCCTGTACTGGTACACGGTGGAATTCGGCCTGATCAATACGCCCGACGGCCTGCGCATCTACGGCGCCGGCATCGTGTCGTCGAAGGGCGAGTCGCTGTACTCGCTGGAATCGGCCGCACCCAACCGTATCGGCTTCGACCTGCAGCGGATCATGCGCACGAAGTACCGCATCGACACCTTCCAGAAGACCTACTTCGTCATCGACAGCTTCGAACAGCTGATGCAGGCGACGTCACCCGACTTCACCCCGATCTACGCGGCACTGGCCGACCAGGCGCATCTTCCGGCCGGTGAAGTGCAGGGCGATGACCGCGTATTCCAGGCCGGCACGGGCGAAGGCTGGGCCGACGGCGGCGACGTGTAAGCGCGCAACGCACACCGCTTCGCACTGGAACGGCGCACCCTGGTGCGCCGTTCTCGTTTCCACCGGCCTGCACCGTTGCCACGGCGCAGGCGAGGGCAGGGCACTCAGCCGTCCACGGCCCGGCAGGAACCGCGCACCATCAGCTGCGGATGCACGCTGGCCGCAGTCGGCGCCTCCGGTACGTCGGTCTGCACCAGCATCGCGGCAGCCATGCGGCCGATGTCGGAGACGTGGCGGCGCACCGACGTCAGCGGCGGCCACAGCCGCGACGCCAGCGGGCTGTCGTCGTAGCTGACGATCGACAACTGCTGCGGCACCGCGATGCCCGCGCGCAATGCCACCTGGTAGACGCCAGCGGCCATTTCATCGTTACCGGCGAAGATCGCACTGGGGCGTTGTCCGCCCATCAGCAGCCGCTCGGCGGCATGCACGCCGGACTCGAAGGTGTCGCCCGCTTCCAGCACGCGCTCGCCCGGCAGGGTCAGCCCCACCTGGGCCAGCCGATCGAGGAAACCATGGGTACGCTCGCGTGCGCTACGACGATCTCCCGGACCCGCAATCACCGCGATATCGCGGTGGCCGAGCGAGAGCAGATAGCCCGCAGCTGCAGCGGCACCGTCGCGATCGTGGGTGACCACCGCCTGCACGTCTTCTTCCGACGCATGCGCGTTGATGCGGATGTAGCGGCAGTCGATCGCGTCGAGCATCTGCGCCAGCGCCATCGATTCGGATGCGCGCGGGCCCAGGATCACGCCATGCAGTTTCTGCTGCTGCACGAAGCGGCGCACGCCGTCGGCACAGTCCGGATCCTGGCTGTTGCACGGGTGTACCACCAGCTCATAGCCGGTGCCGCGCAGCGCTTCCAGCGCGCCGTGCTGCAGGTCGACAATGCATTGGGCGCCGGGGTCGTCGTACACCAGGCCGATCAGGAAGGAGCGGCGGAACGCGAGTCCGCGCGCCAGGGGGTCGGGCACGTAACCGACCTCGCGCATCAACGCCTCGACCTTGTCGCGGGTGTCTTTGCGCACCAGCGGCGAGTTGTTGATGATTCTTGAAACCGTTTTCTTGGAAACTCCCGACAGTCGTGCGATGTCGTTGATCGTGGCAGCCTTGCCCTTCGATGCCGGCAACGCGGCATCGCTAATATTTCGCACTGACATGTATAGAACCAGGTAAGTCGGAGAATTCTAGCCTTGCGCCCGTCGGGCGCGAAGTTGCGGAATGTCGCAGCGGAACTGAATCGCGTCGTGTTCGACACGTTCTGCTGCGCGAGGTTCCATTGTGATCGCTCTACTGCCTCTGCATCTGAACCGTTCTTCCGCGCGTGTTCACCCTGAATGCGGACGCGACGCGCGCGAACGCCAACATTCCCTTAACCATGCTTCGCTACATTCGGGGCATGGACCTGCAGACTTCTCCGTTTCCGCCGTTCCGTGGCCGCGACCGGTTGATCGCTGCCGTCGACGCGGCGATGACCTCCGGTGATGCCGGGCGCATCACCGCCGACCTGCAGCTGGCGCTGCAGGAGGCCATAGCCGACAGCCGCATCGAGTTGCCCGAATGCGTGCATCGGCCGGTCAGTGATCATTACGCACGACGTCCGCTGTACCACAGCCGCGAACACGGCTACAGCGTGATTGCCATGAGCTGGGGCCCAGGGCAGGGCACGCCGCTGCACGACCACGATGCCATGTGGTGTGTGGAGGGAGTGTGGTTGGGCGAACTGGAGATCACCCGTTACGAACTGCTGGAGTGCGCCGGCGAGCGCTGGCGCTTCCGCCGCCACGCTGCGCTGCGCGGGGGTTGCGGCAGTGCCGGCAGCCTGATCCCGCCGCACGAGTACCACACCCTGCGCAACGCCAGCGATGACGCACTGGCGATCTCGGTACACGTGTACGAGGCGCAGATGGAGCGCTCGGCGGTGTTCGATCCGCTCGGCGGCGACTGGTACCAGCGTCGCATCCAGGCACTGCAGGCCGACCCGGCCTGAATCCGGCGCGGTGCGGGGCAGGGCACCGTCGCGGCCCGCGTGGCATCATGCGCCGCTGCGCTGCCGGGCCCGGCAGCATCCGCGATGCCCGGTCGGGCAAGGAGCAAGACGATGTCCAGCGCTGATCCGCGCCTGCGCGCGCTGTTGAAGCTGGCACCGGTGATCCCGGTGTACACCCCCGAAGATGTGAACGAAGCGGTCGAAGTGGCCCAGGCGCTGTTCCGCGGCGGCCTGCCGGTGATCGAAGTGACCCTGCGCACACCGCAGGCGCTGGATGCGATCAAGGCCATGGTCGAGGCAGTGCCCGATGCCGTGATCGGTGCCGGCACCGTGCTCAACGCCGCGCAGATGCAGGCGGCGAAGCAGGCTGGTGCACGTTTTGCCGTTTCCCCCGGTGCCACGCCGGCGCTGTATGCCGCCGCGCGCGATGCCGACCTGCCGTACCTGCCCGGTGCCGCCACCGCCTCGGACCTGATCCTGGGCCTGGAGCACGGCTCGGACACCTTCAAGTTCTTCCCCGCAGTGCAGGCCGGCGGCGCCGCGCTGCTGGCCGCCTGGCACGGCCCGTTCGCCGATGTGCGGTTCTGCCCGACCGGCGGCATCAGTGCGCAGACCGCGCCGCAGTTCCTGCACCTGCCCAACGTGTTGTGCGTGGGCGGTTCGTGGCTGACCACCCCGGCGCTGCTGCAGACCCGTGACTGGGATGCCATTGAACGCCTGGCCCGCGAGGCCTCTGTGCTGGCCAGCTGAACCCGGCGCAGGAATCTTCAAAGGTTTGATCGTGATCAAAGCGCCGGCCTCGAGCCGGCGTCATTCTGTGGGCAAGCGCACTACGGAGATCCGAACATGAATTCGACCATGAAGGCCGCCGTGGTGCGCGAGTTCGGCAAGCCACTGGTGATCGAGGAAGTCTCGGTACCGCGCCCGGGGGCGGGCGAGGTGCTGGTCAAGATCGAGGCCTGTGGCGTCTGCCACACCGACCTGCACGCCGCCGAGGGCGACTGGCCGGTGAAACCGAACCCGCCGTTCATCCCCGGTCACGAGGGCGTGGGGCACATCGTGGCCGTGGGAGGCGGGGTAGGGCACGTCAAGGAAGGCGACAGGGTCGGCATCCCCTGGTTGTACTCGGCGTGTGGTCATTGCGAACACTGCCTGGGGGGCTGGGAAACGCTGTGCGAGACGCAGCGCAACACCGGCTACTCGGTCAACGGCGGCTTCGCCGAATACGCACTGGCCGATGCCAACTATGTCGGCCTGCTTCCGAAGGACGTGGGCTTCGTCGAGATCGCGCCGGTGCTGTGCGCCGGCGTGACCGTCTACAAGGGCCTGAAGGTCACCGATACCCAACCCGGTGACTGGGTGGCGATTTCCGGCATCGGTGGCCTGGGCCACATGGCGGTGCAGTACGCCCGCGCGATGGGGCTGAACGTGGCCGCGGTGGACGTGGACGACACCAAGCTTGCACTTGCGCGGCAGCTGGGCGCGCAGGTCACCGTCAACGCGCGTACCACCGACCCGGCCGCGTTCCTCAGGAAGGAGATCGGCGGCGCGCACGGCGCCCTGGTCACCGCGGTGTCGCCAAAGGCGTTCGAGCAGGCACTGGGCATGGTCCGCCGTGGCGGCACCGTCTCGCTCAATGGCCTGCCACCGGGCAACTTCCCGCTGGATATCTTCGGCATGGTGCTCAACGGCATCACCGTGCGCGGTTCGATCGTCGGCACCCGGCTGGACCTGCAGGAATCGCTGCAGTTCGCCGCCGAGGGCAAGGTCGCGGCGACAGTCAGCACCGACCGCCTGGAAAACATCAACGACGTGTTCGCGCGCATGCGTGCGGGCACCATCGAAGGCCGCGTGGTGCTCGACTTCGCCGCCTGACCGCCTGTGCATGGCCGCCGTCGCTCCGTCCCCCTCTCCCACGGACGCGGCGGCCATGCCGACCCATCGGTAGTGCCGGCCGCTGGCCGGGAACCCCAGGCACTTCGCGCAGCCGTACAATGCGCGCATGCCCGGCCTGCTCAAGACCCTGTTCCTGTCCATCGTCGCCCTGATCGGCGGCGTGCTGTCGCTTGCGCTGGTCAGCAGCGTCGCCAGCTGGCTGCCCCCGTTGCTGGGCATGTCGCCGGACAGCAACAGCGTGCAGCTGGGCTGGGATCTCACCTTCAGCGTGCTCGGTGGCATCGCGGGCATTTCCTTCGCCACCTATTACGCGCCCTGCTGGCCGCGTTCGCACGGCTTCTCGATCTGGTCGCTGATCGCGCTGGGCTGTGGCTACGCCATGTGGACGGTAGGTGCGGATTACCCGTTCTGGTTCGTCATTTCGCTGCTGGCATCGCTGCCGTTGCAACTGCTGGTCGGCTGGTGGTTCGGCCGTCGCGCCTCGCGCGATCCGCGCTGAGCGCATACAGGTAGTGCCGGCCGCTGGCCGGCAACCTCGGCCATCCTGCTGTTGCCGCCCAGCGGCCGGCACTACCGCTTCAGCGACGGCAGCGTCTGCTTCAACCGCTCGATGCCCTGCCAAGGGTCACCCTTCAAGCGCTTCGCCCTCGCCAGCGCCTTGCCCATGGGAAATGCGTCGGCGGCACTGATACGAGCCAGTTCCTCCCAGCGCAGCGGCACCGCCACACCGGCGGAATCGCGCGCGCGCAGCGACCACGAACACACGCTGGTGGCCCCGCGCGTGTTGCGCAGCCAGTCGATGAAGATGACACCACTGCGCTTGGCCTTGCTCATCGTCGCCACGTAGCGCTCAGGTTGCTCCTGTGCCATTGCCTGCGCAAACGCCTCGCAGAATGCCTTCGCCTGTTCCCAGTCCGCCTTGGGCTGCAGCGGTACCACCACATGTACGCCCTTGCCACCGGACAGCCGCACGAAGCTCTCGAGACCTACCTGCTGCAGGCGGTCACGCACATCGCGTGCACCGGCTTTCACCTGTGCCCAGCTGACGCGGTCACCAGGGTCGAGGTCGAACACCAGTCGATCCGGATGCTCCGGGTCGGCCACGGTCGCACCCCATGGATGCAGCTCCAGCGTGTTCATCTGCACCAGCTGCAGCAAGCCCCGCGCATCATCGATGTAGACGTAATCCTCGCGGCCACTCTTCTGCTGCAGGGGCACTGCATGCACCGCGTCACCCAGGCCGGGGCCATGATGCTTCTGGAAGAAGCAGACTTTGCCGGCGCCATCCGGACAGCGCAGCAATGACAGCGGACGTCCGACGATCTCGGGCAGGATCCAGCGCGCCATGCGCCGGTAATAGTCGGCCACGTCGCCTTTGCTCAGTCTCTGACTGGGAAACACCACCCGCTCCGGATGAGTGATCTGGACCTCGCCCCCGACTTCAGCATCTGCTGTTGCTGTGCTCATTCCCAGGTCCTCCTTCTGCTTGTCGCTGCGCAGCCGCTTGAAACTGGCCTGGCGCAGCAAGCCTTCCTTGCCCCAGCCACGGAATGCCACTTCCGCCACCGTCACCGGCTTCACCCAGCGCACGCTGGCGGCGCGGAACGGAACATGCGCCGGAAGCTGCAGCACGGGCGTCTTTATTGCCAGTGGCTGCAGTGCCTTGAGCAGCGCGCGCAGGTTCTCGTCATCGAAGCCGGTACCGACCCGGCCCACGTAGCGCAATCCACCCTTGTCCGGCGTTGCCAGCAGCAACGATCCGAAGCCCACGCGTGAACCCTTCGGCGCCGTATAGCCGACAATCACGAACTCGTCGGTGTCTTCGTGCTTCACCTTCACCCAGCTGCGCGCGCGGGTGTTCACATAGGGCGCATCCACCTGTTTGCTGACGATGCCTTCGAAGCCGGCCCCACCGCTGGCGTCGAACACCTGCGGTCCATGGTCGATCACGTGTTCGCTGAAGGCCAGAGTGCCGGGCGCGGGCCCGATGAGCTCCTTCAGCAGCGCCTTGCGCTCCACCAGCGGCGCACGGCTGATGTCCACGCCGGCCACACCCGGAAGATCGAACACGATGTAGCGCAGCGGTTGTTTTGAACTGCCATCGATCACGCGCTGCAACGTTGCGAAGTCACTGCGTCCTTCCTTGTCCAGCACTACCAACTCGCCGTCCAGGCGTGCATCGCGCACCGGCAGCGCCTGCACGGCCTGTACCACCTCGGGAAAATCATCGGTCCAGTCCAGGCCATTGCGGGAGCGCAGCTTCACCTCGCCGTCGTGCAGATCGGCCAGCAGGCGATAGCCGTCCCATTTGATCTCGTGCAGCCAGCGCTCGCCGTCCGGCGCACTGTCGCGATGATCGGTCAATTGCGGTTTGAACCCCTGCGGGTAGGGCGCGTCACGTGCGCCGTCCAGTTTCAGCGCGTGCGCATGCCAGCGTGCATCGGCCTTGCGGATAGAAGTGCGTGCGGCTGGTGCAGCACGCCCCGTCTTGCCCGCAGTGCGCTTCATCACTGCGGACGCGCGCTTCGGCGCGGGCACGCCCAGCAGATCATCTGCTTCGGCGTCGCGCGCTTCGCCGTCGTCACGCTTGATCAGCAGCCACTGCACCTGGCGTCCTTTCATCGCGGTCCGCACCAGCTTCCAGCCACCGGCCAGGCGTTGCCCATGCAGCACGAAGTCGATCTTTCCAGCAGCCAGCGCCTGCAGTGGATCGCCTTCACAGGCCCAGGTGCCGTGATCGAACACATCCACGTGGCCAGCACCATAGTGGCCTTCAGGAATGTCTCCTTCGAACCCGGCGTAGGACAGCGGATGGTCTTCCACTTCCACGGCCAGTCGCTTCTCACCGACACGCAGCGACGGCCCCTTCGGCACCGCCCAGCTCTTCAGTACACCGTCCATCTCCAAACGGAAATCGTAGTGACGCGAGCTTGCGTGATGCAGCTGGATGACGAAGACCGGCCGCCGCTTGGGATCAGCGCGTGCAGGCGTTCCGTCAGGTTCCGGCGTCTGCCCGGCGCCACCTCCAAGTCGGCGCTTGCGCCTGTACTGGTGCAACGACATGGCTCAACCTGCCTTGCGCCGTGGTGCGGTCTTCTTTGCAGCTTTCTTCGTCGCCTTTTTTGCGGCCTTCTTCACCGTCGACTTTGTGGCTGCCTTGCGCGTTGCGGTCTTCTTCGCCGGCGTACGTTTGTTCGCATCAAGGCTCTTCTGCAGCAACGCCATGAAGTCAACAACGTTCGTTGTCGCATCCTCGCGTGGTGCAGGCTCATCCTCCACCCGGGTGGTGCCGCCCTTGGACTTGATGCGCTTGTTCAACACCTGCTGCAGTCGCTCGCGGAACTCGTCGTGGTATTGGGATGGGTCCCAATCACCGGCCATCGACTCGATCAGCTGCTCGGCCATTGCCGTTTCCTTGCTGGTGATGCGGTAGTCGGACAGTTTGCCGGTGGGCAGTTTGTAGTCCTCGGGATCCACCAGTTCCTGCGGATAACGCAGGATCATCAGCACCAGCGCGTCCTGCTGTGGCATCACCGCACACAGGTATTCGCGTGTGCGCACCACCACCCGTGCGATGCCCACCTTGCCGGTGCTGCGCAACGTCTCGCGCAGCAGCACGTAGCCCTTTTCGGCCTTCTTGCCGGGTACCAGCAGATACGGTTTCTCGTAATAGCGCGGGTCGATCTGCGCCGCATCCACGAACGATTCCACTTCCACTGCTTCGTGGCTTTCCGGTGCCGCCGAGCGGATATCGCCTTCCTCCAGCACGACATAGCTCCCCTTGTCGTACTCGTAGGCTTTGACGATGTCCTTCCAGGGCACTTCCTCGCCGGTATCGGCGTTGACCCGCTCAAACCGGATCGGCTTGCGGTCGCGCGAGTCGAGCATGCGGAACTGCAGGTCGACCTTGCGTTCGCCGGACATCAGCGACACCGGCACGTTGAGCAGGCCAAACGACAGCGTGCCGGTCCAGATCGGACGAGCCATGGGTGCACCTTTGGCGCAGGGCAGGGTGCCCAGCGTGGTCCGGAGGGCGTAAACCAGCCGTGTCCGTGCCGTGCACGTGGGTTCTACGCAGATCCGGGAGTGCCGGCCGCTGGCCGGCAACCACAGGACAGCCGAGTGTGCATGCCGAACCCCTACACTACTGCAGCAAGGGCCTCACCGCCGCCGTCGGAATGTGGTCCAGCGCGCGCCAGGCGTCTTCCACCACCGGCCGTGCCTGCGACCAGCTCAACCGCGACTGCCCGCGCATCTGTTCCCAGTGCTCGGCCAGTTCCTCGCAGGTATCGGCGGCGTCACCGCGCGGCCAGTCGGCAGCATGGGTGGTCAGCGCAAAGGCATAGACCGGGCACAGATCACGCCAGTTGCGGTGGTTCTGCCCGCGACGCTCCTCGTAATCGCTGAGCATGTACTGCAGGTAGTCCTGCGCCACCGCCTGCGGATCCTCATGGCGGCGCGTGCGGCGTTGCGCCGTGCGCTGGCCGAGCGGATCGAGCAGGGCGTTGAACACGGACGGTGCGGGTCGTTCAAGACGGGGCATGGCCGGCTCCTGCAGCGGGGGCGGGTGGGCAGGAATACGCGCGGTGCCGTTACCGGGGGGTGAGCGAGATGTTCATGACGCCGGGTTCGCGGCGGCTTTACCTGTGGCGCGGTGTAGTGGTCGCCCCGAGCGCAGGTAGCCAGACCATGAGCCGAGAGACCTCCCGCGACCCGCTGCGCGCGAACCACCCGCCCATTCCCGGCGAGCAGCGCGGCAAGCACGATGCCGACAATGCCGATTACCGTGGTACCGGTGCGCCCTTCTTCGACGCTGAGCACGGTGGCGACCACCTGCCGGTGAAGCACGAGGCTGAACAGGCGGCCCAGGATCGCAAGGACGGCGGCGACCGCCATCGCGGCGGCCAGGAAAGCCCGCTCAAGCGCCGCGAACGCAAGCAGCGCGCCAGCGACAACCAGGACGAGGCGCTGGAGGAGACCTTCCCGGCCAGCGACCCGACCTCGCCGTTCGTGCCGGCCAAGGCGCCCGACTGACCGGTGGCGCCGGCCGCTGACCGGCAACGTCTGAACTGCTGTGCACGGAGCAACGCCGGCCAAGGCCCCCCGATTTAAGGGTGGTGCCGGCCGCTGGCCGGCAGCCTCCTGACGTCCTGGACGGCGCGATGCCGGCCAGCGGCCGGCACTACCCCTTCAGCGCCACGACCATTGCAGGCCGACGTTGGCCCGTCGTCCCGGTCCCGGCTCGTAGAAGCGCCCGTTGCCGTCATTGACGATCACCGAACCGATATAGGCCTGGTCCAGCACGTTCTCCAGCCGGGCAAAGGCGCGCAGCTCGCCCCCCGGCAGCGTCCAGCGGCGGCCGGCTTCCAGGTTCAGCAATGCGTAGCCCGGCGCGCGCTCGGTGGCCAGGTCGTTGACCACGGTATCGCTGCTGGCGGAGGCCTCCAGCGCCCACTGCCAGTCGCCGGGGGTCCACTGCAGCCGGGCGAAGGCCTGCTGGCGCGGTACCCCGGGCAGGCGGCTGCCTGCGGCAACCCAGGTGTTCGAAGTCAGGTACGGCGCACGCACCTGTGCCTGCAGCCAGGTCCAGGCCAGCTGCAGTTCCAGCTGTTCGGCCAACGGCTGGCGGTACTGCAGTTCCACGCCCTGGCGGCGAGTACGGCCGATGTTGCGATAGGTGCTGCGACCTCCGATGTTGCTGGCAACTGCCAGCTCATCGTCGGTATCTGCGCGGAACAGGCTGATATCGAGCTGGGTCCCATCCTGTGCGTGCCATTTGCTGCCCACCTCCAGGCTGCGGCTGCGCGCCGCCGCCAGGTCCAGCGCCAGTCCCGCCTGGCCGTCGGCGCGATAACCCAGCTCGTTGAAGGTGGGTGTCTCGAAGCCGCGGCCCACGGCGGCATGCAGGCGCCACTGCGGGCTGGCCTCGAAGCTGATCCCGGCCACCGGCGTGGTCGCCTGGTAGCGGCGGCGGCCACTGTCATCGGGGTTGGCGCCGACGATGTAGCGGTCGTCGGACGCGAAGCGCACCGCGCTGTGGCGCACGCCGGCCAGCAACGACCAGCGCAGGCTCCACTGCCACCAGGCCTGGGCGAACTGGTCCACGTTCTGCACGACGTCGATCTGGTCACGGCGCAGGCGCCCGCGCACGCCCAGGGCGCTGCCGATGAAGTTCTCGTAGCCGGTGCGGTGCTGGCGCTGACGGTCGGCGCTGAGCCCGGCCACCAGATCCAGCGGTCGACCGGCGAGGTCGCCGTGCCAGCCCCAGCGCGCGTCCAGCCCACCATAGCCGCCCTCCAGATCGATCACCCCGCCGGCATGCAGTGGGTTGGCCTGGGCAGTCGGCGGAATCGGCAGGTATTGGGTCACCGCGCGCTGGCCGGCATAGCCCATCAGCTGCCAGCGCTGCGCCCCGGTCTCCCGGGTCCAGCGCAGACCGGCCTGCTGCTGGCGCACCGATTTTCGGGTGTTGTACTGGTACGCCACGGCAGTGGCCTGGCGCGGATCGGCCGCCACCTGGGCACGGCTCAGGCCCAGCGGGTCCTGCGCATCAGGGGCATCCAGGGCATTGAGCAGCAGCTCCAGCCGGCCCCCACCGAGATCGCCACCGATACGCGCGGTGAGCGATTCGCGGCGCGCACGGCTGTGGTCGCGCCAGCCATCGGTGCGGAAGTGGTTGGCGGCGATGTTGTAATCCAGAACACGGCCGGCACCCTTCAATTGCGCGCCGACGCTGAGCGTGTTGTCGGCCCCGGCGTTGAGCCGCAGCCGCCACGGGTCGCCGGCCTGGCCCTGTGCGCTCCAGACCTGCAGCACGCCACCGGAGGAGTTGCCGTACAGCGCCGAGAACGGCCCGCGCAGCACCTCGATGCGTTCGGCGCCCAACAGGCTGGCGTGCGACAGCTGGCCCTGGCCGTCGGGCATGGTCGCCGGTACCCCGTCGATCAATACCCGCACCCCGCGCACACCGAAGGTCGAGCGCGCACCGAAGCCACGGATCGACAGCTGCGTGTCCTGCGCGAAGTTCTGCCGGTCGCGCGCGACCAGGCCCGGGACCCCGGCCAACGCCTCGGACAACTGCGCGCCGGCGCCGGCGCGGCTGGCATCGATCCAGACCGTATCCTGGCTGGCGGGCAGCGCGAACGGGTCGATGCCCGGCACCCGCGCAGCCTGCACCTGCACGCTGGGCAGGGCGGTCGGTGCGGGCTCGGCCACGGCCGCCCAGGGCGACAGCAGCAGGACGGACAACGGCAGGCAACGGCGGCGTGCGGCGGGATTCATGATTCAGGTTGATGGATCAGGCGGCAACGCACGCCATGGTACGGGGCCACGGATGACGATGGCGGCGGCCAGCCCCGGCAGGCTTTGTTACGATGGGCTGTTTCCGGCTGAAATGCCGCAGACCGCGTAGCGCACTTCCTCCCCCTTTCCGTCTACCGAACGAGTACCGCCGTGTCCTTCTTTGCAAACGTGGAACTGGTCCCAGGCGACCCGATCCTGGGCCTGACCGAGGCGTACAACGCCGACAGCCGCCCGACCAAGGTCAACCTGGGTGTGGGCATCTACTACGACGAGAGCGGCCGCATTCCGCTGCTGCGCGCCGTCAAGCAGATCGAGCAGCAGCTTGCCGCTGAAGCGAAACCGCGCGGCTACCTGCCGATCGATGGCCTGCCCGCGTACACGCAGGCCACGCGTGAGCTGGTGTTCGGCAAGGATTCGCCGCTGCTGGCCGCCGGCCGCGTCACCACCGCACAGACCGTCGGTGGCAGCGGTGCGCTGCGCGTCGGCGCCGACGTGCTGAAGAAGCTGCTGCCGCACGCCACCGTTGCGCTGAGCAACCCGAGCTGGGAAAACCACCGCGCCGTGTTCAGCGCGGCCGGCTTCGAGGTGGTGGAGTATTCCTACTTCGACCCGACCACCCATGGCGTCAACTTCGACGCCCTGCTGGCCGACCTGGGCAAGCTGGACGCCGGCACCGTGGTGCTGCTGCATGCCTGCTGCCACAACCCCACCGGTGCCGACCTCACGGTCAGCCAGTGGAAGCAGGTCGCACAGCTGCTGAAGGACCGCCAGCTGTTCCCCTTCATCGACATGGCCTACCAGGGCTTCGACAAGGGCATCGAGCAGGACGGCGCCGCCGTGCGCATCATAGCCGAAGCCGGCATCGACAGCTTCATCGTCGCCAACTCGTACTCCAAGTCGTTCTCGCTGTATGGCGAGCGCGTGGGTGCGCTGTCGATGGTGGCGCCGACCGCCGCGGACGCCAAGGCCGTGCAGTCGCAGGTCAAGCGCGTGATCCGCACCATCTACTCCAGCCCGTCCACCCACGGTGCTGCGCTGGTGGCTGGCGTGCTGACCAACCCGGAACTGCGCGCGATGTGGGAACAGGAGCTGACCGAGATGCGCGAGCGCATCCACGCCCTGCGCCACGGCCTGGTCGAGAAGCTGGCCGCTGCAGGTGCACCGCAGTTCGGCTTCATCAACGAGCAGGCCGGCATGTTCTCCTACTCCGGCCTGAGCCGTGAGCAGGTCGAGCGCCTGCGCGACGAGTTCGGCATCTACGCCGTCGGCACCGGCCGCATCTGCGTGGCCGCGCTGAACCAGAACAACCTGGAATACGTCGCCAAGGCCGTGGCCACCGTCGCCAACGGCTGAAACAACGCTCCAGTGGTTTGATCACAAAGGCGCCGCGAGGCGCCTTTGTTTTTGCTCCTGCCTCTGCCTTTGCTACCCCCACCGCGCTCGCGGCGAACCCTGAAGCGCGCGGGAGGGGGAGGCGATGCAGGACCGTTGGCGCCATGGATGGCGCCATCGAGCTTATATGGAGGTACTTGCAGCGTGTCCTGCATCGTCTCTCGCTCCCGCGAGCCTCGATCAGCGGAGGCGCCATCAGCGCAACGCCTCTGGAAACGATTACGCCTTCCCGCGCTCACGCACGCCCCCACCAGACGGGCGACAATAGGCGTTTTCCCGCTGCCGAGACCTGCCCGCTCATGTCCCGTACTTCGTTGACCCGCTTCCTGATCCAGGAACAGCACGCCGGCCGCATCAATGCCGACCTGCGCCAGCTGATCGCGGTCGTCGCCCGCGCCTGCACCAGCATCTCCATCGCCGTCAGCAAGGGCGCCCTTGGTGGCGTGCTCGGCGACGCCGGTACCGGCAACGTGCAGGGTGAAGCGCAGAAGAAGCTGGACGTCATCAGCAACGAGATCCTGCTCGAGGCCAACGCCTGGGGTGGCCACCTGGCCGCCTGCGCCTCGGAGGAAATGGACCACAGCCAGCCGGTGCCGGACATCTATCCGCGCGGCGATTTCCTGCTGCTGTTCGATCCCCTCGATGGCAGCTCCAACATCGACGTCAACGTCTCCGTCGGCACCATCTTCTCGGTGCTGCGCTGCCCGACCAACGTCGAACTGCCGGGCGATGACGCCTTCCTGCAGCCGGGCAGCAAGCAGATCGCCGCCGGTTACTGCATCTATGGGCCCAGCACCCAGCTGGTGCTGACCGTCGGCCATGGCACCCACGCCTTCACCCTCGATCGCGAGAAGGGCGAGTTCGTGCTGACCACCGAGAACATGCAGATTCCGGCGGCCACCCAGGAATTCGCCATCAACATGTCCAACCAGCGCCACTGGGAAGCGCCGATGCAGGCCTACGTCGGCGACCTGCTGGCGGGCAAGGAAGGCGCGCGCGGCAAGAACTTCAACATGCGCTGGATCGCCAGCATGGTGGCCGACGTGCATCGCATCCTGACCCGCGGCGGCATCTTCATCTACCCGTGGGACAAGAAGGACCCGTCCAAGGCCGGCAAGCTGCGCCTGATGTACGAAGCCAATCCGATGGGCCTGCTGGTCGAACAGGCCGGCGGCGCTGCCTGGACCGGCCGCGAGCGCATCCTCGACATCCAGCCCGACCAGCTGCACCAGCGCGTGCCGGTGTTCCTCGGTTCGCGCGAGGAAGTGGCCGAGGCCGTGCGCTACCACCACGCGCACGACGACGCGCAGGGCTGAGGCAGGTCCTCCGACAGCGGTCATGGCGGAACGATGACATGACCGTGGGGTGACACCGAGGGCGGCAAACGGCACCATCAAGCCGTTGCCGCCTAAGGAATGCACGCATGCACGAGCAGGGCCCGGTCGATTTCATCGAAGTCATCCACAACGCCGTCCCCAGCGAGGTCTGCGCGGCCATCGTCGAGCGCATGCGTGCCACGCGTGGCCTGCTGCCCGGTGCGGTGGGCAGTGGCGTGTTCCCGGAACTCAAGCACAGCAAGGATCTGCGCATCAGTGGCCTGGATGGCTGGCAGGATGTCGACCAGCAGCTGCAGATCGCGGTGTTCAACGGCCTGCTGACTTATCTACGCCGTTATCCACAGGCGTTGATCGCTCCGCTGATGTTGCAGATCCAGGACAGCAACGGCCAACCGCGACGCCTGTCTGCCGAGGACTTTCCCGACATGCCGCCGCAGCAGCTGGCCGACCTGGCCCGTACCTGCCTGCGTCCGGGTGCAATCAACCTGCAATGGTATGCGGCAGGCGAGGGCGGCTACCCGTACTGGCACTGCGAGCTGTACCCCAAGGATGCCCAGGCCGAGACCCTGCACCGGCATGTGCTGTGGACGCTGTACCTCAACGACGACTTCGACGAAGGCGAAACCGAGTTCCTGTTCCAGGGCCGCAAGATCGCGCCACGTACCGGCAGCCTGCTGATTGCGCCGACGGCGTTTACTCATACCCATCGTGGCAATCGGCCGCAGGGTGGGGACAAGTTCATCGCCACCAGCTGGATCCTGTTCCAGAGTGCGCAGAAGTTGTTTGGGGGGTAATGCCGAGCTGCTCTTCGGCCTCGGATGTAGAGTCAAGCCATGCTCGACTGAAGGACTCAGAACAGCGAACCCTGCGGCGAATCCTTCCGCGGCGGCAGCGGCTTCACGAACCGGCTGCAATCCAGCTTCGGCCAGTGGCTGTTCTGTGCATTGAATCCCAACCGTTTGCGCGCCAGCTTGAAGCGGTTGTTCAACAGATCTGCATATACGCCCTGTCCGCGCATGCGGGTGCCGAACTGGCTGTCGTAGTCCTTGCCGCCGCGCAGCTGCTGGATGGTGCTCATCACGTGCGCGGCGCGATCGGGATGGTGCGTATCCAGCCAGTCGCGGAACAGCGGCGCCACTTCCAGTGGCAGGCGCAGCAGCACGTAGCCTGCGGTGCTCGCACCTGCGTCGTGCGCTGCCTCCAGCACGGCTTCCAGCTCGCTGTCGTTGATCCACGGAATCACCGGCGCCACCATCACACCGACCGGAATGCCAGCGTCATGCAGGCGCTTCATCGCGCGCAGCCTTGCATGCGGTGCCGATGCACGCGGTTCCAGCTTCGCGGAGAGATGCGGATCCAGCGAGGTCACCGAGAAGTGCACGCTGACCAGGTTCTCCGCGGCCAGCGGCGCGAGCAGATCGATGTCGCGCTCGACCAGTGCGTTCTTGGTGATCAGCGAGAACGGATGCTTGGTTTCCAGCATCACTTCGATCAGTTGGCGCGTCAGCTTGAACTTGCGTTCGATCGGCTGGTACGCATCGGTGTTGATGCCCAGCGCGATCGGCTGCGGCACGTAACCCGGCTTCGACAGCTCCTTGCGCAGCAGTTGCGGCGCATTGGTCTTGGCGAACAGCTTGGTCTCGAAGTCCAGGCCCGGCGACAGATTCAGATAGGCATGCGAGGGGCGCGCAAAGCAGTACGAGCACCCATGCTCACAACCGCGGTACGGATTCACCGACTGGCTGAAGCCGACGTCCGGTGAATTGTTGCGGGTGATGATGCTGCGCGCGGTTTCGGCACGCACTTCGGTGCGCAGGCGCGGGGCGAGGAATTCCTCGCTTTCGTCGACCGCCCAGCCGTCGTCCACCGCCTCGCTGACGGTGCTTTCAAAGCGCCCGGCAAGGTGGGACGTGGAACCTCGGCCCTTGATCGCGATACCCATTGCGGCAGCGTACGTCGCCACCGTCTCAATGGCTGCGACGGCCGCCTGAAGGGTTCAGGGCGGTGCGGAGTCGAGCAGGGCTCGACGCTGCAGGGGAAGGGTCAGAGCAGCGCCAGGTACCCGCGCACGGTGGCATCCAGCCCGTCATACAGTGCCTCGCCGATCAGCGCGTGGCCGATCGACACCTCCAGCACCTCCGGCACGTGGGCCAGGAAGTCGCGCAGGTTGTCCTGCGACAGGTCGTGGCCAGCATTGACGCCCAGGCCAACGGCCTGCGCACGGCGGGCGGCAGTGGCGAACAACGCCAGCATCGCGTCGGCGTCGCCGGCCGCATGCGCCTCCGCATAGGGCCCGGTATACAGCTCAATGCGGTCTGCTCCCACCTCGGCTGCCTGCTCCAGCAATGGGTTGCCCGCGTCGACAAACAGACTGACCCGGCACCCCATCGCCTTCAGCGCGGCCACCAGCGGACGCAGGCGCTCGGCATCGCGTTCGAAGTCGAAACCGTGGTCGGAGGTGATCTGGCCGTCGCCGTCGGGCACCAGGGTGGCCTGCGCCGGGCGGGTCTGTTCGCACAGCGGCAGCAGCCCCGGGTAGCCCTCGCGCGGCGGCGCAAACGGATTGCCTTCGATGTTGAATTCAACGCCACGCGCGCGGGTCAACGTGGACAGGGCCAGCACGTCCTCGGCGGTGATGTGGCGGCGGTCTGGCCGCGGGTGCACGGTGATGCCATGTGCACCGGCATCCAGGCAGGCCTGGGCGGCGCGCACCACGTCCGGTTCGGCGCCGCCGCGCGAATTGCGCAGGACGGCGATCTTGTTGACGTTGACGCTGAGCTGGGTCATGGAACGGGACTACTTGGAAAGAGGGGATGGGTCGTGGTCGTTGTGGTTGTCACCGCGACGGGCCTGGGCCTGTTCGCGCAAGCGGCGCAGCTCTTCGGCATCGATCAGGGTGGCGGGGTCGCGCTGCAGGTCGCCGAAACGGGCCACGTAGCGGCCGCGTACCCAGGCCAGCAGGAAGGCGAGGGCAGCCAGCAGGCACAGGGTCATCAACCCCGCGCTCGGGGTCTTCAGCGCGAAGGCAAAGCAGCCCAGCGCCAGCAGCAGGTACAACCAGTACATAGTCGGGCTCCCCGGATGATCGCCGCAGTGTAGCGCTGCGTCAGAGCAGCGGCGAGGCCAGCCGGGCGAAGGCCTCGGGCAGGCGGTGCAGCCATAGCGAGCGGCCGGCCTGGTCATGCACCCGGGTGGCGCGGTCGAATTCGCCCTGCAGCAGTTCGGCCAGTGCGGCGACACGGTCATGGTCGCTGATCATCATCGACAGCTCGAAGTTCAGCCGGAAGCTGCGGTGGTCGAAGTTGGCACTGCCGACAATGCAGACATCGTCATCGGCAATGAACGCCTTGGTATGCAGCATCCGCGGGCCGTATTCGTAGATCTTCACGCCAGCATGCAGCAGCTCATCGAAGTAGGAGCGTGCGGCCTGGGTGACGAACCAGGAATCGCTCATCTTCGGTACCAGCAGGCGCACGTCCAGGCCGCCCAGTGCAGCCGAGGTCAGTGCCATCCGCGCCGCTTCGCCCGGCACGAAATAGGGCGTGACCAGCCACACCCGCTCATGCGCTTCCTGGATCGCCGCCACATGCAGGCGATGGATGGTCTCCCAGCCCGAGTCGGGCCCGGACACCAGCACCTGTGCGCTGATCGGTCCATCCGCGCGCAGCGGCATGTCGGCCGGCCACAGGCGGGCGATGTCGAAACGGGAGTGGTCCTGGCCACTGGCATAGAGCCAGTCCTCGGCGAACACCAGCTGCAGGCTGCGCACCACATGGCCGCGGATACGCATGTGCAGGTCGCGGTAGGCGTCCGGCCTGCGGCTCTCGTCTTCCTCGTCGGTGATGTTGATGCCGCCGGTGAAGGCGACGCGGCCGTCGACGATCACCAGCTTGCGGTGGGTGCGCAGGTTCAGCCACGGGCGCTTGAACGGCTTCAGCAGCTGCCGCGGATGGAACCAGATCGCTTCACCGCCGGCGTCCAGCAGTGGCTGCAGGAAGCGATGGGGCAGGGCGGAAGAGCCGACCGCATCCAGCAGCAGGCGCACCTGCACACCGGCCTGCGCACGTTCGACCAGGGCATCACGCAGGGCGGTGCCGGCATGGTCGGGATTGAAGATGTAGTACTCCAGGTGCACGTGGTCGCGCGCCTGCGCGATCGCGTCGAGCAGCGCGGCATAGGTGGCTGCGCCGTCGACCAGCCAGGTCACCTCGGTGGCACTGCTTGGCGCCAGTCCGGTGGTCGCCTGGGCAATCTTGGCCAGCTCGGTGCAGTCCGAATCGGGCGGGCAGACATCGCTGTAGTGCTCCATGCCCGAGCGTGCACGGCCACGCCGCAGCCGTTGCCGCTTCACCTTCTGCGGCCCCAGCAGGTAGTAGATGAAGAGCCCGAGATAGGGCAGCAGTGCCAGCGAAAGGATCCAGCTCAGCGTGGCCACCGGCTCGCGCTTCTGCAGCATGATCCAGCCTGCCAGCGCGAACAGGTACAGCAGGTAGGCCACCGCCAGGATCGTGCCGAGGTGGGCGATGCCGTCGAGCCAGTGGCGCAGGGAGTCGAAGAGGGCGAGCATCCGCCGATCATAGCGGCGCCTGCTGCCTGTTGGGGTCAGATCCCTTTTCCTGCGAAAAGGGATCTGACCCCATCGGTGCCCTCGACAGGACCCCACGGGCACAAAAAAGACGCCCCTGTCTCCAGGGGCGTCTGCAGTCGCGTCATGACTGTTGTGTTGCGATGTAGCGTTTACTGCTGCACAAAACCGATCTTCTTCATCTGAGCATTCTTCGCGGCGGCCAGAACCTTGGCCATCACGTCGTACTCGGAATCCGGGCTGGCGTCGATGCGCAGTTCCGGCTGGTTGGTCGGGTCACGCTGGACCTCCTGCTCCATCCGCTGCTGCAGCTCGCTGGTATTGATCGGGCTGTTGTTCCACGAGACCTGGTTGCTGGCGTCGATCTTCAGCTCGATCGGCGGCGGCGGTTCGACCAGCTGCGGCGGTGGGTTGAGCACGCGCTGCGGCAGGTCCACGGCGATCGGGTACGTCATGATCGGCGCGGTCACGATGAAGATGATCAGCAGAACCAGCATCACGTCCACGAGGGGCGTGACGTTGATGTCTGCCATGGGGCCCTTGCCACCACCACTACTGAATGCCATGGCTTATTGCCCCTTTTCTTTGGTCGCAACGAAGCCGACGTCCAGCATGCCCTGTTCCTGCGCGACCTTGGTCAGGTCGTTGATGACGCGCATCTTGGTGGTGCGGTCACCACGCAGGTTCAGCGGCGGCTGCGGGGTCTGCTGTGCGGCGGTCGCCAAGCGGGACTCGAGAGTCTGCTTGTTGATTTCTTCGTCGTTCCAGTAGATCGAGCCGTCTTCCTTGACTGCCAGCGTGATCGGGTTCGGACGCTTTTCAGCATCTTCCGGCTTCTGGATCAGGTTGGCTTCCGGCAGATCCACCTTGACCTTGTGGGACATCAGGGGCGCCGTGATGATGAAGATGATCAGCAGCACCAGCATCACGTCCACGAGGGGCGTAACGTTGATGTCGGCCATGGGGCCGCCGCTGTTACCACTACTGAAAGCCATAACGGGCTCCGTCTAGATCTTGGTGACTACTTACTTCGTCGCTGGGTGACGCGCGCCGCAATTAGCGGACGCGCGAGCCGGTGGCGAAGAAGTCGTGCAGGTCGTGCGCGAAGGTATCGAACTTGCTGATGGTCGCGCTGTTGATCTTGCTGAAGAAGTTGAAGGCGAACACGGCCGGGATTGCGACGAACAGACCGATCGCGGTCATGATCAGCGCTTCACCCACCGGGCCGGCAACGGCGTCGATCGAAGCGGAGCCAGTGGCACCGATCTTGATCAGCGCGCCGTAGATGCCCCACACGGTACCCAGCAGACCGACGAACGGAGCGGTCGCGCCGACGGTGGCCAGCAGGGTCATGCCCGACTGCAGCTTGTTGCTTTCGCGGGTGACGGCCTGACGCAGAGCGCGGTCGACGAACTCCGAACGGCTCAGGTTCTCACCGACGCCGCCGGTAGCACCGCCTTCAGCGCGCTGGTGGTGGGCAGCTGCCTGGGCAGCGTCCAGGGCGATCTTCGAGAACGGCTCCGAAGCCGGCTGCTCTTCCATCGCACGGATGGCGTCCTGTGCGTTCGGGGTGTCCCAGAACAGGCTGACGACGCGATCGGCAGCGCTCTTCAGACGGACCGAACGGAAGATGTTGATGACGGTCCAGTACCAGGACATGGCCGACATCACGATCAGGGTCAGCAGCACGACCCAGGAAACCGCGAAATCACCCGGCTTGGTGGTCATTTCGTGGATCAGGTGCTCGAAGCCCATCTGCGACAGGGCGTTGGACGGATTGCCCCCGGCAGCAGCGGCGATGAAAATTTCCTGCAGCATGACGCTTACCTTTGTTGTGTGTGGTGATAAAGGGTGTAGCTAAGCTAAACAATCGAACTGGGAGCGGGGGTGGCCAGGCGGCCACCCGGGCGCATCAGTTCAGCGCAAAGTTGACCGGGACGCGAACGCGACCTGCCGCCTTCTTACCGCCAGATTCAGCGGCGTTGAAGCGCCACTTGCGAGCCGCTTCCATCGCAGCACGGTCCAGGTCGCGGTTACGGCTGGACTTTTCCACCGTGACATTGGTGACGTTGCCGCTGGCATCGACATCAATGATCAGGATCACTTCGCCCTGGATACCAGCGCGGAAGGCTGCCGGCGGGTAGCGCGGCGGATTCATGGCCTTCGACGAGATGTCCACGCTGGCCTCGATCGAGGTCGGCGGAGCCGGCGGCGACGGGGGCGAGGGCGGGGTGACGATATCGTTCGGACGCGGTTCCGGCACGTCCACGACCGGCGCCTGCGGCGGCGGCGGGACCGGCGACGGCTTCGGCGGCGACAGATTCTTCACCGGCGGCGGCGGAGTATCGGTCGGCGGCGGGGGCGGCGGCGGCGGGGGCGGCGGCGGCGGTGCGTCGACGATGGTCACCATGACGTTACGCTCCTTCTCAGCCACGGCCTTGGGGGCCACGGCGGGGATCAGGAGCATCATGAAGGCGGCCAGATGCAGGGCGATTACAAACGCGATGCCGACGATGCGAGGCCAGCTCAGCCCCTTGTCATCGGGTTGTTCGTACCGGTGAACGACTAGTTGTTCCGTCATGCGCCAAGAGCTCAATAGTGGGGCCGGAATCCCGGGGGCGGGATCCCTGATCAGCGGTGCATGACACCGCAGGAACCTCCAAGCTTATACCAATCCTGAGCGCCTGCGCATCAACTGAGCAGGCATTCAGGCGTTATTCCTACTTACTTCAGGTTGATGATTTTTTTGGCATCAGCCTGGTTCTTCACGCCCTTCGCCAGCGCCTGCTGGGCGGCCTGCTTGGCCTCGGGTACGCGACCTTCGGCATGCAGGACGCGTGCCAGGTTCAGGTAGGTCTCACCGTCCTTGGAGAGCGGGGCGGCCTTCTGCCACGCATCGATCGCCTGCGGCACCTGGTCGGAGTAGTAGTAGGACTGGGCCAGCGCCAGGTAGACCTGGTAGTCCGGCTTCAGGATGCCCTTCTGCAACCCTTCGTTGATGACCGCGATGACGTCCTTTTCCTTGTTCTCGGTGTTGGCATAGATCGAGTACAGCTGCTTGTACTCGCGCTCTTCGGTGAGCTGGCCGCTGCTGCGCAGCTTGTCCATCACCGCGGCGGCCTTCGGCATCTGGTCAGCCTGCATGTACATGTTGGCCAGATTCAGCTGGGCCTTCTTGTCCGTCGGGTTCTTGGCCGCCAGCGCTTCTGCGGCCTGCACGGCTTCACCGGTCTGGCCGGCTTCGGACAGGGCCGCCATCAACAGCTGGTTCCAGTTGTCCTTCGGCTCGGCGGCGCCGGCGATGGCCTGCTTCAGCACCGGGATCGCTTCCTGGTAGCGCTCCAGCTGGTACAGCGCCTGGCCCTTGGCGATCAGCTCTTCCGGCTTGGTCGACTTGCTCTCGGCGAAGTACTTGTCCAGGGTGGCCAGGCCTTCGGCGGTCTTGTCTTCCTGCAGCTGCAGCTGGCCCAGCATCAGCATCGACTGGAAGTGGCCGTTGTTGTCCAGGCCGTTGAACTGGATGACCTGCTTCAGGTAGGCGATGGCGCCCGGCGTGTCGTCGGTCTGGTAGGCAGCCTGCGAGGCCAGCTGCGCGGCCAGCGACTTGTCGTACTCGTTGGAGGCACTGTCGGCCAGGATCGCGTCAGCCTGCTCGCGCGTCTCTGGGAACTTTTCCTTGTTGTAGCTGTCGATCATCTTCTGCAGCTTGCTGCCCATCTTGGCCGAGGCCTTGGCGGCCGGCTCCTGGCGGGTCGCATTCGGGTACAGCGGTTCGGCCTTGGCCTGCTTGCTGCTGCCGCCGCGGCTGCCACGGTCGGAGGAACGCGAGGACTGCGCAAAGGCATCGGTGACCACGGCGCCGGTCAGGGCGGTCGCGACGAGGACGGAAAGCACAGCTTTGTGGTTACGGAAAATCATCGTTCACCTCGATCGAACCGCCGGATAGCGGCAAAGTCGGACTGTCAGAAAAATCTGAGCCGCCAAACGTATCAGAAACAGATGGCGTGAGAAATCGTTTTATGTGCTGCAATACAGCATAGAACTGCGCACTCATCCGCACTTTGGCCGCAGCCCGGCCGCCTGCGCCTGCTGATAGACCGGGGTCAGGCCCGGTGCATCACGTCGCAGCTCCTGGATCCGGTTGGCCGGATCGGGGTGGGTAGACAGCCATTGCGGGCTTCGACCGCCGCTGGCGGCCATCATGTTCTGCCACAGGTCCACGGCCTGGGCCGGGTTGAATCCGGCCTGTGCCATCAGTCGCTGGCCGATGACATCGGCCTCGCTTTCCTGGGTCCGCGAGCCTGGCAGCAGGAACGCCGTCTGCGCGCCCATGCCGCCCAGCTGGTTGACCGTACTGGCGGCACCATCGCCATAAGCGGCACCGGCCAGCGCACCCAGCACGGCCAGGCCGGTCTGCGCGCCCATCTGCCGGGTAATGCGTTCTTCGTGGTGGCGCGCGATGACATGGCCGATCTCATGGCCGATCACGGCAGCCAGCTGGTCCTGGTTCTTGGCGACGGTGAAGATGCCGGTGTTCACGCCCACTTTGCCGCCGGGCAGGGCAAAGGCGTTGGGTTCCTTGTCGACGAACACGGCGGTCTCCCACCGTACGCCACGGTACTGAGGCGGCAACTGTGCGACCAACGCGTTGACCACGCACTGCACATAGCCGTTCTGGCGGCCATCAGTGCTGATCTTCTCTTTCTGCTTGGTCTCGGCGAACGCCTGCGCACCCAGTTGGTCCAGCTGCGCCTGCGACACGCCGCCGACCATCTGCCGACGCCCGGTCGGCGACGTGGTCGTCGCGCAGGCGCTGAGCAGGGTGGTGACGACAAGGGCCAGCAGCAGTTGTTTCATGGGTCCACCCCCGTGTTCATAAGTGCAGTGTGTAACGTACCTGCTTAATCTTTCGTCAAGCGGACACGGCGTTACGTTGCGCCAAGAAACACCATGGCGGCAAGGGCGACAGCGTTGTTCAGTGCGTGCGCGGCGATCGCCGCCCACAGCGTGCCGGTGCGGCGGTACAGCCAGCAGAAGGCGGCGCCCATGCCACCGTACACCAGCCACAGCTGCGCCATGCCCAGCAATGAGTTCTTGCTGACACCGGGCACTTCATGGACCAGGGCGAACGCCAGGCTGCTCAGGATGAGGCCCAGCCAGGGGCGGCCGGCCTGCCACAGGCGCCCGAACAGAACGCGGCGGAACAGCAGCTCTTCGTAGGCGGGGGCAAGGACGACCGCAAACAGCACCAGGAACAACGGGAAGCGAGCGATCGCGCTCTGCATCAGTTCCACGTTGGTGGGCACCGGCTCGATGCCGAACTGTTTGGAAAGGAAGGCGATGCCGTTGCTGCCAAGCACGATCAGCGTGGCCACCAGCAGGGTCCAGCCCCAGGTGGAAGGCCGCAGCAACGCCTGTCGCGAGGCCAGGCGTTCGCCGGCGTTTGCCGGGCGTCGCCAGAAGTACAGCAGCAGTGCGGCGCCACCGGTGGCGATCAGGGCCATCAGGATCTGCGCCAGCGCACCGGGCTGGCCCACTGCCGCCCCGACAGTGTCAGGTGTCAGTCCGCCGCCATTGGCCTCGGCGTTGGCGCGGCTGACCACGATCGCACGGTAGAAGCCCCAGAACAGACCGGTGACCATGCTCAGCCCGACCAGGGTGACGGCGGCGATGCCCAGGTCGATGAAGAAACCTGCCAACGGTGCCACGGCGCGCGGCGGGTTAGACGCCGGCGGAACCGGAGGCGGGGCGGCGGAGACCGGAGCGGATGCGGACATCAGGTACCTGCGTTCAAGGGACGAAGGCCGGTGCAGCTCCCCGCGCACCGGCCAGGTCCCGATTGTGTCAGATATCCAGGTTGGCGACCTTCAGCGCATTGTCTTCGATGAAGTCGCGACGCGGCTCGACGACATCGCCCATCAGGGTGCTGAAGATCTGGTCGGCAGCGACCGCATCTTCAATACGCACCTGCAGCAGGCGACGGGTCTCCGGATTCACCGTGGTATCCCACAGCTGCTCCGGATTCATTTCACCCAGACCCTTGAATCGCTGGATCTGACGGCCGCGCTTGGCCTCCTCGAGCAACCAGTTCTGCGCCTTGGCAAAGCTGTCGACTTCGATCGACTTGGCGCCGCGGGAAATCGTCGCGCCTTCGCGCACCAGGCCGTGCAGCAGCTTGGAGGCCTGATGGATCGCGCGCAGCTCGCCGCTTTCGAACGCCGACATCGGCAGCACCTGGATGTGCTGCTCGCCCATGTGACGACGGGTCACCAGCACGGCGGCGGGGCGCTCCTCGTTGGCGTCCTGCAGTTCCAGGCTGAAACGCGGGCTGCCCAGGCTGCCCTGGTTGAGGCGCTTGGCCAGCGCATCCAGGCCTTCGCCTTCGCCCGCATTGCGCAGGCTGTCCATGTCCATCGGCACGAAATCGACCAGCGCTTCGAGCAGGTTGCGGTCATAGCGGTGGGCGTTGCGTTCGATGGAATCGAGCGCGGCGGCATAGGCCAGCAGCAGCTTTTCCAGCGCCAGGCCTTCGATGCCCGGTTCGCCGGTAGCCGGCACCAGGGCGGCGTTTTCCACCGCACTGCTGGCCAGGTAGCTGTCCAGCGCCGGATCATCCTTCAGGTACAGCTCCTGCTTGCCCTGCTTGATCTTGTACAGCGGCGGCAGGCCGATGTAGACGTAACCGCGCTCGATCAGCTCCGGCATCTGACGGTAGAAGAACGTCAGCAGCAGGGTGCGGATGTGGGCGCCGTCGACGTCGGCGTCGGTCATGATGATGATCTTGTGGTAACGCAGCTTGTCCGGGTTGTACTCGTCGCGGCCGATGCCGGTGCCCAGCGCGGTGATCAGCGTACCGACCTGGTCGGAGGACAGCATGCGATCGAAGCGTGCGCGTTCCACGTTGAGGATCTTGCCGCGCAGCGGCAGCACGGCCTGGTTCTTTCGGTTGCGGCCCTGCTTGGCCGAGCCACCTGCCGAGTCACCCTCGACGATGAACAGTTCGGACAGCGCCGGATCCTTTTCCTGGCAGTCGGCCAGCTTGCCCGGCAGGCCGGCGATGTCCAGCGCGCCTTTGCGGCGGGTCAGGTCGCGGGCCTTGCGGGCGGCTTCACGTGCACGCGCGGCGTCGACGATCTTGCCGGCAATTGCCTTGGCTTCGTTCGGGTTTTCCTGCAGGAACTCTTCCAGGCGCGCACCGAAGGCGTTTTCCACCGCCGGGCGCACGTCGGAGCTGACCAGCTTTTCCTTGGTCTGGCTGGAGAAGCTCGGGTCCGGCACCTTCACCGACAGCACCGCGATCATGCCTTCGCGCATGTCGTCGCCGGTCAGGTTGATCTTGGCCTGCTTGGCGATGCCGTTCTGCTCGATGTAGTTGTTGAGCACGCGGGTCAGCGCACCACGGAAACCGGCAAGGTGGGTGCCGCCGTCCTTCTGCGGAATGTTGTTGGTGAAGCAGTACATCGTCTCCTGGTAGGAGTCGGTCCACTGCAGCGCCACATCCACGACGATGCCGTTGTGCTCGCCGGTAACCGAGATGACGTTCGGGTGCAGCGGGGTCTTCAGCTGGGCCAGATGCTCCACGAAGCTGCGGATGCCGCCTTCGTAGTGGAAGTCATCGCGACGGCCATCGCCGCGCTCGTCGGCAAGGACGATCTTGACGCCGGAGTTCAGGAACGACAGCTCGCGCAGGCGGCGGGCCAGGATGTCGTAGTGGAATTCCACGTTGTCGTGGAAGGCGACGGTCGACGGCCAGAAGCGCACGGTGGTGCCACGCTTGGTGGTGGCTTCCAGCTTGGCCAGCGCGGTCACGGCGGCGCCGTTGCTGAATTCCTGCTGGTAGTGGGAGCCATTCTGGAACACGTCCACCAGCAGCTTCTGCGACAGCGCGTTGACCACGCTGACGCCGACGCCGTGCAGGCCGCCGGAAACCTTGTAGCTGTTGTCGTCGAACTTGCCGCCTGCATGCAGGACGGTCATCACCACTTCGGCGGCGGAGACTTCGCGGCCGAGCTTGGCGCTCATCTGCTCATGCTTGCCGGTCGGAATGCCGCGACCGTTGTCCGACACCGAGACCGAGCCGTCAGCATGGATCGTCACCGCAACATGGTCGGCGTGGCCGGCCAGCGCTTCGTCGATCGAGTTGTCGACGACCTCGAACACCATGTGGTGCAGACCGGTGCCGTCATGCACGTCACCGATGTACATGCCGGGTCGCTTGCGGACAGCCTCCAGGCCTTCCAGGGCGGTAATGCTGTTGGCGTCGTAATTGCCGTTGTTTGCCGGGGTGTTCTGTTCGTCGCTCATTGCGCTTGCCGTAGGCTCCGCAGGTCGGCCACCGCTTGGAGCGATGAGCCGAGAATGAAAGGATTCCAACCCGAATTATACCAGCCGGGGTCGAGTGGCCCTGATGTGCCCACTATGGCACAGCCACGATCTGTGCATGTTCCACGTGGAACCGGGTGATGTGGGTCAGTTCCTGCAGCGCCGCCGGGGTTTCAGTCGCGGTGATGAAGATCTGTGCCGGTCCACTGAGCAGTCGCTCCAGTACCCGCGCCTGATGGGTGCGATCCAGTTCGGAGGCCAGATCATCCAGCGCGATCACCGGCCATTCGCCGCGTTGTTCCGCATAGTCCTCGGCCTGCGCCAACAGGCAAGCCAATGCCGTCAGCTTTGCCTGACCACGTGACAGTGCATCGCGGCCCGGAATGCTGTGGAAATCCACACTCCAGTCTGCCCGGTGCGGGCCAACCGAGGTGTACCCGGCCTGGCGATCACGTTCCCGGGCCAGAAGCAGGGCATCGGCCAGCGGAAGCTCGTGCCGACGCCACCCCGGGCTGAGTTCCAGGGCCTGGATACCGAGTTGCGGGGCCAGGCTGGCAGCCAGCGCCACGGTGCGCTGCTGCAGGCGCTCAAGGTAGTGCTGGCGGCGGCTGGTCAGGGGTTCTCCGGCCTCGGCCAGCTCGTGATCCCACGTATCCAGCATCCGCGACGGGCCGCCTTGCTTGAGCAGGGCGTTTCGCTGCTTCAACGCCCGCGAGTAGCGGCGCCACAAGGACAGGAAATCAGGTTCCACGTGGAACAAGCCCCAATCCAGGAAACGGCGACGGGGTTCGCCCCCTCCGCTGACCAGTGCATGGCTGCCAGGCTCGAAGGTTACGACTGCCAGCGCAGCGCACAGATTGCCGAGCTGGGCCACGTCTTCGCCGTCCAATCGTCCCTTCCAGTCCTGCCCACTATGGCGCAGGCCGGCCTTTCGACGGTGCGGGGGGTGATTGGCGCGCTGTTCGTCCCATTCCACGAAGATCTCCAGCGCCTCCTGGCCCTGACGCACCAACCCATCACGGACCCGGCCACGGAAGCTGCGCCCATAGGCCATCAGATGCAGGGCCTCGAGCACACTGGTCTTGCCGGCACCGTTGTCGCCGGTCAGCAGGTTCAATCCCGGCTGGGGCGACAGGTCCACCGCACTGAAGCGACGCAGTTGGTGCAAGGCGAGGCGGCGGATAAGCATGGGGCGCGAAGGACCATCCGCACGGGGCGGTAGAGGGGCAGGGAATCCATCAGCTTACTGCATCGGTCAAGCCGGACGTGCCGGGCCGGCTGTCGAGCCGGATGCCGCGGGTCTGCCAGATTCCCGATCGCTGGTTCCACGTGGTGCTGCTATCTCGTTCCGACAGGTGCCGCCCCCGGTGAGCCCGAAAATCCTTCCATTCTGCGCGGGGTTGCTGGGTGCAGCCCTTCAGATTTCATCAATTTCAGGGGATGCCGAGGACAGCATTTGCCTCGTCGCCGCCTCGTATCAGCGGGGGACCCTGCAGATTCCTTGAAATCTACGATCCCGTGCCCTGGGCGGTTCCACAGATTTCAAAGAATTCAGAGCAATCGTTCCACGCTGTCCACAGCAGGTTTGTATGACTTATACACAAGGTATGGGCAATCTGTGGATAAAAAAGCCCTTTTGCCATGCCTTCGAAACTATCCACAGGTTCCCCCCCAGGCTGAGAGGCCGATATACAGGGGGTTTCAGGTGCATAAATTTCTTTTAAATCATGTAGATAAGGCATTTTTCCACGAAATCTGGCTCTACCATCACCACCATGCTTTAGATTTATACCCAGATTTAGAAGCTAGGCTTGCCCCGATCTGCCTCGAATCCTGCCTGTGGACAGAGACATTTGCAGAGGGAGGCACAATGGCGTGTGGTCGTTTCCTGTCCAGCCAGATCTGGTCATGTGCGACCAGGTCGAGGAGTCGGCAACTGGGCTCTCGACCAAACGCAGCTGAATGTTGTTCCTGCCCAGTGATCCTGATCCGAACGCTCGAGACGAACAGCCCGTAAGGGCAACCGGTCCAACCGATCTCGTCGACGGAAGTGACGTCGTCCGGAGGACCACGTCTTCTCGATGCTCCACGTGGAACCTGCAAAAAAAAAACGCCCGGGAAGATCCCAGGCGTCGTTCGGTTCCACGTGGAACAGCGCTGCTGTCAGAGACGCAGCGGCATCACCACGTGACGCGACTTCTCGCTGCTGGATTCACGCACCAGCGCAGAGGAGTTGGAATCGCGCAGCTGGATGATGACTTCCTCATCGCGCAGGGCGGAGAGGGCGTCCAGCAGGTAGTTCACGTTGAAGCCAATGGCCAGATCGCTGACCGTGGTATCGGCTTCGATCTCTTCCTGGGCTTCTTCCTGTTCCGGGTTGTGCGCGCTGATCTTCAGGTTGCCCGGCGAGACTTCCACGCGGATGCCGCGGTACTTCTCGTTGGACAGGATCGCGGCGCGCTGCAGCGAGGCGCGCAGCGCTTCGCGATCAACCTTCACTTCGCGGTCGGCGCCGATCGGAATCACCGCTTCGTAATCCGGGAAGCGGCCGTCGATCAGCTTGGAGGTGAAGGTCACATCGTCGCGCTTGACGCGAACGTGGCTGCGGCCGACTTCCAGCTCGATCTCGCGATCGCCGCTCTCCAGCAGGCGCTGCAGTTCGGTCACGCCCTTGCGCGGCACGATGATCTGGCGCTTGGAACCGCTGGGCTTGGCCAGGTCGGTTTCACACAGCGCCAGGCGGTGGCCGTCGGTGGCGACGGTACGCAGGGCATCGCCGCGCAGGTCGAACAGCAGGCCGTTGAGGTAGTAGCGCACGTCCTGCTGGGCCATCGCGAACGCGGTGCGCTCGATCAGTTCCTTCAGGGTCGCTTCGCCGATGGCCACGCGCTCGGTGGCTTCCACTTCGTCAACCGACGGGAAGTCATTGGAGGGTAGGGTCGCCAGGGTGAAGCGGCTGCGACCGGCCTGCACGGTGATCTTGTCACCGGTCTGCGAGACGCTGATCCGGCTGCCGTCGGGCAGGGCACGGATGATCTCGAACAGCTTGCGGGCGGGAATGGTGGTTTCGCCGTCCTGGGCATCTTCAACCGCGATCCGCGACACCATCTCCACTTCCAGGTCGGTACCGGTCAGCGACAGCTGGCCGTTCTGCACCTGGACCAGGAAATTGGCCAGAACCGGAAGGGTCTGGCGGCGTTCGACCACGTTGACGACCTGTGCCAACGGCTTGAGAAAGGCTTCGCGCTGCAGTGTGAAACGCATGTGGTTCCGTGCCCCTATGCTTTAAAAAAATGTGGAATAAATCAAAAGCTTGGTGGTGCTGGTAGAGACAGAATCGCTGGAAAACAATGCTAAGTCTTTGTAAATAAAGAGATTTCAGACATCGAAACCCTCTGTATTACCGACCCCCAGGGGGTGGGGAAAGCTGTGGATAAATCTGGCGCGATTTCAAACGCCATTTTTATCCACAACGTGTCCCGCGCTTGCTACCGGATTCTGCACCGTTTTGTGCGATGACGCCTCATCGGCATCCGTGCATCATTCGCTCAGCTTCCGGATCAGCTTGTCCCAGTCCTCGCGGAGCTTGCCGTCGGTTTCCATCAGGGTCCGGATCTGGCGGCAGGCGTGCAGCACCGTGGTGTGATCGCGACCGGCAAAGGCGTCGCCGATCTCGGGCAGGCTGTGCTCGGTCAGTTCCTTGGTCAGGGCCATGGCGACCTGGCGGGGGCGGGCCAGCGAGCGGGTCCGACGCTTCGACAGCAGATCCTTGATCTGCAGGCCGTAGTAGTCGGCAACGGTTTTCTGGATGTTGGGAATGCTGATCGCCTGCTGCTGGGCGCGCAGCAGGTCGCGCAGGGTTTCCTGGGCAAATTCGGTGGTGATCGCGCGGCCGGTGAAGTTGGCGCGGGCGGTCAGGGTATTGAGCGCACCTTCGAGGTCGCGCACGTTGGAGCGCATCTTCTTGGCGATCAGGAACGCAACATCATCGGGAATCTCGGCACCGCGTTCGCGTGCCTTGGCCAGCACGATCGCGGCGCGGGTCTCGAAGTCCGGCGGTTCGATCGCGACCGACAGGCCCCAGGCAAGCCGCGACTTCAGGCGCGCTTCCAGGCCCTCGACTTCGCGCGGATAGCGGTCGCAGGTCAGGATGATCTGCTGCTTGCCATCGAACAACGCGTTGAACGTGTGGAAGAACTCTTCCTGCGTGCGGTCCTTGCCGGCGAAGAACTGGATGTCATCGATCAACAGCGCGTCCACCTGCTGGAACTGGCGCTTGAACTGATCCATGGTCTTTTCCTGCAGGGCCCGGATCATCGCGCTGAAGAACTGCTCCGAACGCAGGTACAGCACCTTCGCCCCCGGATTGGCCTGGCGCATCGCGTTGCCGGCGGCGAACATCAGGTGGGTCTTGCCCAGGCCGGTGCCTCCGTACAGCAGCAGCGGGTTGTGCGCCCGGTCGCCCGGCTTCTGCGCTGCCTGGAAGGCGGCGGCCAGGCCCAGCTGGTTGCTGCGGCCTTCGACGAAGTTGGCGAACGTGTAGTGATTGTCCAGGTTGCCGGCGAAGGGCACCTGCGGTTCGCTGGACACATGCGCCGAGGGCGTGGAAACCGGCGCATTCTGCGCCTCCACGGGACGCGGGCGCGAGCCGATTTCAAGAAAAACGTCGCTGAAACCGGCGAAATGAGCCAGCAGTTCGCGGATCCGGGCCAGGTACAGCTCGCGGACCTGGTCGACGATGAAGGCATTCGGTGCATACAGCACCAGGCTGTCCACGCGCAGATCGGCCTGCAGCGGCTTCAACCAGGTATGAACGTCTTCCGGCGGGAACTCCGCTTCGAGGCGCTCGAGACTACGGGACCAAGCATCCATC